>NZ_JAOTQU010000021.1:0-142329 GCF_025685765.1 Pseudomonas sp. PDM13 | reverse complement strand
CAGTCGTTGAAAAGGAACCAAAAAACTCGCCCCATCATCCGGCCCCGGCTTCGCCGGGGTTCCCTCACTCCATCGTTGCTATCGGGGGCCGGCGCGATGGGCCATCCATGGCCTGGCGCGCCTCTCGCGGCATCCATGCCGCTCGTCCCCCGGCGCAACGACTGCGTTCGGCCTCCTGGAGGGGCGTTGGCGGCTGCTCCAACTTTCTTCGTCCAGCGCATCGCCACGTGGTGCGCACGGGCTTTCGTAGGATGGTGTAGAGCGAAGCGAAACCCATGCGGTGGAGGTGGAAGAAATCCCTAAATACCCGGAAAGCACCGTGCTTGAGGGCTTGCATTAAAACCACAACAGCTAACGCCAACAGAGCCAATCCATTCGCAATCGGGATCACGGTAATTGGCCCTACGACAGCGACCCTTCCCCCACCGCCTCACCACACAGCTCGCCATCCAGCAACGGCTGGCGTGCCAGGAACTCCTGGGCGGAGGCCCGCCAGGACAGGCGCGCGGCACGCTCGGCGCAGACGCCACGGTCCAGTTCCAGGGCGCGCAGGCAGGCACCCTGCAGGTCCTCGTCCATCACCCCGGTGAGGTCCGCTTCCAGCACGTCCAGCGGGCCGGATACGGGGAAGGCCGCCACCGGCGTGCCGCAGGCCAGGGCCTCCAGCATCACCAGGCCGTAGGTGTCGGTGCGCGAGGGGAAGACCAGCACGCTGGCACCGGCAAAGGCATCGGCCAACGCCTGGCCATGGCGGTAGCCGAGGAAGCACGCATCGGGGTAGTCGGCTTCCAGCTCGGCCCGTTGCGGCCCATCACCCACCAGCCATTTCTCGCCGGGCAGGTCCAGGTCGAGGAAGGCCCGCAGGTTCTTCTCCGGGGCGATGCGGCCCACGTAGAGGAACACCGGCTTCAGCGGCCGCGGCTGCTCCGGGCGCGGGTGGAACAGGCGGGTGTCCACGCCCTTGCGCCACAGCGACAGGTGGCCCAGCCCACGGCCAGCCAATTCGCCGCGCAGGCGTTCGGTGGTCACCAGCACCGTCTGGCTGGGGCGGTGGAAGGCCCGCAGCACCGCGTAGCCCCATTCCAGGGGTACGCGTGGCCAGCGGGTGTGCACGTACTCGGGGAAGCGCGTATGCACCGCGCTGGAGAAGGCCAGGCCGCGGCGCTTCAGCCAGCGTCGTGCGGCCCAGCCCAGCGGCCCTTCGGTGGCGAGGTGCACGCAGTCCGGGCGGAAATCGCGGATCGCAGGGCCCACGCGCCAGAGGTCCCACACCAGGGGGATTTCCGGGTAGGTCGGGCACGGCCGCGAGCGGAAGTCCCGGGGCGACAGCACCTTCACCAGGTGGCCAAGCCCGCGCAGTTCGGCCACCAGGGCCTGTAGGCTGGTCACCACGCCATTCACCTGGGGTGCCCAGGCATCGCTGACGATAAGAATCCTCATGCAGCGGGCTCGAGGGCGGGCTGCTTGGTCTCGGTCGCCAGGCGCGCCTGGTCGTCGGCCAGGCGGTACAGCTCGATGGTGCCGTCCCAGTGCTCGATCAGCGCGGTGCAGGATTCCACCCAATCGCCGCAGTTCATGTACTCGACACCGCCCACCTGGCGGATCTCGGCGTGGTGGATGTGGCCGCAGACGGCGCCGTCCAGCCCGCGCTTGACGCACTCGTGGGCGATGGATTCCTCGAAGTCGCTGATGAAGTTCACCGCCGTCTTGACCTTGTGCTTGAGGAAGGCCGACAGCGACCAATAGCCGTAGCCCCAGCGCTCGCGCCAATGGTTGAGCCAGCGGTTGAGGGTCAGGGTGAACTCGTAGGCCGAATCGCCGAGGAAGGCCAGCCACTTGTGGTAGCGGGTGATGACGTCGAACTGGTCGCCGTGGATCACCAGCAGGCGGCGGCCGTCGGCGGTCTCGTGGATCGCCTCGTCCACCAGCTGGATGTTGCCCAGCATCAGGCTGGAGTAGCGGCGCAGGAATTCGTCGTGGTTGCCGGTGACGTAGATCACCTCGGTGCCACGCTTGCTCATGGTCAGCAGGCGGCGGATCACGTTGGTGTGTGCCTGGGGCCAGTAGATGCCGCCACGCAGCTTCCAGCCGTCGATGATGTCGCCCACCAGGTAGATGCGGTCGGCATGGTGGCGCTTGAGGAAGCGCGCCAGGTGCTCCGCCTGGCAATCGCGGGTGCCAAGGTGAACGTCGGATATCCACAGGGTGCGGACGCGTTGCTTGCGGGGACGAGCCGGGTCGGCCGGCTCCAGGCGTTGAACGCTGCTCATGGGCGGCCTCCAGCTGGGTTTTTCCGATCTTGCGCAGGCCCGGTGAAGTGCAGGTGACGGTTAGGCTGCAGAACGATGACACTGGCGGCGCCCGCGCCGGGGAGTAGACTGGCCACCTGCCGAGGAACACCCCATGAGCCCGATGCTGACCCTGCGCCGCTACAACCACGACCTGCTCGCCCACAGCCACGACCACGCCCAGCTGGTGTTCGGCCTGAGCGGCAGCCTGGAATTCGAGGTGGGTGGCATCGGCGCGCGGGTCGAGCGGCAGAACCTCGCCGTGGTCCCGCCGGGCGAACACCATGCCTGCGGCAGCCCGCGCGGCAGCCTGTGCCTGGTGCTCGACGTGCCCGACGATGCCTGGCTGCAACGCACCCTCGGCGGTCACTTCGACGCCAGCCGGCGCCTGCTGGAGAAGCCCGGCGCCCTGCAGCTCGACCCCGCCCAGAGCCAGCTGGTGGGCTGGCTCGCCGCCAGCCCCATCGATGACCCGGTGATCGCCACCCAGGGCGTCGGCCTGCTGCTGGCCAGCCTGGTGGCACCGAGCGCCACACCAGCGTCCGAGCAGAACACGTTGCCGCTGACAGCCCTCGACGCCTACATCGACCAGCACGCCGCACGCCCCCTGCAGGTGGCCGACCTGGCCCGGCTCTGTGGGCTGTCGGTGGCGCGCTTCCACAGCCGCTTCCTCGCTGCCACCGGGCAAACGCCCATGGACTACCTGCGCACCCGGCGCCTGCTCCAGGGCCGCCGCCTGCTGCTGGAGTGCAGCCTGAGCGTGGCCGAGATCGCTGCCCAGGTGGGCTACAGCTCGCAAAGCGCCTTCACCGCCGCGCTGTCTCGCGAGTTCGGCGTCACCCCGCGCGCCCTGCGTCAGCCACGCGGCTGACGCGAGTCTTGCGACGAAACCCGCGAGCCCCGCGACAGACAAGCCACCCCGCCGCCCTCTAGACTGCGGCCATCGTCAAACAAGGGGGCTGTATGTCATCGACCATCGAATGGGCGGATTTCGAACGCGTTGAGCTGCGCGTCGGCACCGTCGTATCCGCCGCACCCAACGTCAAGGCCAACAAGCCGGCCTACGTGCTGGAAGTGGACCTGGGCGAGCTGGGGGTGAAGACCTCCAGCGCACAGATCACCGCCCACTATGCCGCCGAGGAACTGGTCGGCCGCCAGGTGCTGTGCGTCTGCAACTTCGAGCCCAAGCGCATCGCCGGGGTGCGTTCGGAAGTGCTGGTCACCGGCGTCCACGATGCCGAAGGCAAGGTGGTGCTGGCCGGCTTCGACAAACCGCTGCCCAACGGCGCGCGCCTGGCATGAACGAACGCAACGCACTGCTCGCCATCCACCTGGGCGCCCTGCTCTTCGGCCTCTCTGGCATCTTCGGCAAGCTGGCGGAAACCACGCCCGTGGTGATCACCTTCGGTCGCGCGCTGTTCGCCGTCATCGCCCTGGCGCTGTTCGCCCAACTGGCCAGCGGCGCCCGTGGCGGCACGCCCTCGCGGCGGCAGATTCCCCTGCTGCTGCTCGGCGGCCTGCTGCTGGGCGGGCACTGGGTGCTGTTCTTCCAGGCGGTGAAGATCGGCGGCGTGGCCATCGCCACCCTGGGCTTCGCCAGCTTCCCGGCCTTCACCCTGCTGCTGGAGGGGCTGCTGTTCCGCGAGCGCATCCACCTGCGCGAGTTCGTGGTGGTGGCCCTGGTCAGCCTGGGCCTGGTGCTGGTGACGCCAGACTTCGATTTCGCCAGCGATGCCACCCAGGGGCTGATCGCCGCCATCCTCTCCGGCCTGCTGTTCTCCCTGCTGTCGCTGCTCAACCGTGCCAGCACCAAGGGGTTGGACCCGGTGAAGGTGGCGCTGTGGCAGAACCTCTGCATCGTCGTCTGTGTGCTGCCCCTGGGCTGGGCGGTACTGCCCACGGTGCGGGCCATCGACTGGCTGTGGATCGCCATGCTCGGCGTACTCTGCACCGGCCTCGCCCACAGCCTGTTCGTGGCCAGCCTCAAGGTGCTTAAGGCGCGCACCACGGCGGTGATCTTCGCCCTGGAGCCGGTCTACGGCATCGCCTTCGCCTGGTGGCTGTTCAGCGAGGAGCCCTCGCTGCGCATGCTCGCCGGCGGCACGCTGATCATCGCTGCCATCGCCTTCCCGGCACGCAAAGCCAACGCGGTGAAGCCCGCCGAAGTGGCGAGCTGACGGCAACCACAGGAAGCCCCGGACTGAAATCCGGGCTACGCCCCCCCCCTGCGCAGCCCGGCGTGCTCAGTTGACGCTGTACCCACGCCCCATCAGGCAGGCGCCCAGCGCGCGGCGGTAGCGGTCGGTGCTGTCGCTGCCCACCGGGCGGGTCACGGTGGCCGGGTCGAAGCCGCTCTGGGACACCGCCCAGGTGTGGCACTCATAACGGTCACGGCCCTGCTGGTCGACGCTCTGGCCGTTGGCCGGGTAGGCGATCACTTCATAGCTGACGGCGGCGTTGCCCTGGACCACCGCAGGCGGCGTCACCACTTCGTAGCGCTGCACATTGGCGTTCCACAGGTAGTAGGTGCCGGCGGCGACGAAGTACAGCGCACTGCCGATCCACAGTTCGCGGGCGCCGGACGGCAGGCCACGGTCATACCCACCGCCACCCGGGCCCGGGCCCCAGCCACCCTGCCCGCCCGGGCCGGGTCCACCGCCATGGCCACCGGGGCCACCCTGGCCGGGTCCGGCGAATACCTGGGTGGACAGGCCGAGCAGCAGCGCCAGCGCCACGGTTGTTTTCAAGGACATCATTCACCTCGTGCAATACGGCCGTAGGGTTCGCGGCCTCTGGAGGGAATTATTCGCCCGGCGCCCCCGGGCGAGCGTCAGCCCTGTGTAAATCCGGGGTAAACGTCCTGATACACGCCCGCCTCAGGCCCGCTCCTGCTCCAGCAGCCAGCGGCAATAGCGCGCCACACCCGTCTCCAGGTCGAGGAAGCCCTCGCCGGCACCGGCCTCGCGCAGCAACTCGATGTCCGCCCGGGTATGGCTCTGGTAACGGCCCCGGAGCACGGCGGGGAAGTCCTCGTAGTGCAACACGCCCTGCTCGATCAGCGCGGCCAGGCCCAGGGGCGGCCGATCCTCCTCGGCGCGCAGGGCATTGACCACCGCCATGGCCACCGCGTTGAAGGGTCGGGCGACACCGGTGCCGAGGTTGAAGATGCCCGAACGCTGGGAATGGTCGAGAAAGTGCAGGTTGACCCGCGCCACGTCCTCCACCGACACGAAGTCACGCTGCTGCTCGCCAGCGGCGTAACCGTCGCAGCCGCCGAACAGCCGCACCCGCCCCTCCGCCCGGTACTGGTGGAAGCAGTGCAGGGCCACCGAGGCCATGCGCCCCTTGTGCCCTTCGCGCGGGCCATAGACGTTGAAGTAGCGCAGCCCCACCACCTGGGCGCGGGCATGGGGCAGCAGGCGCCGCACGCGCTGGTCGAACAGCAGCTTGGAGTAGCCGTAGACGTTCAGCGGCCGCTCGTGCTCGCGGCCTTCGCGAAACACCTGCCCCGCGCCATAGACAGCCGCCGACGAGGCATAGATGAAGGGCAGGCCACGGCGCTGGGCGGCATCCAGCAGCTCGCAGCTGTAGCGGTAGTTGTTGTCCATCATGTAGCGCCCGTCCGCCTCCAGGGTGCTGGAGCAGGCGCCCTGGTGGAACAGCGCGCGGACCACTCCGAACTCGCCAGCAGCGAAGCGCGGCACGAAGTCGCGCTTGTCCAGGTAGTCACGGATCTCGCAATCGGCGAGGTTGCGGAATTTGTCGCCTTCGGTCAGGTCGTCGACGGCGATGATGTCCGTCTCGCCGCGCTGGTTGAGGGCCTTGACCAGGTTGCTGCCGATGAAGCCGGCGGCACCGGTGACGATGATGCTCATGACGGCGCTCCAGGGAAGTGGAAGTACCGTCAGGCTATGCCTGGGTGATCAGCCCCCCGTTGACCTGGGGCAAGGCCGCTCAGGGGCGGTCGTTGTGGCCCAGGTCACGCGTCGGATCGATGCAGTCACGGACCCGCTGCTTGAGCACCTTGGCCTCGGGGAAGCCGCCGTCGGCCTTGCGCTCCCAGATCTGCTCGCCGTCGCAGGTGATACGGAACACACCGCCGGTGCCCGGCTCCAGGGCCACCCGGCCGAGGTCGTCGGCGAAGGTGCTGAGCAGTTCCTGGGCCAGCCAGGCCGCGCGCAACAGCCATTGGCACTGGGTGCAGTAGGTGATGACGATCTCGGGCCTGGAACTGGACATGACGGGACTCGGTGGCGGCGTGCAGGGCGCCTATAATAGCGGCCTTTTTCCTCCCCGCCTGACCAGGGATGCGTTATGCGCCGCGTGCTCGTTTTCCTCGCCCTTATCCTCCTGCCGCTGGCCACCCTGGCCGACCAGGCCCACCCACGCATCGGCCTGGTGCTGTCCGGTGGCGCCGCACGCGGCCTGGCCCATATCGGCGTGCTGCGGGCCCTGGAGGAACAGGGCGTGCACATCGACGCCATTGCCGGCACCAGCATGGGCGCGGTGATCGGCGGCCTCTACGCCTCGGGCTACAGCGTCGACGAACTGGAAAAGCTGGCCCTGGCCATCGACTGGCGCCAGGCGCTCTCCGACGCGCCCCTGCGCGATGACATCCCCTTCCGCCGCAAGCAGGACGACCGCGATTTCCTGGTCAAGCAGAAGCTCAGCTTCCGCGACGACGGCAGCCTGGGCCTGCCGCTCGGCGTGATCCAGGGCCAGAACCTGGCCCTGCTGCTGGAAAGCCTGCTGGTGCACACCAGCGATACCCGCGACTTCGACCGCCTGGCCATCCCCTTCCGCGCCGTGGCCACCGACATCTCCACCGGCGAGAAGGTGGTGTTCCGCAAGGGCCACCTGCCCCAGGCGATCCGCGCCAGCATGTCGATCCCGGCGGTATTCGCCCCGGTGGAGGTGGACGGCCAGTTGCTGGTGGACGGCGGCATGGTGGACAACATCCCGGTGGACGTGGCGCGGGAGATGGGCGTCGACCTGGTGATCACGGTGGATATCGGCACCCCGCTGCGCGGGCGCAAGGAGCTGCTCACCGTGGTCGACGTGCTCAACCAGTCGGTGACCCTGATGACCCGGCGCAACTCCGAGGCGCAACTGGCCACCCTCGGCCCGGACGACATCCTGGTGCAGCCGCCGCTGGCAGGGTTCAGCGCCACCGACTTCGGCCGGGCCCGGCAGATGATCGACGCCGGCTACCGCGCCGCCACCATCCTCAAGAACCGTTTCGCCCCCCTGGCGCGCCAGCATGGCCAGCACGAAGCGGAACTGGTCGAGGCTCGCCAACCGGTGGAACGCCGCCCGGTGATCGCCCGCATCAGCGTGGAGAACGACTCCAAGGTGGGCGACGAGGTGATCCGCCGCATCATCCGCCAGGAAACCGGCCAGCCCCTGGACCTGGAACGCCTGCAGAGCGACATGGGCACCCTCTATGGCCTCGACTACTTCGAGCAGGTGCATTACCGCGTGGTCAAGCGCAAGGACGGCAACACGCTGGTGATCAACGCCCGTGGCAAGCGCACCGGCACCGACTACCTGCGCCTGGGCCTGAGCCTGGACGACGACATGCGCGGCGGCAGCACCTTCAACCTGGGCGCCAGCTACCGGGTCAACGGCATCAACAAGCTCGGCGCCGAATGGCTGACCCGCGCCCAGATCGGCAGCGACCAGGAGCTCTACAGCGAGTTCTACCAGCCGCTGGACTACGGCTCGCGCTACTTCGTCGCGCCCTACCTCGCCGCCGAGGCGCAGAACGTCGATGCCACCCTGGATAACGACCCCATCGCCGAATACCGCCTGCAGCGCTACGGCTACGGCTTCAACGTTGGCCGGCAGATCGCCAACAACGGCGAGATCCGCCTCGGCATCGGCCAGGCCTGGGGCGAGGCGGACGTGCGCATCGGCGACCGCCGCTTGCCCAGCTTCAGCTTCAGCGAGGGCTACTACGAGGCCAAGTACTCCTTCGACACCCTCGACAACGTCGATTACCCCCACGAGGGCGAGGACATCAAGCTGACCCTGCGCCAGTATGACCCCGAACTGGGCTCGGACGACCGCTACCGCCAGTGGGAGCTGAGCCTGGACAAGGCGCTCTCCAGCGACGCCAACACCTTCGTCCTCGGCGGCCGCTACGGCCGCACCCTGGACAGCGCCGAGGTGGTCACCTCCAGCTTCCAGCTCGGCGGCGCGCGCCAGCTCTCGGGCTTCCGCGAGGATTCGATCTCCGGGCAGAACGTCGCCCTGGCCCGGATGGTGTACTACCGGCGCATGACCCAGCGCTCCTTCCTGCCGCTGGACTTCCCCTTCTACCTCGGCGCCAGCCTGGAGCGCGGCCGCGCCTGGAACCACGACAACAGCTTCGACAGCGGCTACATCAACGCCGGCAGCCTGTTCATCAGCTTCGACACGCCTCTGGGCCCGCTGGACTTCAGCTACGGCCTCAACGACGCCTCCGAGCAGGCGCTCTACCTCAAGCTGGGCCGGGTGTTCTAAGCACCCGACTCACTTCGCTTCCCTGCAGGAGCGAGCTCTGCTCGCGAAGCGCCTCCAGGCTATTCGCCCAGTGCCCAGCCACAAAAAAGCCCGGAACCAGGTCCGGGCTTTTTCATGTCGCGGGGGCGGTCAGGCGATCTTCGCCAACAGCTGGCGGGCCTCCTGCTTCTGCTCTTCGTCACCGCCGTCGATCACCTCGTTGAGGATGCTGCAGGCGCTTTCGATGTCGCCCTGGTCGATGTAGGCCAGCGCCAGGTTGAGCTTCATCAGGTTTTCCTGCCGTGCGGCCAGGTGGTCCAGGTCATCGCTGGCTTCCAGCGGGTCCTCGAAGTCGAAGGACAGCTCGTCCAGTTCCTCGGCCTGGGGCAGCTCCGGCAGTTCGAGGCGATCGGCCTGCTCCAGGTCGTCCAGCTCGAACACCTCGGGCAGCTCCTGCAGGTTGCTGCGGAAGGCCGGGTCGACGTGGTGATGCACCGGCTCGGGCTTGCTGCCCGTCGCCTTGGTCTTGGGCGCTTCGGTCTTGAAGGGGCTGAGGCTGTCCCAGTCGGCGTCCAGGGGCAGGTCGTCGAGGTTGAGCTGGAATTCATCGGTCAGCTCATCATCACGCACCATCAGCGGCTCGGCCGGCTGCAGGTCCGGTGCCTGATCGCCGAGAACGAACTCCGGCTCCTCGAACATCGGCTCGGCCTTGCGGCCCTGGTCGATACCGGGATAGCGCGCCTTGATCTGGTCGATGCGGGCCGAACCGACGCCCATCTCCAGCAGGTTGCTTTCCTCGATGGCGAAGCCGCTCGGGTCACGCAGTTCACCCAGCACCTCCAGCAGGCGGAAGCGCAGGTCGGTGCGGTTGGGCTCCTGGACGATGGCGCTGCGCAGCGCGCTCTCGGCATCGTTGAAGCGGCCATAGGCGATGTAGATGTTGGCGCCATCCAGGGAATCGCTGGAGGGGCGCACCGCCGCCAGGGTGGGCTGCGGCCTGGGCGCGGGAGCCGCCACCGGTGCAGCGGCAGCGGCCACCGCCACCACCGGCTCGGGGCGGGCCTGGGGCACAGCGGCGACGCGGGGGCGCTCGGCCGCCACGGCGACGGCCACGGCCGGGCGCACCTTGGGTTTGACCACCGGCTCAGGCGCCTCGGGGCGGGTTTCCTGGCGACGACGCAGCAGCGCCACGGCCAGGACGAACAGCAGCAGGATGCCGCCGATGATCATCAGCGCGCGGGACCAGGTGTCCAGGCTGTCCGGCTCTTCCACCGCCACATGGGGCGCAGCGACCGGCTCCGCACCCTGCTGGGTCGCCTCGGCAGCCGGCTCGGCCGGAGCCTGCGGAACGGCGTTGTCGACAGGGGCGGGGCTTTCGCTCGGGGCAGGTTCCTGGGCCGCTTGCGGTGCAACCGAGGCGCCATCGTCCACTGGCGGCAGGTTGGTCGCATCGGCCACCGGCGCATCCGCCGGGGCGGTCGCCGTTAGCGGCGGCAGCCCGGCATCGGCGGGCGCCTGCTGGGCACTGTTCGGGTCGAGCGCGTTCTGCAGGCGCGCCAGCTGCGCGTCCTTCTGCTCCATCTGCCGTTGCAGGGTTTCCAGCTTGAGTTGGAGGTCGGCGATGTCCTGGCGCAGTTGCAGGCGTTCGTTCTCGCTGTTGACCAGTTCGGTGTCGACGCGGCGCTGCACCTCGGCGATCTGCTGGGGCAACGGCGCCGGCTGGCTCGGGGTGCCAGGCGCGGACACCGGGCCGGGGGCGCTGCCGGACATGGCCTGGCCGGTGGTGCCGGCATCGTTGGCCGCTGCATTCGTAGCGGTGCCCGCCGACACGGCGGCATCGGGCAGCAACAGGCTCTGGCCCACGCTCAGGCGGCTCGGGTCGCCATTGGCGAAGGCGCTGGGGTTGAGGGCGTGGATGCCGTTCATCATCTGCGCCGTGCTCATGCCGCTGCCGGCGCTCTGGCGCTGGGCAATGGCCCACAGGTTGTCGCCCTTGACCACGGTGTAGCGCTTGCCCTGGGTGGCGGGCGGCGTTTCGGTCGGGGCCGGCTGGCTGCTGGCGGCGGCGCTGCTGCGACGGTTATTCCGTTGGGCAGCGGTGTTGCCCAGGGGCGCGGCCACCGGGTTGTAGGCGGAGGCTTCCGGCGGGTCCAGCAGCAGGGTGTATTCACGCAGCAGGCGGCCGTTGGGGCGGGCCACCTCGACGATGAAGTTCAGGTAGGGCTCGCGCACCGGCTTGTTGGAGATCACGCGGATGTGGCCACTGGCGCCACGGATCATCGGGCTGAAGCGCAGGTCGTTGAGGAACAGCACGCGGTCGACGCCGGCACGCTCGAACACATCGGCGGGGGCCAGGCTGATCTTGATGTCGCTGTCGGTCAGGTCGCCGACGTCGAGCAGGCCGATCTCAGCCTCAAGCGGCTGGTTCAGCGCGGAATGCAGGGTGATTTCGCCCAGGCCTATGGCGGAGGCCAGGCTGGAATAAAGAATAGGTCCCGATGCAAGCGCAAGCAGGATCCTGTTGACTCGAGCCATGTGCCCTCCCCCGGTCATGCCGGCTCGAACGCCACAGCCGCCTCCCTACGATCCTGTGTCCATGGAGGGGCGAAAACGGGCGTCGGCATTGAAAGAAAACGCGTCGGGCGGCGATCCCTGGAACCCAACTGAAAATAAGTATGGATGCAATTTCCCAGATTGCCCGGCGTAGAGGCCTTGGGCCATCAAGCAAGGTGAAATCCTACCGCAAGTTCGCCATGAAAGTGACGGAAATCACACCTTTACTGAATATTTATAGAGCTTCGTCAGCCTTTTGTCGCGCGCACGCCCCACGCAGGCCACACCGCCAGGAGGAAAAGCCCGGCGACCAGCCAAAAGGTCTGCTGGAAGGCCAGCGCCTCGGCCTGCAGGTCGCCGCCGCCGGCGTGGTAGCGCCACTCCAGGAAGAAGGTCATCAGGTTGACCCCGAAGGCTCCACCGAGCTGGCGCACGAAGGTTATGGCACCAGCGCCAAGGGCAAGTTCCTCGGCACTGAGCACGTCCAGCGAACCGGTGCTCAGGGCGGGTAGCAACAAGCCCAGGCCGAGGCGACCGAGGCAGGCCCAGAAGCACAGCACGAGGAAGGAGGCGCCGCTGTCCACCAGGCCCAGCCCCAGGGATGACAGGGCGAACACCAGCAGCCCGGCCACCAGCAGCAGCGCCGCCGAAAGCTTGTCGCTGAGCCAGCCCCCCACGAACGACGCCACGCCCAGCACCACCCCGGTGGGCAGCAGCAACAGGCCCGCGCGGCCGGCGCTGTAGCCTTCGACCGTCTGCAGGAACAGCGGGATCAGGTAGGTGGAGCCGTACAGCCCGAGGCCGAGGATCAGCGCCACCCAGCTGGCCTTGCGGAACGCACGGTGGCGCCACAGCGGCAGGGGCAGCAGCGGCCGTGGGCTGGCGCGGCTGCGCAGGACGAAACCCAGGGTTGCGGCCAGGCCCAGCACCCCGGGGATCCAGCAGCTCGGTGCCAGCCAGCCGAAGCGCTGGGCTTCGGCCAATGCGCCGAGCAGCGCGAACAGCGCCACGCTGAGGAACAGGAACGCCACGAGATCGACGCCCGGCGTGCTGCGGTCGCGGTCCGAGGGCATCAGCCACTGGGCGCCAACGGCCGCCGCCAGGCACATGGGCAAGGGCAGCCAGAACACCGCCTCCCAGCCGAAATGGTCGATCAGGTAGCCGCCGATGGTCGGCCCGAGCGTCGGCGCGATCATCACCCCGAGCCCGTAGGTGCCCAGCGCCATGCCGCGCCCACCCTCGGCGAAGATGCGGAAGATCAGCACCATAGCCAACGGCTGGATGATCCCGGCACAGGCCCCCTGGACAATGCGCAGGGCGATCAGCTGCCAGGCGGAGGTGGCCGCCAGGGCCAGCAGGGAGCAAAGGGTGAAGATCAGCAAACCGCCCTGCACGGTGCGGCGCGCACCGAGCCGCGACTGGGCCCAGGCGGCGAGCAGGAGGCCGGCGGTCATGGAAGCGAGGAAGCCCGTGGCCAGCCACTGCGCCAGCGGCCGGCCGATGGCGAAGTCGGCCATGATCGCGGGCAAGGCCACGTTGATGCTGGTGGACGCGAGGATCATCGCCATGCTGCCGACCATCAGCAGCCCCAGCAGCAGCTGCGGGTAACGCGGGCCGTAGCGCGTGTGCAGGGCCTCGAGGTCCTGCATCAACGCCGTTCCAGGTTGGCCAGTATCCGCGCGTGTACCTGCTGGCAGCGGCGCAGTTCTTCTTCATCGATATCGGTGAAGACCTCCCTGCGCAGCTGGTTGGAGATGGCCTCGATCTTCTCGATCAGCGGCCGTGCCTTGGGGCACAGGGTGATCTTCTTGGCGCGGCGGTCCTCGGCGACGGCCAGGCGCTGCACCAGCCCCTGGGCTTCCAGGCTGTCGAGCAGCCGCGCCAGGGTCGGGCCCTCGACGCCGACGCTCTGCGCCAGCTCGCGCTGGGTGGGGAGTTCTTCGAAGCGGGCGAGATGCAGGAGAACCAGCCAGCGAGCCTGGGACAGGCCGAGGTCGACGAGCCGGCGATCCAGCTCCGCACGCCAGGCCCGCGACATCTGCGCGAGCTGCATGGCAAAGCGGTGTTGATCGGTATGGGACATTGAAACGGACTCTAACTGCCTAAACTAATAATTAGCGAGCTAACCATAGGCGACAGCCGGGAGCAAGCGCAGCTTTGTATCTACCACTTCACATATTGGTCTTCGACGAAGCCCCATAGCCCATCGATGCTCACGGGCGCCCGCCCGTGGGGGCGCAGCACGCCATCGAAGCGGCCGAAGATCTGCTTGAAGTTGCTGGCGATGAAGCCCAGGTTCAGACGCTCCTTGTGCAGGCCGGTGCCGGTGAAGCGCAGCTCCACCTGGCCGTCGTTGGAGGTGATCAGCCACTGCTCCAGCGGCCGGTCGCGATCGAAGGCGAAGCGCACGCAATCCACCTTGATCAGCTCGCCGTCGATCCAGAAACAGTTCTCGGTGAAGCTGGTTTCGTTGACCCCGCAGGACAGGTTCACCCCCACCCGCTGCCCCTGCGCCTCGCCGGACAGGCAGGCCCAGTTCCAGAAGGTCTCCGGGCGCATGTAGCCGGCGGACCAGTCGTGGTGGGCGAAGGCGCCGATGGCCTGCAGGTCGAAATCACCCAGCGCGCTGCGCACCTCGCCCCGGCAGGTGACACCCGCCACCTTGCGCGCATAGACCCAGCCGTTCACGGCGGTGGGCGTGCACAGGCTCATGGGCTGGAAGGCCGGTTCATCCTCGGAGAAGCAGGCGTCGATGCGGGTGCCGTCGTCCAGCTCCACCAGCAGGCGCTTCTCCTTGGGGTTCGGCGAATTCTCCAGACGCAGTAGGTTGCGCCCCTGGCGCAGTTCGCAGACGCCCTCGTCCGGCACCTGGGAAAAACGCGTGCCCATGCCCAGCGGCAGCTTGAACTGGCGCTCGATCATGCGCCCGCTGGCCGGGTGGAACAGATACACGAAGCCGATGCCGGCCAGGCTCAGGTTGGCCAGGGCGCAGCCGCCGATGAGCTGGTCGCTGATCAGGCCGAAGTACTGGAACTGATGAAAGCGCCGCCACTTCGCCAGGGCACCGAGGCGACGGCCCATGGGCGAGCGGAAGTCGAAATCACGGTAGTTGACCAGGCCGGGAGTGCCGTCGAAAAGTCCATAATGCGGCTGGCCGCCAGCGCCGATCAGCTTGTCCATGGGCAGGGCTCGTCAGGTGGGAAGGCGCGATCCTAGCACCGCCGTACCAGGGCGCGCAGTCACGCAGCGCGCCACCGCGAGCGACGAACTACGCCACCACCTGGTTACGCCCGAACGCCTTGGCCTCGTAGAGCGCACGGTCGGCGTGCTCGTAGAGTTCGTACAGCTGGCCCAGGGGCATGTCGTTGCCCGGGAAGATGCAGGCCAGGCCGATGGACATCGTCAGCACCTCGGCCACCTGCGAGCCTTCGTGGCGGATCGCCAGGCCCTCCAGCGCCGCGCGCACGTTCTCCGCGCACTGCCGCGCCTCCGCCTCCGGCGTGCCATAGAGCAGCACCGCGAACTCCTCGCCCCCCAGGCGCACCGCCATGTCCAGCGGCCGTCGCGCCGCATCCTCCAGCACCCCGGCTACCCGCTGCAGAGCGTGGTCGCCGCCCTGGTGGCCGTAGAGGTCGTTGTAGGCCTTGAAGTGGTCGACATCGCAGAGCATCAGCGCCAGCGGCAGCCCCTCGCGCTGGGCCTGGCGCCAGACGCGCTCCAGCTGGCGGTTGAAGCTGCGCCGGTTGTGCAGCCCGGTGAGGCTGTCGTGCTCGGCCAGCACCCGCATCAGCCGGCTGATGAGGAAGTGCTCCCGCGACTTGAACTCCAGCAGGTAGCAACCCACCGCCCCCACCAAGTTGCCGAACACCAGGAACAGCAGGTTGTTGACCAGCCGCGGCCAGGGCAACCCGGCCCAGAGCTCCAGCGCCACGTAGGCCACCAAAATCAGCAGCGACACCAGCAGCGCCTCGCCCAGGCGCAGGCCCACCACGAAATAGGCCGCCATGCACACCAGCAGCAGGCCTTCATAGGGGAATGACGGGTCGACCCGATGGGCGATGGCCACCACCGCCGCCGCCCCCACGCCCAGGGCGCTGACGCACACCAGGCTCAGGGGCACCAGCAGGTGCACATGGCGCCGCTGCAGGATCAGCAAGCCGCAGACCACCAGCAGCACCAGCACCCCAAGGCGCACGGCGAGCATCCACCAGCGTTCGGCGCTGGCGATCAGGTGGAAATCGAGAAAGGCGAAGGCCAGCCAGATGGGCAGCCCGAGCAGCAGCGCGATGCGCTTGAGGTCGAAGGTCTGCTCGAGGAAGTAGTTGCGGTATTCCTGTTCCAGCGGTCGGACGAAACGCAGTTGCCGGAAGCCCAGGGCGAGCTGATCGGCATAGGGATTCGGGCGCACTTCGTCCAGCCAGGCGTTGAGTGTCGACACTGCCACCTCTTCTTATTTGAGCCGGGACCTACTGCCGCGCCCGGCCTTGCAGCATCAGGACCGGAGCGCATCGCCGCCTACCTCACGTAGACGAAGCGCCCTCACGGCCCTACCCCCTCACGGCACCGGCGGCGACCTCACATCGCCGGCCGGAAGCCTTGTTGCACATTAGTAGCAGGCGGAATCGGCCACAAGAGGCCGGAGGGGGTCACGGGGGGCCGTGACCCTCCACTCAGGATTCGAACTCCGCCTGCAGCGCGGCACGCACGCAATGCAGCACACCTTCCGGCACCTTGCCGCCGAGCATCTCGGCAACCTGGGCGACGCTGGGCAGCTCGCCCTCGCCGTCGAGGAAGGCGTCCTGCACCTCGCCGAGCATCGCTTCGGGCAGGTCCAGGGCCTGTTCCAGGCTTAGTTGCTGCTCGCTGATGGCCTCGGCCAGCAGGCTGTAGACGTTCTTCTCGGTGCAATCGAGCTGGCGGGCGATCTGCGCCGGGGTCATGCCGGCGCGGGCCAGGCTGACCAGTTCGTGGCGCAAGTCGGCCACCGCGCGCGGGGCTGGCGCGGCTTCGGCGCCGCCGTTGAGCACTTCGAGGAAGGCCTCGCCGTAGCGCTCCAGCTTGCGCGCGCCCACGCCACTGACCCGCGCCATCTCCGGCAGGGTGCTCGGCTGGCTGCGCAGCATTTCCAGCAGGGTGGCGTCGGGGAAGATCACATAGGGCGGCACGCTGTGCTCTTCGGCCAGCTTGCGACGCAGGGCGCGCAGGGCTTCCCACTGCTCGCGCTCCTCGCCCCGCACCAGTTGGCTGGCGGCGCTGGCGGCGGGCTTCGGCGCCTTGGTGGAAATGTCCCGGCGCAGTTGCAGGCTCACCTCGCCGCGCAGCAGCGGGCGGCAGGCATCGGTCAGGCGCAGGCCGCCGAACCCGTCGAGGTCGACGTCGGCCAGGCCACGGGCGACCAGCTGGCGGAACAGCGTGCGCCATTCCCCTTCGGCCAGCGCCTTGCCCATGCCGAACACCGACAGGTGCTGATGGCCCGAGGCGCGGACCTTCTCGTTGTCGCGGCCCAGCAGCAGGTCGACCAGGTGGCCGACGCCGTAGCGCTGGCCACTGCGGTAGATGGCCGACAGCGCCTGGCGCGCGGGCTCGGTGGCGTCCCAGGTCTGCACGCCGTCGACGCAGATGTCGCAATGGCCGCAGGGCTGGGGCAGCTCTTCGTCGAAGTAGGCCAGCAGCGCCTGGCGACGGCAGCGGATTTCCTCGCACAGGGCCAGCATGGCGTCGAGCTTGTGCTGCTCGATGCGCTTGTGGCGCTCGTCGCCCTCGGAGTTGTTGAGCATCTGCTTGAGCAGCAGCACGTCCTGCAGCCCATAGGCCATCCAGGCATCGGCGGGCAGGCCATCACGGCCGGCGCGGCCGGTCTCCTGGTAATAGGCTTCCAGGGACTTGGGCAGGTCCAGGTGGGCGACGAAGCGCACGTTGGGCTTGTCGATGCCCATGCCGAAGGCGATGGTCGCCACCATGATCAGCCCTTCCTCGTTGAGGAAGCGCTTCTGGTGGTAGGCGCGCAGGTCGCTGGGCAGGCCCGCGTGGTACGGCAGCGCCGGGTAACCCTGCTCGGAAAGGAAGGCCGCGACCTCGTCGACCTTCTTGCGCGACAGGCAATAGACGATGCCGGCATCGCCGCGGCGCTCGGTGAGGAAGCCCAG
This sequence comes from Pseudomonas sp. PDM13, assembly GCF_025685765.1. Classification (NCBI taxonomy): domain Bacteria; kingdom Pseudomonadati; phylum Pseudomonadota; class Gammaproteobacteria; order Pseudomonadales; family Pseudomonadaceae; genus Pseudomonas; species Pseudomonas sp. PDM13. The sequence continues at coordinate 124,859 of NZ_JAOTQU010000021.1, read as the reverse complement.
CAACTGCTTGCGCGGGTTGTCCTTGGCGACGATGCGATAAAAGATGTTCGGCCGGTCGAAGCTCGACAGGAAGCGCTCGGCATCCTGCAGGTGCAGGCGCTGGACGATCTCCTCGCGGGTGCGCATGTCCGCCGTGGCGGTCAGGGCGATGCGCGGCACGTTGGGGAACAGCTCGGCGAGCTGGCCCAGCTGCAGGTATTCGGGGCGGAAGTCATGGCCCCACTGGGATACGCAGTGGGCTTCGTCGATGGCGAACAGGGCGATGTCCAGGCGCTCGAGGAAGGCCAGCATGCGCGGCTGCACCAGGCGCTCGGGGGCCAGGTAGAGCATCTTGATCTCGCCCCGGCGGATGCGGTCGGCGATGTCGCGCTGCTCGTCGTTGCTCAGGGTCGAGTTGAGCGCCACGGCGGCCACGCCGAGCTCGTCGAGGGTGGCGACCTGATCCTCCATCAGCGCAATCAGCGGCGACACCACCACCGCCAGGCCGTCGCGCAGCAGCGCCGGCACCTGGAAGCAGAGCGACTTGCCGCCGCCGGTGGGCATCAGCACCAGCACGTCGCCGCCTTTGGCCACGCGGTCGATGATCGCCGCCTGATGGCCACGGAAGGCGTCATAGCCGAATACGTCTTTTAGGATGCGCTGGGCGTGGTCGAGCATGCGGGTCTCCGAATGAAGCCGGGCATTATACGTCAGCAAACGCCCGGGGAAGCCTTCGCCCATCGGGAGCGCTTTTGCCGCGGGCTTCGCACTCGACTAGAATTCACCCTCGTTTAATCCTCTTAGGTAGTCCCACGATGTCCTTCGCTGAGCAATTGTCCCGCCTGCAAGCCTTCCTCGATGCCGATGACCTGCACGAAGAAGCCTTGGACTACGTGGCCGCCCATGGCTACCTGACCGCACTCTCCATCTGCCCGGACCCGGTTCCGGAGCGCGAGTGGATCGACGCCCTGTTCGCCGAGCCGCCGCATTACCGCAGCGACGCCGAGCGCGAGGAGATCGAAGCCACCCTGCTGCTGCTCAAGGCCCACATCGCCCGCCAGCTGGCCAGCGACGAAGACCCGGAGATGCCCTGCGACCTCGACCTGGGCGATGACCCGGACGACTCCGACCTGCGCGGCTGGTGCATCGGCTTCATGGAAGGCGTGTTCCTGCGCGAGGCCGTGTGGTTCGAAGAGTCCGAAGAGGAAGTCAGCGAGCTGCTGCTGCCGATCATGGTCGGCTCCGGCCTGTTCGACGAGCAGCCCGAGTTCGCCGACATCGCCGCCGACCGCAACCTGGTCGACGAGATGATCGAGCAGATCCCCGAGCTGCTGACCGCCCTGTTCCTGCTCTGCAACGCCCCCGAAGAGAAACCCGCACTGCTCAAGCCGCGCAGCCACTGAGCAGGTCGCGCTGATGGCGCACGGTGACATCCGCCAAAGCCGCAACCCGGCAGTACGCTACGTACTGCTGGTGGTCGGCTGGCTCGCCGTCGCCCTGGGTGTGATCGGCATCTTCCTGCCGGTGCTGCCGACCACGCCCTTCCTCCTCCTCGCCGCGGCCTGCTTCGTACGCAGTTCGCAGCGGTTCTACCTCTGGCTGGTCAACCACAAGCAGCTCGGCCCCTGGATCAGGGACTACCTCGAAGGCAACGGCATCCCGCTCAAGGGCAAGGTCTACGCCATCGGCCTGATGTGGATCAGCATCGCCTTCTCCTGCTACCTCGTGCCTATGCCCTGGGCCCGTGGCTTCATGCTCACCAGCGCCGTGCTGGTGACGATCTACATCCTCCGCCAGAAGACCCTGGACCGCGGCTGAAGCCCGTCCCGAAACATCGTCCAAGCCCCCGGCAAAAAGCCCGACCACCACCTAGACTGCACTGATCCAAGGGCGGAGACCCTGATGATGCGGCTAGGGCGGCGTGCGAAAGCGAGGCAAGGACGGCCACATCCAGCGTGGCTGGCCCTGCTCGCCTGCCTGCTGGTCTCGGCGGTCGCCGCCAACTGGGATTTCGGCCTGATCCTGCAGAACGCGCAAAAACGCTACGGCAGCCTCGGCACCGCCAAGGAGCGCATCGAAGCCTGGAGCGTGCTGATCGACGGCAGCGGCGCGTTGCCGGAGAAAGAGAAGCTCGCCGCCGTCAACCGCTTCTTCAACCGCCAGCTGCGCTTCGTCGACGACCAGCGCAACTGGGGCCAGAACGACTACTGGGCCACCCCCATCGAAGCCCTGGTCAAGGGCGCCGGCGACTGCGAGGACTACTCCATCGCCAAGTACTTCACCCTGCGCCGCCTCGGCATCCCGTCCGAGAAGCTGCGCATCACCTACGTCAAGGCGCTCAACTACAACCAGGCGCACATGGTGCTCACCTACTACGCCAGCCCCAGCTCAGACCCGCTGGTGCTGGACAACCTGATCGGCGAAATAAGGCCGGCCTCGCAACGCAAGGACCTGCTGCCCGTGTACGCCTTCAACGCCGAAGGCCTCTACACCGCCGGCAAGCGCAGTGGTGACAGCAAGAAGCTTTCGCGCTGGCAGGACATCCTGCAGAAGATGCGCGCCGAAGGCTTCGCTATTGGAGAGGGATAGACGATGTCGTTACTCAAGCAGCTGTTTCTGGCGATCTGCCTGTTCCTGGTGGTGGCCTTCACCGGCAGCTTCCTCGCCGGGGTGGAGAACTCCCGGGAGCAGTTGCGCAGCCAGTTGCGTTCCCACGCCCAGGACGCCGCCACCGCCCTCGCCCTGTCCATGACGCCCCACGTGGACGACCCGGCGATGATCGAGCTGATGGTCAGCTCGATCTTCGACAGCGGCTACTTCGCGCGCATCCGCGTGGTCAACATCGCCGATGAACAGGTCATCGTCGAACGCCAGGCCGACCCGACCTCGGAAAAGGTACCCGCCTGGTTCGTGAAACTGGTCAACCTGCGCGCCCAGGGCGGCGACGCCCTGATCATGCGCGGCTGGGAACAGGCCGCCCGGGTCGAGGTGCTCAGTCACCCGCAATTCGCCCTGGCCAAGCTGTGGGACAGCGCCATCGGCAGCCTGCTGTGGCTGCTGCTGTGCGGGCTGGTCAGCGCCGTGCTCGGCGGCTTCCTCCTGCGCACCCAGCTGCGCCCGCTGGACAACATGGTGCAGCAGGCCCAAGCCATCAGCCGCCGCGAATTCCTCACCCTGCCCAAGGTACCGCGCACCCCCGAGCTCAAGCGCGTGGTGCTGGCCATGAACCAGATGGTCGACAAGCTCAAGACCCTCTTCGCCGAAGAAGCCGCGCGCAGCGAGAAGCTGCGCGAAGAGGCCTACCAGGACAGCCTCACCGGCCTGGCCAACCGCCGCCAGTTCGACATCCGCCTGGGCAACCAGCTGGACGTGGCCGAGCAGAACGCCGCCGGCTACCTTGTGCTGCTGCGGGTCAACGACCTCGGCGGCCTCAACCAGCGCCTCGGCGGCCAGCGCACCGACGCCCTGATCGGCGAGATCGGCGAACTGCTGAAGAAGGTCCTCGAGGACCGCGGCAACCCCGACTGGCTGGCTGCCCGCAGCCGGGGCGGTGAATTCACCCTGCTCGCCCCCGGCCTGGTCAACGACGACGCCGACCTCCTCGCCCAAAGCCTCAGCGACGCCCTGGAAAGCCTGCGCAGCACCGGCGCCAGCGACTGCACCCCGGTGGCCCACCTGGGCATCGCCGCCTTCCGCCCCGGCGAGGACGCCGCCAGCGTCATCGGCCGCGCCGACCAGGCCCTGGCCCAAGCGCAAAGCAACCCGACACACCCCTGGGAACGCCTCGACGACTACCAGGCCGCCCCCAACCAGGGCCTGCACAGCTGGCGCGCATGGATCGACGAAGCCTTGCAGCAAGGCAAGCTGCAGCTCTACTTCCAGCCCGTGGCCGACTGCGCCGATACCGGCAAGCTGTTGCACCGCAAGGTCCTCGCGCGCCTGCTCGACCCGCAGGGCGAAGCCGTGGCCGCCGGCCGCTTCCTGCCCTGGATCGAACGCCTGGGCTGGGCCGCGCGCTTCGACCTGGCGATGCTCGAACACACCCTCACCCACCTGGAGCAGCACCCCGAGCCGCTGGCCCTGAGCCTCTCCGCCGCCACCCTGCGCGAGCCCGCCAGCCAGGAACGCCTGCTCGCCATGCTCCGTGCCCACCCGCAACACGCCGACCTGATGACCCTGGAAGTGGACGAACGCTTCCTGCCGCCACCCGCCGCCCTGGAGCAGCTCAGCCAGGCGGTGCGCGAAGCCGGCTTCCACCTCGGCCTGCAACACTTCGGCGGGCGCTTCAGCCTGATCGGCAACCTCACCCACCTGGGGCTGGCCTACCTGAAGATCGACGGCACCTACATCCGCGCCATCGACCAGGAGAACGACAAGCGCATGTTCATCGAGGCGATGTACCGCGCCACCAACAGCATCGACCTGCCATTGATCGCCGAGATGGTGGAAACCCCAGGCGAGCTGGCCGTGCTCGGCGAGCTGGGCATCCAGGGCGCCATGGGCCGCCTCATCGGGCCACCGGCCCCCTGGAGCGAAACCCAGGCCTGATGAATGTTGGCCGGCGGCGCACCCGTGGGAGCGGCTTCAACCGCGAAGGCCCAGGCACCCGGCCCAGCCCTTTTCGCGAATGAATTCGCTCCCACAACCCGTAGGGTGGGCTTCAGCCCACCAAGCCGTCCACCAAAGAAAACGCCCGCATCAGCGGGCGTTCTCGTTACGGGTGGAGCCGGTTAATCGTCACGGTTGGTGTCGTTGTCGCTGTCATGGTCACTGCCACCGAACTGGGCATCACGATAACCATCGTTGTCCAGGTCATGGTCACTGCCGCCGAACTGCGCATCGCGATAACCGTCATTGTCCTGGTCATGGTCGCTGCCACCGAACTCGGCATCGCGATAGCCGTCGTTGTCCAGGTCATGGTCACTGCCGCCGAACTGGGCATCGCGGTAGCCGTCGTTGTCCAGGTCGTGGTCGCTGCCACCGAACTGGGCATCACGATAGCCATCGTTATCCAGGTCGTAATCCACCGCATGGGCCGTCACCGCCCCAAGCGCCACCACAGTCAAAAGCACGCCCAACACTCGTCTGGTGAAGACACCCGCTTTTGTCGCCATCTCGCGTATCGCTCCTGAAGAGGACATGACGGCCGCAACCCGGGTCACCCTCGGTGAACCGAGGAGCCGTCGCGCAATAGAACGCAACGGCAGGCGCCGGTTCTGTCGCCTCCCGGGCATTATCTTTTGCCATTCATTTCAGGAAGAAAAAGCCCGTGGGAGCGGTTTCAACCGCGATGGGGCCAAGGCAAATCACTGTGTCTGCGTTAAGTGGCTGAAGCCCAGCTGATTGCCGCGTTTGCCGATACTTTTGGTTTCGCCCACCCGGGCGAGTCCCTTTTCCAATCGCTGGAACGCCAGCCCGGTGAAAAGGAACCAAAAAACTCGCCCCCGACATACGGGTCTGGCTGTCGCCAGACTTCCCTCACTCCATCGCTGCTCCGGGGGCCGGCGCGAAGGGCCATCCATGGCCAGTCGCGCCTCTCGCGGCATCCATGCCGCTCGTCCCCCTGCGCAACGACTGCGCTCGGCCTTCTGAAAGGGGGCATTTGGCGGCTGCTCCAACATCGTTGCCAAGCCTATGAAGTCGCTGTGCGCATCACCGTTTTGGTAAGCATGGCGCCCCCACAAACTGCACCCCGTAGGATGGGTAGAGCGAAGCGAAACCCATCACGCGGAGCTACAGGAGAGCCCGGTCTCAATACGGCAAACGCCCCTCGTCCTGCACCAGGCTGCCCAGCCCCTCTACCTGGGCGCGGGCCTGGGCGCGGTGCTGGAGCTTGTTGCGCGCGGCTTCGGGCAGGTCGGTGTAGCGCATCACCCCGCGGTCCACGAGCACGCTGACCAGGTCCTCGATCACCCGCACCAGCTCCAGGTCGGAATGCTGCAGCGACATCAGGTGCTCGTGCAGCGAGCGGCTGGCCAGCCAGCTCTGCACCTCCGGGTCCGAGGCCGGCATGCTGTGGGTCATGGTCTCGAAAGGTTCGTGCTCCACCCGCAGCACCCTGCCCCGCTCATCACGCTGTACGTACACCATGGACTGCTCTCCCCAATCCGCATAAAAAAGGCCCGCCACCCGGAGAGGTGGCGGGCCGCTTCGTTTACAGAGCTTAGACGTCAACCTTCAACGTGCCATCGCCCAGCATGCCGGAGATCACACCGCCAGCATCCGCCACCCCGTAGGAGGTTTGCAGGTTGATGCCGTCGAGCACGATGGTCGGTCCCGTGGCCCCGGCACCGGCGCCATTGGAGTCCACCGTGATGGTGGTGCTGGCCCCGAAGCTGAAGGTCAGGTACTGGCTCAGGCTGCCCAGGTTGGCGTGTTCACCGGAGAGCAGCTGGGACAGGTCCAGGGAATCCACACCCTTGGTGAAGTCGGTGATATGGGTCAGCCCCGTCTCGCCCGCCTGCCACTTGAAGGTGTCGGCCCCGTCGCCGCCGCTGAGGATGTCGTTGCCACCATTGCCGATCAGGGTGTCGTTGCCCGCCAGCCCGCTCAGCGTGTTGTCACCGGAGTTTCCGGTGAGCACATCGCCGTAGTTGGAGCCGATCAGGTTCTCGATCCCCGACAGGGTGTCGGTGCCCGCGCCACCGGTGTTCTGCGCTGCTGCGGAAGCCAGGCTCACCGTTACCCCGGAGGTGGCGTCGATGTAGCTGGCGGTGTCGATCCCGCCGCCACCGTTGAGGGCATCGTTGCCGGCGCCCCCCACCAGCAGGTCGTTGCCGTTGCCACCGTTGAGGGTGTCATCGCCCACACCACCGATCAGCACATCGTTGCCACTGCCACCGGCCAGCGTGTTACCGAGAGCACTGTTGTCGATGACGATCTGGTCGCTGCTGTCGCTCGAACTGCCGATGGTGCCGCTGTTGTCGCGGTCGACATCGACCGTGGTCGAGCCACTGACGGCGCCCTGTTCGTCCTTGGTGGTGTAGGTGAAGGAGCCACCCACCGAGCCGCTGTCGGTGAAGCTGGTGGTACCCGCCAGTCCGCTGCCGCTGTGGGAGACCGAGCCACCGCTGGCACCGCCGACGCTGTTCACCGAGAGGACGTTGCTGTCCGGGTCGCTGTCGTTCCACAGCAGCGCCCAGTCCGGCACCACCACCGAAGCGTTGTAGGCCACCACGTGGTCGGCGTTGGCGGTCGGCGCATCGTTCACGGCATTGAGGTGCACGTAGGCGATGGCCGAGGCGCTGTCGACGCCGCCGTTGGCGGTCCCGTCGCCATCCTTGACGGTGAAGCTCAGGGTGCGGTCCAGGGTGGACGGGTTGTCGGAGGTGTTGGCGTAGGCGATCTGCTGGATCAGCGCCTGGACCACGGCGAGGGTCGCCAGGTTGTTGGTGAAGCTGATCGTCAGGCTGCTGCCGTTGGTGCCGCCGGCAATGGTGCCGATGTTGGTGGAGCCGAGGCGCAGGTTGCTGCCGCTCACGTTGAGCTGGCCGCTACCGGTGCCCTGGTTGACCACCGACAGCTGGTCGGCTGCCGTGCCGTTGGCGGTGAAGGCCACCACCAGCGAGCCACCGTTGAAGTTCGGCGAGTCGACATCGCTCAGCGTGACGCTGCTGTCGATGATCTTCACGCCGGCGTTCTCGGTGTAGTTCAGCGTACCGCCCATGCCACCCAGCACCGGCGCATCGTTCACCGCCGTGACGTTGAAGGTGATGGTGTTGGGGTTCGGGTCGAGGTTGACCCCGCCGTTGGCCGTGCCGCCGTCGTCCTGCACCTGGAAGGTGAACTTGGCGTAGCCGGTTCCGCTGGCATTCGCCGCCGGGGTGAAGACCAGCTTGCCGGCGTTGATATCAGCCACCGAGACGGTGGTCCCGGCACTGATGGCGCTGCCGTTCAGGGTGAGCTGGCCGGCGGTGGGCAGGGTGGTGATCTTCACGGCGGCCAGGTGGTCGCCCTCGGCGTCGGAGAAGCCGAAGCTGCTCGCGGTCAGCACATGGCTGGCATCCTCCAGCAGGCTGAGGGTCGCATCGGCGCCGGCCGGCGGGCTGTTGGCGTCGATCACGTTGACCGTCAGGGTCGCGGTGTCGGTGGTGCCATCGGAATCCACCAGGCTATAGCCGAACTGCTCGGTGAGGTTGCTGGTGAGGCCGTCGGGCGCCACGTAGCTCCACGCACCGGTGGCGAAGTTGAAGGTCAGCTTGCCGTGTTGCGGCGTCTCGATACCGGTCAGCACGCTGCCGGAAATCGGCGAGCCGCTGCTCGGGGTGATGGTCGAGGTGCCGTTCCAGGTGTAGGTGACGCTGCCGATGGTGACCGACTTGATGTAGCCGGCACCGTCCACGCCGTAGCTGTCGTCGTCCGCGGTACCGCTGACGCCGTCGCTGCCCCACAGCACGTTGCCGGAGACGTCGCCACCGACCACCTGGCCGAGCAGCGCGTCCACCAGCTGGCCGAAGCCGGCCACGTTGAGCGGCGAACCCTGGCCATCGAGGTCGACATCCTGCAGGCGGGCATTGTTGATGCCGTCGCCGATGCCCACGGTGGTGACGTTGATGCCGTTGTTGTCGACGAAGTTGTTCCAGGCCGCCGAGGTGGCGTCCGTCAGCGAGTTGCCGCCGGTACCGGTCTGCTCGTTGGGGTTGCCGTCACTGATGAACACGACCTGGTTGCTCCAGCCCGAGATCGGGGTGTAGGCACTCATGGTCTGCTGGATACCCGCGGTGAAGTCGGTGTTGCCGTCGAACGGACGGACCCCACCGGCATTCGGGTTGAGGCTGTCGATCAGCGAGCTGAAGGCCTCGACGCTGGTGACCGGCACATAGGAGGTGGCGGTCGAGGAGAACGCCACGATCTGCAGTTGCACATGCCCCGAGGTGCCGTCGAACAGCTCGGCGCCCGCCTGTTTCACCGCCGTCAGCATCTGGTTCAGCTCGGTGTTGTCGATGCTGCCGCTGAAGTCGAGGACGAAGACCACGTTGAAGTCCTGGCCATGGCCTTCGACCACGTTGGCGACATCGTTCTTGGCATCCGGCCCGTTGTCGACCGCCACCACCTTGATGGTGGTCTGCGCGGTGTTGGAGTCGGTCGCACCGTCGTTGACCACCACGGTCACGTTGCGCGGCGTGGTGCTCGGGTTGGTGCTGGTGCTGGAGTAGCGGATGGTCTCGATCGCCGTCTCGTAGGCCGCCTTGGTGGCGACACCGGTGAGGGTGACGGTGATCTTGCCGACGACGCTGGTGTCCACCACGCCGGTGATGCCGCTCGGCAGGCCGGTGGCGGTCAGCACATCCCCTGCCTGGGCGTTGGTCAGCACGACCTTGGCCGAGGCGATAGTGCTGTTGTCGATATCGGTCACCAGGGTGTCGATATCGGCGATGGCCACCGCGGCAGTGCCTTCGGTGTAGGTGGTCTGGTAACCCGTACCCACCACACCGGCGCTGTCGTTCCCGTCCAGGTCGAGCAGCGGCGCGTCGTTCACCGCCGTGACGTTGATGGTGACCGTGGCCGTGTTGCTATAGAGGCTGCCGTCGCTCACCTGGTACTGGAAGGTGGCATAGGGCGCGCCGTTCTCGTTGCCGTCCGGCACGAACACCAGCTTGCCGGCGTTGATGTCGGCGATGCTGATCACCTGGTTCAGGGTCACCGCCACGCCGTTGAGCTTGAGCACACCGTCGGTGGCCAGCTGGGTCACCTTGATATCGGTGAAGGCGCCGGAATCGACGTCGCTGTCGTTCACCGGCCCGGTGCCATCGGCACCGAACAGCCCGGTGCTGGTGATGGTCACCGCGTTGTCCTCGGTGGTGGTGAAGGTGTCGTTGACCGCCACCGGCGCATCGTTCACCGGGTTGACGGTGATGGTCACGGTGGCCGTGTTGCTGTAGAGGCTGCCGTCGCTCACCTGGTACTGGAAGGTGGCATAGGGCGAGCCGTTCTCGTTGCTGTCCGGCACGAACACCAGCTTGTTGGCGTTGATGTCAGCGGCGCTGATCACCTGGCCGAGGGTCACGGCCACGCCGTTCAACTGCAGTACGCCGTTGCTGGCCAGCTGGGTCACCTTGATGTTGGCGAAGCTGCTGGAGTCCACGTCGCTGTCGTTGTCCGGCCCGGTGCCATCGGCGCCGAACAGCCCGGCGGCGGTGATGGTCACCGAGGTGTCCTCGGTGGTGCTGAAGGTGTCGTTGACCGCCACCGGCGCATCGTTCACCGGGTTGACGGTGATGGTCACGGTGGCCGTGTTGCTGTAGAGGCTGCCGTCGCTCACCTGGTACTGGAAGGTGGCATAGGGCGAGCCGTTCTCGTTGGCATCCGGTACGAAGGTCAGCTTGTTGGCGGTGATGTCCGCCACGCTGATCACCTGGCCAAGGGTCACGGCGACGCCATTGAGCTTGAGCACGCCATCCGTTGCCAGCTGGGTGATCTTGATGTTGGCGAAGCTGCCCGAATCGACATCGCTGTCGTTGTTCGGCCCGGTGCCATCGGCACCGAACAGCCCGTTGGCGGTGATGGTGACGGCCGTGTCCTCGTTGGTGCTGAAGCTATCGTCAACCGCCACCGGCGCATCGTTGACCGCCTCGACGTTGATGGTCACCGTGGCCACGTTGCTGTAGGTGCTGCCGTCGCTGACCTGGTACTTGAAGGTCGCATAGGGCGCGCCGTTCTCGTTGCCGTCCGGCACGAACACCAGCTTGCCGGCGTTGATGTCGGCGATGCTGATCACCTGGTTCAGGGTCACCGCGGCGCCGTTGAACTGCAGCACGCCGTTGCTCGCCAGCTGGGTCACCTTGATGTTGGTGAAGGCGCTGGAGTCCGCGTCGTGGTCGTTCAGCGGCCCGGTGCCATCGGCGCCGAACAGCCCGGCGCTGGTGATGGTCACCGAGGTGTCCTCGGTGGTGCTGAAGGTGTCGTTGACCGCCACCGGCGCGTCGTTCGCGGCAGTGATGTTGATGGTCAGCGTGGCACTGGACGGGTCACCGTCGGAGTCGACGATGGTGTAGCCGATCTGCTCGGCGGTATTGCCGGTCAACCCGCTCGGCGCGGTGTAGCTCCAGGCACCGGTGGAGAAGTTGAAGGTCAGCTTGCCACCCAGGTCGGTGGTGATGTTGACCACGGCGGTGGCGTTGCTGCCGTTCCAGGTGTAGACGTCGCCATCGACGGTCAGGGACTTGATGCCGCCCTTGCCATCGGCGCCGAAGCCGTCGTCATCGGCGGTGCCGGCCACGCCGTCACTGCCGTTGAGCACGTTGCCGGAAACCATGCCGGTGCTGACCTGGCTGAGCAGGGTGTCCACCAGATCGGAGAAATCACCGATCAGGATGGGCGAGCCGCTGCCGTCGAGGTCGACGTCCTGCAGGTTGTCGTTGTCGATGCCATCGCCAATGCCGATGGTGGTGACGTTGACGCTGTGGTCACTGATGAACTGCTGCCAGTCGGTGGCCGTCTGGTTGAGCAGCGCGTTGCCACCCTGGGTCTGCTCGTTGGGGTTGCCGTCGCTGATGAACACGACCTGGTTGTTCCAGCCCGGAAGCGGGTTGAAGGCATCCATGGTCTTCTCGATGGCCGCGGTGAAGTCGGTGTTGCCGTCATAGGGACGCACGCCACCGGGCTCGTTCGGGTCGAGGGAGTTGATCAGGCTTTCGAAGGCCGCATAGCTGGTCACCGGCGCGTAGGACTTGGCATCCCCCGAGAAGGCCACCACCTGCAGCTGCACATCACCGGTGTTGCCGTCGTACAGCGCCTGGGCGGCGGCTTTCACCGCGTCGAGCATCTGCCCGAGCTCGGATTTGCTGATGCTGCCGCTGAAGTCCAGCACGAACACCATGTTGATGTCCGGAGCGACGCTCTCGCCCACGGTCGCCACGTCGTTCTTCGCCACCGGAGTGTCGTCGTCCACGTTGATGTTCAGGGTGCCGTTGGCGCTGTCACCGTCCTTGTCGGTGACCTTGTAGGTGAGCTGGAAGGCCTGGTTGTTCTCGTTGTCGCCATCGGCGTGGTGGATCGGCGCGTTCTGCACCACCGAGTAGGCACCGGTCTGGCTGTTGGTCAGGGTCACCGTCAGTACGGTGGTGGTGCCCTGCTTGATCACCAGGTTGTTGCCCGAGGTCTCGTAGGTGAAGCCCGCCGGTGCGCCGGTGTTGACCCAGCTGATGCTGCCCGCACCGTCGTTGCCATAGCTATGGCTGAGGGTGCCGGTGGCGTTCTGCGAATCGGGGTCATCGTTGGTGCCGCCGGGGATGCCGTTGGGTCGTGCGTCGTCGTCCAGCTGCACCGTCTGGTTGGTGCCGGTGGTCGGGGCGTCGTCCTTGAAGCTGATGACCTTGCCGATGTCCAGGTTGCCGGTGGCCGTATCGCCGTCCTTGTCGGTGGCGGTGGCACTCAGGCTGATATGGCCCGAGCCGAGGAACTTGGCCTCATCCGGATCGGAGGTCGGGTGGACGATGGAGCGGAGCTGGTCAAGGGTGACCTTGCCGTCCGCACCCACGGTGAGGGTGAACACCAGGTCGTTGCCGGTGGCGGTACGCCCCTCGACCACGCCTGCGCCGTTGACGCTGAGCACCACGTTCTGCCCGCTGGCGGTATCCACCAGGCCGGAGTTGGCGTCCTGCACGGTCAGTTTGTAGGCCAGGCTCTGCAGGCCGTCGGCGCCCGGTTGCACGTTGAACAGGCCGCTGAAGTCAGCGGTGGCGTTCAGCGCCAGGTTCGACTCGTCCACCTGCAGTTGCTGGGTGGCGCCCCAGGTCACGCTGGTGCTGACGTCGTTGTAGTCGTAGTCGGACGAGTTGGTCTGGTCCTCCCAGTTCTGGTTGCCGGCGCTGCCGGTGTCCTGCAGGTGCGAGCCGCCGGGGTTCAGCGTGGCATCGCTGAACAGCACGTTGGCACCGTCGGCGCCGGTCAGCGGGGTGCTGCCGACGAAGGCCTGCCACTTGCCGCCCACCAGCTGGAAGGTGATTTCCGCACCGTTGGCCAGCCCGGCGTTGGCGCCGCCGTTGGGGATGATGAAGAAGCCGGTGTGCGCCGGGTCCAGGCCACTGATGTCGGAGGTGTCGCCAGCGGTCTGGCTGTGCACGTTGGCCCAGATCACCTTGCCGCTGACCGGGGTGCCGTCGTCGCCCTTGATGTAGTAGCCATAGCTGTTGCTGTAGCCGGCCGAGGTGCCGACGAAGGTCACCGAGGAGTTGAGGTCCAGGGCGCCGACCTGGATGGTCGGGGTGTCGTCGTTGATGGTCACGGCCAGGCTGCCGGTGGCCGAGTCATCGTCCTTGTCGGTGACCTTGTAGCCCACGTTGAGGGTGATGTTGTCCTCGGTGCCGTTGACCGTGTGCATCAGCGGTTTCAGCAGGTTGACGGTGTAGGCGCCACTGGCCAGGTCGGTCAGCACCACGGTCATCAGGGCGCCGCGTGCACTGCTGATGGTCAGGGTGTTGGTCGAGGCGTTCCAGGTGGAGGTCACGCTCTCGCTGCCCAGGCTGGTGGGCCCGGTCAGTTCGATGGACTTCAGCCCGTCGGCGCCAGCGCTGTAGTTCAGCGAGCCGCTGGTGCTGGTGCTGGCGCCGGCCACATCGCCGGGCCCGCCGTTGATGCCGCCGGACAGGCCTTCGTCGTCCAGCACGTTCGGAGCGGTGCTGTTGCCGGCGGTGGGCGCGTCGTCACGGAAGCTGATGGCATTGCCCAGGTTGAGGCTGGCGCTGCTGGAGTCACCGTCCTTGTCGGTGATGGTCGCGGTCAGTTTCACCAGGTCGGCGGCGGAGAGGCCGGTAGGCTGATCCGGGCCGCTGTTGGGGGTGTGCAGCACGGCCAGTTTCTGGTCGAGGGTGACCTTGCCGTCGGCATCCACCGTAACCCTGAAGGAGATCGCGCCGTTCTGGTCGCCGACACGGCCGACCACGGCATTGCCTTCCAGGTACAGCTTGATGTCGCTGCCGGTGGCGGAGTCCTTCAGGCCGCTGTCGGCGCCTGCAGCCTTGACGTCCAAGGCGTAGGTGGTGGTACCGGCACCGTCGGCGCCGTAGTTGCGGGTGAAGGAGCCGCTGAAGTCACGGGTGGCATCGGTGCCAAGAACGGTTTCGTCCACCTGCAGGCTGCCGGCTTCGACCTGGCCGGCGCTGATGGTCGGGGCGTCGTCCTTGAAGCTGATGGCATTGCCGAGGTTGAGGCTGGCGCTGTTGGCGTCACCGTCCTTGTCGGTGATGGTCGCCACCAGTTTCACCAGATCCGCGGCGGAGAGGCCGGTGGCCTGGTCCGGCCCGGTGTTGGGCGAGTGGACGATGGCACGCACCTGATCGAGGGTGACGTTACCGGAAGCATCCACCGTGACCTTGAAGGCGACTGCACCGGTGGAGGTGCCGACACGCCCCACCACTTCGCCCCCTTCCAGGTACAGCTTGATGTCGCTGCCGGTGGCGGTGTCCTTCAGGCCGCTGTCAGCGCCCTGGGCTTTCACCTCCAGCGCGTAGCCGATGCTGCCGGCACCGTCGGCGCCGTAGTTGCTGGTGAAGGAGCCGCTGAAGTTGGTGGTGGCGTTGAGTGCCAGGTTGGTCTCGTCCACCTGCAGGCTGCCCACCTGGGCCTGGCCGGCATTGATGCTCGGGGCATCGTCCTTGAAGCTGATGGCATTGCCGAGGTTGAGGGTGGCGCTGTTGGCGTCACCGTCCTTGTCGGTAATGGTCGCCACCAGTTTCACCAGGTCGGCGGCGGAGAGGCTGCTTTCCTGGTCAGGGCCGGTGTTCGGCGAATGCACGATGGCGCGCACCTGATCGAGGGTGACCTTGCCGCTGGCATCCACCGTGACCTTGAAGGCGACGGCACCGGTGTCGCTGCCGACACGGCCCACCACTTCACCGCCCTCCAGGTACAGCTTGATGTCGCTGCCGGTGGCGGTGTCCTTCAGGCCGCTGTCGACACCCTGGGATTTCACGTCCAGGGCATAGGTGGTGGTGCCGGCGCCATCGGCGCCGTAGTTCTTGATGAAGGCGGAGCTGAAGTCCGTGGTGCTGTTGCTGTTGAGGAAGGTTTCATCCACCTGCAAGCTGTCTGCCGGAATCTCGGCCGCACGGATGCTGGGCGCGTCATCCTTGAAGCTGATGGCGCTGCCGAGGTTGAGGCTGGCGCTGCTGGCGTCACCGTCCTTGTCGGTGATGGTCGCCACCAGTTTCACCAGGTCGGCCGCAGACAGGCCGGTGGCCTGGTCCGGCCCGGTGTTGGGCGAGTGCACGATGGCACGCACCTGGTCGAGGGTGACATTGCCCGAAGCATCCACCGTGACCTTGAAGGCAACGGCACCGGTGTCGCTGCCGACACGGCCCACCACTTCGCCGCCCTCCAGGTACAGCTTGATGTCGCTGCCGGTGGCGGTGTCTTTCAGGCCACTGTCAGCGCCCTGGGACTTGACCTCCAGCGTGTAGCCGATGCTGCCGGCACCGTCGGCGCCGTAGCTGCTGGTGAAGGCACCGCTGAAGTTGGTGGTGGCGTTGAGTGCCAGGTTGGTCTCGTCCACCTGCAGGCTGCCCGCCTGGACCTGGCCGGCGTTGATGGTCGGGGCGTCGTCCTTGAAGCTGATGGCGTTGCCCAGGTTGAGGCTGGCGCTGTTGGCGTCGCCGTCCTTGTCGGTGATGGTGGCCACCAGTTTCACCAGGTCGGCTGCGGAGAGGCCGGTGGCCTGGTCCGGCCCGGTATTGGGCGAGTGCACGATGGCACGCACCTGATCGAGGGTGACATTGCCCGAGGCATCCACCGTGACCTTGAAGGCGACAGCACCGGTGGAGGTACCGACACGGCCCACCACTTCGCCGCCTTCCAGGTACAGCTTGATGTCGCTGCCGGTGGCGGTGTCTTTCAGGCCGCTGTCAGCGCCCTGGGCTTTCACCTCCAGCGCGTAGCCGATGCTGCCGGCACCGTCGGCGCCGTAGTTGCTGGTGAAGGAGCCGCTGAAGTTGGTGGTGGCGTTGAGTGCCAGGTTGGTCTCGTCCACCTGCAGGCTGCCCACCTGGGCCTGGCCGGCATTGATGCTCGGGGCATCGTCCTTGAAGCTGATGGCATTGCCGAGGTTGAGGGTGGCGCTGTTGGCGTCACCGTCCTTGTCGGTAATGGTCGCCACCAGTTTCACCAGGTCGGCGGCGGAGAGGCTGCTTTCCTGGTCAGGGCCGGTGTTCGGCGAATGCACGATGGCGCGCACCTGATCGAGGGTGACCTTGCCGCTGGCATCCACCGTGACCTTGAAGGCGACGGCACCGGTGTCGCTGCCGACACGGCCCACCACTTCACCGCCCTCCAGGTACAGCTTGATGTCGCTGCCGGTGGCGGTGTCCTTCAGGCCGCTGTCGACACCCTGGGATTTCACGTCCAGGGCATAGGTGGTGGTGCCGGCGCCATCGGCGCCGTAGTTCTTGATGAAGGCGGAGCTGAAGTCCGTGGTGCTGTTGCTGTTGAGGAAGGTTTCATCCACCTGCAGGCTGTCCGCCGGAATCTCGGCCGCACGGATGCTCGGCGCGTCATCCTTGAAGCTGATGGCATTGCCCAGGTTCACCGTGGCGCTGTCGGTGTCACCGTCCTTGTCGGTGATGGTCGCCACCAGTTTCACCAGATCGGCCGCAGACAGGCCGGTGGCCTGGTCCGGCCCGGTGTTGGGCGAATGGACGATGGCCAGTTTCTGATCGAGGGTGACCTTGCCGTCGGCGTCCACCGTGACCTTGAAGGAAATGGCGCCACTCTGGTCGCCGACACGGCCGACCACCTCGCCACCTTCCAGGTACAGCTTGATGTCGCTGCCGGTGGTGGTGTCCTTCAGACCGCTGTCGGCGCCTGCTGCGCTGATGGTCAGCGCGTAGGTGATGGTGCCGGCGCCATCGTTGCCGAAGGCGTGGGTGAACGAGCCGCTGAAGTCACGGGTGGCATCGGTGCCGAGGAAGCTTTCATCCACCTGCAGGCTGCCGGATTCGACCTGGCCCGGGTCGATGTTCGGGCCGTCGTCCTTGAAGCTGATGGCGTTGCCCAGGTTGAGGGTGGCGCTGCTGGAGTCACCGTCCTTGTCGGTGATGGTCGCCACCAGTTTCACCAGGTCTGCGGCGGAGAGACCGGTGGCCTCGTCCGGGTCGCCGGTCGGGTGGACGATGGCCAGTTTCTGGTCGAGGGTGACCTTGCCGTCGGCGTCCACCGTGACGGTGAAGGAAATCGCGCCGGACGGACCGCCCACGCGGCCGACCACTTGCCCGCCTTCCAGGTACAGCTTGATGTCACTGCCGCTGGCGGTGTCCTTCAGGCCGCTGTCGGCCCCCGTGGCACTGATGGCCAGCTTGTAGCTGATGCTGCCGGCACCGTCGGCGCCGTAGCTGGAGGTGAAGGCGGTGCTGTAGTCGACGGTCTTGTCCACCAGCAGGTTGGTTTCATCCACCTGCAGCTCGCCGCTGGCGATCTCGCCGGCGCTGATGCTCGGGGCATCGTCGCGGAAGCTGATGACCTTGCCGATGTCCAGGCCGCCGCTGGCGGTGTCGCCGTCGCCGTCGGTCACCGTCAGGTTGAGCTTGACGTGGCCGGAGCCGAGGAAGGCCGCTTCGTCCGGGTCGGAGGTCGGGTGCTCGATGGCACGCAGCTGCTCGAGGGTGACCTTGCCGTCCGCGCCCACGGTCAGGGTGAAGACCACCTCGCCGCTGGCGTCGCCGACACGGCCCACGACCTGGCCGTTCTCCAGGAACAGCACCACGTCATCGCCGGTCTCGGTGTCCACCAGCCCGGAAACCGGGTTGGTGACTTCCAGCCCATAGTCCAGGCTGCCCAGGCCATCGGCACCGGGCTGCACGTTGAACAGGCCGCTGAAATCAGCGCTGGCGGTGGCCGTGGCACCCAGCCCGAGGTTGGTCTCGTCCACCTGCAGCTGCAGGGTCGAGCCCCAGGTGACGCTGGTGCTGACGTCGTTGTAGTCGTAGTCGGAGGTGTTGGTCTTGTCCTCCCAGTTCTGGTTGCCGGCGCTGCCGGTGTCCTGCAGGTGCGAGCCGCCAGGGTTCAGCGTGGCGTCGCTGAACAGCACGTTGGCACCATCGGCACCGACCAGCGGAGTGCTGCCGATAAAGGCCTGCCACTTGCCGGCCACCAGCTGGAAGGTGATCTCGGCACCGTTGGCCAGGCCGCCATTGGCCCCGCCGTTGGGGATGATGAAGAAGCCGGTGCTGGCCGGGTCCAGGTCGCCCAGGTCGAAGGTGTCACCGCTGCTCTGGCCGTGGACGTTGGCCCAGATCACCTTGCCGCTGAGCGGGGTGCCGTCGTCGCCCTTGATGTAATAGCCGTAGCTGTTGCTGTAGCCCGCATCGGTGCCATGGAAGGTGACCGAGGAGTTCAGGTCCAGGGCGCCCACCTGCAAGGTCGGGGTGTCGTCGTTGATGGTCACCGCCAGGGAGCCGTCGGCGGTGTCGCCATCGCCGTCGGTGACCTTGTAGCCGACGTTGAGGGTGATGTTGTCCTCGGTGCCGCTCACCGTGTGCATCAGCGGTTTCAGCAGGTTGACGGTGTAGGCGCCGGTGGCCAGGTCGGTCAGCACCACGGTCATCAGGTCGCCACGGGCGCTGCTGATGGTCAGGGTGTTGGTCGAGGCGTTCCAGGTGGAGGTGACGTTCTCGCTGCCCAGGCTGGTGGGCCCGGTGAGCTCGATGGATTTCAGCCCATCGGCGCCGGCGTTATAGCCCAGGTTGCCGCTGGTACTGGTGTTGGCGTCCGCAACATCGCCGGGGCCGCCGTTGATGCCGCCGTTCAGGCCTTCGTCGTCCAGCACGCTGGTGGCAGTCACCTTGGTGGCGGTGGGGCCGTCGTCCTCGAAGCGCACGGCACCGCCGATGCCGACGGAGTCCGTCGACACGTCGCCATCGCCGTCGGTGACGGTGACCACGGCGCGGATCTTGCCGGAGAGGTTGAGCGCCTCGTCATGGCTGGCGGTATCCGGGTGCTGCAGCGGAATGTACTGGGCGATGCTGATGCTGCCGTCCTGGCCGATGGCCACGGCGAACGCGGCCTGGCCGTTGTAGGTGCCGCCGTCCACGCGGCCGACGATCAGGCCGTTCTCCACGGTGAGCACGATGGACGAACCGTCCAGGGTGGTGAGGCCCGAGTCGGCGTCCTGCACCTCCAGGCTGAGCACGGTGGTCGCGCCCTCCTGGTCTTCACCGGTGCTGCTGCCGGAGGCGTCGACCACAGGGCCGTTGCTGGTGGCATAGCCGGCCGCCAGCGCGGTGCCGGCATCGGTCACGCTGCTGAACAGCGCGATCACGCTGGGGTTGTTGGTGTCGTTGTCATTGGCGTCGCTGCCCGGGGTCGGGGTGGCGGTGCCGTTCTGCAGGCCGAGGGTCTCGTCGTGGGTGACGCGTGCACCTTCGACCGCCTGGATGTTGGCGGTGGGCGCATCGTCCTCGAAGCGGATGGCCCCGCCGATGTTGACCTTGGCCACGTCCACATCGCCATCACCGTCGGTGACGGTGACCACGGCCCTGACCAGGCCGCCGAGGTCGACGCCCTCATCGCGGCTGCCGGTGTCCGGGTGGTTCAGCGACATGTACTGGGCGACGCTGAGGGTGCCGTCCTGGCCCATGGCCACGGCGAACACCGCGGCGCCGGGGCCCTGGTCGCCCCCGTCGACGCGGCCGACGATCAGGCCGTTCTCCATATAAAGGCGGATGACCTGGCCATCGGTGGTGGTGAGGCCCGAATCGGTGCCGTTGCCGCCGGTGATCTCTAGGCTCAATACGGTGGTGGCGCCTTCGTTGTCCTCGCCGGTGCTGATGCCAGCGGTGCTGACCACTGGGCCGGCGCTGGTGGCATAGCCCGACAGGTCGGTGCCGACATTGCTCACACCGGCGAACAGGGCGATCACATCCGGGTTGCTGGTGTCGTCATCCAGGGCATCGCCCTGGGGCGTCGGAGTCGCGGTGCCGTTCTGCAGACCGGCGCTCTCGTCATGGGTGACGCGCACGCCTTCCAGCCGCTCGATCACGGCGGTGGGGCCGTCGTCCTCGAAGCGGATGGCGCCGCCGATGCCCACCTGGGCGGTGTCCACGTCGCCGTCGCCGTCGGTCACGGTGACCACCGCGCGGACCTTGCCGGACAGGGTCACGGCGTCATCGGCGCTGCCGGTGTCGGGGTGATGGAGGGAAATGTACTGGGCCACGCTGACGCTGCCGTCCTGGCCGATGGCGATGGCGAAGGCCGCCGCGCCGGGGCCGGTGTCGCCACCGTCCACGCGGCCGACGATCAGGCCGTTCTCCAGGTACAGGCGGATGGTCTGGCCATCGGTGGTGGTGAGGCCGGAGTCGCTGCCGTTGCCGTCGACGATGGACAGGCTGAGCACGGTGGTGGCGCCTTCGTTGTCCTCGCCGGTGCTGCTGCCGGAGATATCCACCACCGCGCCATTACTGGTGGCGTAGCCGGTGCTGGAGAGGTCGGTGCCGGTATTGCTCACGCCGCTGAACAGGCTGACCACCGACGGGGCATTGGTGTCATTGTCGTTGGCGTCACCGCCGGGGGTGGGCGTGGCGGTGCCGTTCTGCAGGCCGGCGCTTTCGTCATGGCTGACGCGCACGCCTTCGTTGGTCTGGATGCTGGCGGTGGGGCCGTCGTCGACGAAGCGGATCAGTTGGCCGATATCGGCACTGGCCACGGCCTTGTCGCCGTCGCCGTCGGTGACGGTCAGCACGGCGCGGATCAGGCCGCTGAGGTCGATGCTGTCATTGGCGTCGCTGCCATCGGGGTGATGCAGGGACTGGTACTGGGCGACGCTGACGACACCGGTATCCGGGTCGATGGAAATGGCGAACGCGGCGTTGCCGTCGGCGTCGCGGCCGACCACCAGGCCACCTTCCACACTCAGGGTGATGGGGCTGCCACTGGTGGTGGTGAGCCCGCTGACGGCCTCGATCCCGAAGCCGCCCTCCCCTTGGCCTTCACCGCCCTCGCCCTGGCTTTCGATCAGCTCCAGGGAATAGACGGCGGTGGCGCCGCCTTCGTCGGCGCCGAAGTCATAGTTGGCAATCACCGCCGGGGCGGTGCCCTGGGCGTAGGCGCGCATATCCGACGAAGGGTTGGCAACGCCATCGAATACCGCCAGCGGGCCGGCGACGTCATGGCTGCCGGGTTGCAGGCCGGCGCTCTCGTCGATGATCACATCGCCGCCTTCGCGGGAGAACTCCAGGCCGGCGCTGGGGCCGTCGTCATTGATGGCGATGGTCAGCGGCACGGTGGGCGATACATCGCCATCGAGGTCGAACACGCGCACGCTGAAGTTATCGAACAGCTGATCCTCGGCCCCGGTGGCATTGGGGTTGCTGTGATCCAGGCTGTTGTCGGTGAGGGTGTAGGTCCAGTTGCCCGCGGCATCGAACACCAGCACGCCATAGGTGCCCTGCACGGTGCCGCCACCGGCGACGTTGATCCAGTTGCCGGCGGCGTCCAGCACTTCGATGCGGGCGATGCCGTCGGGGGAATTGATGATCAGGGTGCCCGAGGTGGTCTCGGCATTGCTGCCGGGGTTGCTGCCCGGGTGGCCTCCGCCGCTTTCGCCACCGTCCAGCGCTTCTTCGTCCACCACGCCGGGGCCGGTGACCACGCTGCCTTCTTCATCCAGGAAGACCACGGTCAGATCGGGGCCGAAGTCGGTAGGCGCGAGGATCTCCGCCTCGGGGAACAGCGGGCCGGCCGTGATGGGGCCGGTGGGGAAGCCGATGGTCGGGTCGAGCGCACCGGCGGTTTCGGCAAGCAGCACGAAGGAGTGGCCACCGCCAACGCCCCCTGCGCCGCCTGCACCACCGGCGCCGGGGCCTGCTGCGGTCGCTTCACCGGTTTGGGTCGGGTCGGCGCCAGCCTCGATCGCGGCCTGCAGTTGCTGCACGTCGGTCAGGTCCTGCTGGCTCGGCGGCTGTGGCTGCTGCGCGTCAGCGGTGGGGTCGACCGGTGCATCGCCGTTGCCAGGGTTGGCCAGCAACTGGGTACCGAGGTTCATGCTGCTGTCGCGTCCCAGGGTCAGTTCGCCGCCATTGGCCAGCGCAACCGAGACCGCACTTTCAGCACCGGTGAGCAATTGCTCGCCGGCGAACAGCCTGTCGCCTTCTACCAGGGGCCGGCGCGTTCCGTCGCCTGCTACCGCGAAAACCTCGCCTACTACCCGACTGACGACACCGATTACCGTAGCCATGAATCCTTCCTCCACCACGCTGCCGACCACTGCCGACACCTATCGCAATAGGGCCAAGACCGTTCTGCACCGGAGGATTGGAAGAAGGAAAACCTGAAGCGGAATGGAACGACAGTATTCAGGTCAAAAAATTCGCGACAAAAAATCGTCACTCATTCTCCGTGTCGTACTACTCCATCAGAACATCCCCGCCCCTTTGGCTCTGAAACTGGTTTGACCACCCAAGCCGTTCGCCGAAAAGGCCCTGCAGGCCTCAATAAACGCGGCTGACAGGGAAAGAAGATGTGCTCGATTCAGAGGAGTGCATAAGATTTTTTCGGCATAAACCATGTGAAAAAAATTTCTTAGGTTCTCCAAAAGATGTTCTTAGCTCTGATGTTACAAGCCTGAAACGGTTGAACAGGCGATTTCGCCAAAAAAATGGCGATCCGTAAAAAGAGCATCGAACAAGGAGACACCCTCTCATGCGAGCAATGACCCCACTCTGGAGCAGCATGCTGTTGGCACTCGCCAGCGCCCAGGTCCAGGCGATGAACCTCACCGAGGCCATCCAGAGCACTCTCGACAACCACCCGGAGATCCGGGCAGCAGCCAACGCACGGCTCGTCGCCGACGAAGAGAAGAAAGTCGCCAAGGGCGGCTATCTACCGACCGTCGATCTGATAGCCGGCGTGGGCCGTGAAAACACCGATAGTCCGAGCACGCGCGCGCTGGGCGATCACAACACGGAGACGATGAACTACCGCAATGCCGAGTTGCGCCTGCGGCAAATGCTCTTCGACGGCTTCAACACCCCTAACGAGGTGGGCCGTACCGAAGCGGTGATCAACTCCCGCGCCTACTACACCCTGGGCACGTCCGAGAGCCTGGCGCTGCGCACCATCGAGGTGTACCTCGAAGTGCTCAAGCGTCGCGAAATGGTGGCCCTGGCCCGCAACAACCTGCAGTCGCACCAGCGCGTGGGTGACCAGATCAACCTGCGCAGCCAGCGCGGTGTGGGCAGCATGGCCGACTCCGACCAGTCCGCCGCCCGCCTGGCCCTGGCCGAGAACAACCTCTACACCGAGGAAGTGAACCTGGCCGACGCCGAAGCCAACTTCCTCAGCGCCGTCGGTCGTCCCGCCGACGAACTGGAAACCCCGGCGACCATCCGCGGCGAAATGCCGGCGGACCTCCTCGCCGCCCGTCAGACCATGATGGACAACAACCCCTTCCTGAAATCGGCCCAGGCCGACGTGCAGGCGGCGGAGAAGCAATACGAGTCGGCCAAGTCGCCGTTCTACCCACGCTTCGACGCCGAGCTGGCCACCACCGCCGACGACAACGTGCAAGGCGATGAGGGCCACTACAACACCTGGCGAGCCGCCGTGGTGATGAACTACAACCTGTTCAACGGCATGCGCGACAAGGCCCGTCTGCAAGCGGCGGCGCACTCGATCAACCAGTCCATGGACATCCGCAACAACGCCCTGCGGGTGCTCAACGAGAACCTCTCGCTGGCCTGGAACGCCATGGAAAACGCCCGCCAGCAAACCCCCAAGGCGCGTGACTATGCCGACTACACCCAGCGCGTGCGCGAGGCGTACCAGCAGCAGTTCGGCCTCGGCCAACGCACCCTGCTCGACCTGCTCGACAGTGACAACGAACTCTTCACCGCCAACCGGCGTTACGTCGAGGTGCGCTACACCGAAGAGTTCGCCATGTTCCGCGTGATCTCCGCCATGGGCGATCTGCTGCGCCGGCAGAACGTCGTAGTCCCGGCTGAGGCCATCGCCGCTTCTGAAGTGAAGAGCGAAGCCCGTCTGCCGGAAATGAAGTAACCGCGGTTCGGGAGTAGCAGTAGATGACCACCATGGAAATGGCGGGTGCCGCCGTCGACCCTCGGCAGAGCCACGACGACCCGTTGCTGGACGGCTTGCTGATCCTTTGCAGGCTGCATGAGTGCCCCGCCAGCCGGGGCAGCCTCACCGCCGGCCTGCCGCTGGCGAACCAGCGACTGACACCCGACCTGCTGGCCCGTGCCGCTGCACGGGTCGGCCTGCAAGGGCGCCTGTTGCGCCGGGAACTGGGGGCCATCTCACCGCTCAACCTGCCGGTGCTGCTGCTGTTGAAAGACGGCCGCAGCGCGGTGCTCAACCAGTGGGGCAAGGACGGCCGCGCGCTGATCCTGCCCTGCGAGTCCGACGGTGGCCAGCAGTGGATCGACCCCGAGCTGCTGGCCGCCGCGTACAGCGGCGAAGCCCTCTTCGCCCGTCCCCGCCATGAACTGGAAGAGACCCGCGCGCCCCTGGTGCCCCGGGTCAAATCCTGGTTCCGCGACACCTTGCGGCTGTCGCGCTGGCTCTACACCGATGCGGTACTGGCCAGCCTGCTGATCAACCTGCTGGGCATGCTGGTACCGCTGTTCGTCATGCAGACCTACGACCGCGTGGTGCCCAACCAGGCCACCTCCACCCTCTGGGTGCTGACCATCGGCCTGCTCATCGGCACCGGCTTCGACCTGCTGCTGCGGGTGCTGCGCGCGCACCTGCTGGACACCGCCGGCAAAAAGACCGACGTGGTGCTCTCGGCCACGCTGTTCGAGCGCATCACGGGCATGTCGATGAAGGCGCGGCCCACCACCATCGGCGGCTTCGCCCAGAGCATCCACGACTTCCAGGGTCTGCGGGAATTCCTCACCGCCGTGACCCTGACCAGCCTCATCGACCTGCCCTTCTCCATCCTCATGCTGCTGGTGATCGGCCTGCTCGGCGGCTGGCTGGTGGTGATCCCGGTGCTCGCCTTCCCCCTCACCGCGATCTTCGCCTGGATCATCCAGACCCGCCTGCGCGACACCGTGCAGCGCAGCCTGGCCCTGGGCGCGGAACGCCAGGCGCTGCTGATCGAAACCCTCTCGGGCCTGGAAACCCTCAAGGCCTGCAGCGCCGAGAGCGAGCGCCAACACCGCTGGGAACGCACCCACGGCGCCCTCACCCGCCTCGACAGCCACGCGCGCTTCCTCTCCGCGCTGGTCACCAACGGCACCATGTTCCTGCAGCAGTTCGCCGGCCTGGCGATGATCATCGCCGGGGTCTACAGCATCATCGCCGGCAACCTCAGCGTCGGCGCCCTGGTGGCCAGCTACATGCTCAACAGCCGCGTGCTGGCGCCGCTGGGGCAGATCGCCGGGCTGATCACCCGTTACCAGCAGGCGCAGCTGACCATGAAGAGCACCGACTCGCTCATGGGCCTGCCCCAGGAACGGGAGAACAAGCAGCAACCGCTGGAGCGCACCCACATCAAGGGCGCCATCGACGTGCGCGGGGTGAGCTTCAGCTACCCCGACCAGGCCGCGCCCGCGCTGGCCAACGTCAGCCTGCGGCTGAACGCCGGCGAGCGGGTCGGCATCATCGGCCGCAGCGGCTCGGGCAAAAGCACCCTGGCGCGCCTGGTGATGAACTTCTACAGCCCCGAGCAGGGCCAGCTGCTGCTGGACGGCATCGACCTGCGCCAGCTGGACGTCGCCGACCTGCGCCACCAGATCGGCTTCGTCACCCACGACATGCCGCTGATCGCCGGCAGCCTGCGCGACAACCTGACCCTCGGCGCGCGCTACGTGAACGACGCGCGGATGCTGGAAGTGGCCGAGCTGACCGGCGTCACCGAACTGGCCCGCCAGCACCCCCAGGGCTTCGACCGCCCGGTGGGTGAACGCGGCCAGCTGCTCTCCGGCGGTCAGCGCCAGGCGGTGCTGCTGGCCCGCGCGCTGTTGCTGGACCCACCCATCCTGCTGCTGGACGAACCCACCAGCGCCATGGACAACACCAGCGAAGACATCCTGCGCAACCGCCTGCACGGCTGGGCCCAGGGCAAGACCGTGCTGCTCATCACCCACCGCGCCTCCATGCTCAGCCTGGTGGACCGCCTGGTGGTGCTCGATGGCGGCCACATAGTCGCCGACGGTCCGAAGGACGCGGTGATCGAAGCCTTGCGCAAGGGCCGCGTCGGCCCGGCGGCCGTCTAGGAGCAGATCATGGAAAACACCCGTTCGGTCCGCGACTACTTCGGCGGCATGGGCAGCAAGCCCGACACGGAATTCATGCCCGAGGTGGACGGCGCAGCGCTGGAGGACTCCCCCACCGGCACCCGCATCACCGTCTGGGTCGCCTGCACGCTGCTGATCGTCGCCCTGGTCTGGGCCAAGTTCGCCGTGCTGGAGGAAGTCACCACCGGTGAAGGCAAGGCCATCCCGTCCAGTAAGATCCAGGTGATCCAGAACCTCGAGGGCGGCATCGTCTCGGAGATCTTCGTGCGCGAAGGCCAGGTGGTCAGCAAGGGCGATGTGCTGCTGCGCCTCGACGACACCCGCTTCCTCTCCAACAAGGGCGAGACCGAGGCCGACCGCCTGGCACTGATGGCCCGCGTGCAACGGCTCTCGGCCGAAGCCGAGGACCGCCCCTTCACGCTGCCGGAGGACATCGCCAAGGCCTCGCCGCAACTGGCCGAGGACGAGCTGGCGCTGTACCGCAAGCGCCTGCAGCGCCTAGACAGCGAACAGCACATCCTCCAGGAACAGCTGCGCCAGAAGCAGCAGGAACTGGCCGAATTCCGCTCCAAGTCCCAGCAGTACGCCTCCAGCCTGGGGCTGCTGCAGCAGGAACTGAACATGTCCCAGCCCCTGGTGGGCACCGGCGCCATCTCCGAGGTGGAGATCCTGCGCCTGCGCCGCAGCGCGGTGGAGATGCGCGGCGAGCTCAACGGCACCAACCTGGCCATCCCCCGGGCCGAGGCGGCGGTGAAGGAAATCGAGCGGAAGATGGAAGAGAGCAAGCTGTCGTTCCAGTCCGACGCCTTCAAGGAACTCAACGAAGCCCGCACCGAGCTGCAGAAGATCACCTCCACCGGCAAGGCCATCGACGACCGCGTCACCCGCACCACCGTGGTCTCCCCGGTCAACGGCGTGATCAAGCAGCTGAAGGTCAACACCATCGGCGGCGTGGTGCAGCCCGGCAACGACATGGTGGAAGTGGTGCCCCTGGAGGACAACCTGCTGATCGAGGCGCGCATCCGCCCGCAGGACGTGGCCTTCCTCCACCCGGGGCAGAAGGCGATGGTCAAGTTCAGCGCCTATGACTACACCATCTACGGCGGCCTCAAGGCCAAGCTGGAACTGATCGGCGCCGACACCATCACCGACGACAAGGGCAACAGCTTCTACCTGATCCAGGTGCGCACCGACAAAAGCCACCTGGGCAAGGACGACCACCCGCTGCTGATCATCCCCGGGATGATCGCCACGGTGGACATCATCACCGGCGAGAAGAGCGTGCTCGACTACCTGCTCAAGCCGGTGCTCAAGGCCCGCTCGGAAGCCATGCGCGAGCGTTGATCCGCCTCACTCGCCGCGTCGCAGGGCGCGGCTCACCTCGATCTGCCGAGCATAGGCCGGCGCTTCCACCGCATTGAAATCGCGGCTGTAGCGCTGGGCGAAACCGGCGCTGCCCCAGTCCCGGTACTGCTGCACGTGGAACAGCTCGTGGGCCCACAGCGCCACGTCCTGCAGGGCCGCGTCCTCGCTGCGGAAGACGATGATGTCCACCAGGGTCACCGCCTTGATGTCGGGGTTCTGCAGCATGGTCCGCGCGGCGTTCATCTCGTCGCTGTCGCCCACCTTGTAGCGCACCGCATCCAGCAACTCGGCCGGGTACCAGGGCAGCAGGCGCTGGCGTATCTCCGCCGGGATCGGCAGGGTGCCCTGCCGCGCCGCCGACTCCCGCGAACGCAGCAGCCAGCCCTCCAGCGCCGACGCCGCCACCGCGCCGGCACGCTCCTGATAAGGCGCCAGCACGCCATTGGGATCGGGCACGCAGATGCAACCGCCGAGGCACACCTCGGTCTCCCCCTCCGCACAGGCGAACGCCAGGTGCGGGGCAGCGGTTACGAACAGGGCCAGCAACAGGGAAACGGGCAAGGCGCGGGGCATGGAGGGTTCTCGAAAGGCCAGGCGGCGATGGTGGTGGATAGGCGCCATTGAGACAACGGCAAACGGCGTTATTCGTCACCGCAGGCGCAACCCTACACCGCCCAGACGGTAGACCTGATTCGCCTATAGCTCCGCGCGATGGGTTTCGCTTCGCTCTACCCATCCTACGAGGCGCCACATAGGGCGTGCCGCCCGCACGGAAAGGTGATGCGCACCCCGGCCTACCCGTTGAGGAATGGAGGCTGGGCAGCGACAAACGCCCCTTCCCAGGAGGCCGAGCGAATCGTCGTGGAAGGGGTTGAGCGACATGGATGTCGTGAGAGCCGCGATGGGCCAGGGATGGCCCTTCGCGGCGTGCCCCTGGAAGGACGATGGAGCGAGGGAAGTCTGGCTTCAGCCAGACCCGTATGGAGGGGCAAGCTCTTTTGGTTACTTTTGGAGCGACTGCGAAAAGTGACTCGCCCGGGGGGGGCGAAACCAGAAGCACCAGCCAAGCTCGGAAATCAGCTGAGCTCAAAATACTCCACCAATACGCCAATTCATCTGCCGGGTTTCACCCAACCTCCATCCCTGCGCCTTACCACCCACGCCACCGGCCGTTGACGGCTCATTCGATTCCGGTAGGCTCTGCGCTTTCTTCAAGAGGAGTCCTGCCATGCCCCGTGCAACCGCCCGCCACATCCTGGTTTCCAGCGAAGCCAAGTGCAACGAACTGAAAGCCGCCATCGAAGGGGGCGCCGACTTCGCCCAGGTCGCCAAGGACAACTCCAGCTGCCCGTCCAGCCGTGACGGCGGCAACCTCGGCTCCTTCGGCCCCGGCCAGATGGTTCGCGAGTTCGACACCGTGGTCTTCAGCGCCCCGGTCAACGTCGTGCAAGGCCCGGTGAAGACCCAGTTCGGCTACCACCTGGTGGAAGTCACCAGCCGCCAGGATTGATTCCCGGCCAGGGCGTCGCCATCGCGGCGCCCTTCCCTTTTCTGCCCTTCCCCTCCCCGCGCTTCACCCGCGTCAATTCGACTGCAATCGCAGTCATATGGACACGAACAAATCCAGGTCATATCGACAGCGATAATTTTTATCTCGCTGATTTTGCTGACTATTTTCCATGGCACGCTTCCTGATACCCGTCATTGCCCCATCACAATGACCATTAGGAATCGCCTTATGCCTGCAAACGAATTCAACGACCGCCTCGCCGTGATCACCGGCGCCAGCTCCGGCATCGGCCTGGCCCTGTGCGAACGCCTGCTCGACGCCGGCGCCCGCGTGCTCGCCTTCTCGCGCCAGCCCGGCGGCCTGCCGGACCTGCTGGAGCGCTACCCGCAACGGCTGCACTGGCTGGCCGGCGACGTCACCCGCGCCGATGACCTGGCGCGCCTCGCCCGCCGTGCCGCCGAACTCGGCCCGGTGGATCACCTGGTGCCCAACGCCGGTATCGCCCAGCTCGCCGACGGCCTCGACGCCGAAGCCTTCCAGCGCCAGTGGGCGGTGAACGGCGCCGGCGCGCTGGACACCCTCGCCGCGCTGCTGCCGCACCTGGCGCGCCCGGCGTCGGTGGTGTTCATCGGCACCTTCCTCTCCAGCGTCACCTTCCCCGGCCTGGCGGCGTACATCGCCAGCAAGTCCGCCCTCAAGGCCCAGGCGCGCACCCTGGCGGTGGAGCTGGCGGGCGATGGCGTGCGCATCAACCTGGTCTCCCCCGGGCCCACCGCCACGCCCATCTGGGGCACCCTCGGCCTCGACGACCAGCAGCTCGCCAGCGTCGCCGGCACGGTGAACCAGCGCCTGCTCGACGGGCGCTTCCTCGAAGCGGGTGCCGTGGCCGACGCCATCCTCTTCCTGCTCTCCAACGCCGCCCGTGGCATCCACGGCCAGGACCTGGTGGTCGACAACGGCTACACCCTGCGCTGAGCCCCACCGGCCCCCGCGCCCGGCGGGGGCCCTTCGCGGGCAGGGCCGGCGCCTGCGGCAATCGCACCCAATGGTCGGCTGGCCGAATCCGCTGCTAGGCTTGCCCCTCGATGAAAGGAGGCAGGATGAGCGACCCGAACGAGACGACGCCCAGCGTCTTCCCCTACCTGGAGCTGCTGCACCAGCACGCCGGCTCGGACATGTTCTTCAGCGTCGGCGCACCGCCGCACATCAAGATCGAGGGCCACGCGCGCCCCGTGGGCGAGCGTGTGCTGCAGGCGAGCGAAGTGCGCCAGCTGGCCGCGCAGCTGATCAGCCCGCGCCAGCAGGAAGAGTTCGACCGCGAGCTGGAGCTCAACCTGGCCATCAGCCTGCCGGGCAGCGGCCGCTTCCGCCTCAACCTCTACCTGCAGCGCGGTGAAGTCTCGATGGTGGTGCGCCTGATCAAGACCACCATCCCCAGCCTGGAAAGCCTCGGCCTGCCGCCGCTGCTGGAGAAGCTCGCCCTGCAGGATCGCGGCCTGATCCTGGTGGTGGGCGCCGCCGGCTCCGGCAAGTCCACCACGCTGGCGGCGATGCTCGACCACCGCAATGCCCAGCGCAGCGGCCATATCGTCTGCATCGAAGACCCCATCGAATTCCTCCACAGCCACCGCCGCTCGATCGTCGACCAGCGCGAAGTAGGCCTGGACACCCACAGCTTCTCCGCCGCCCTGCGCAACGTGCTGCGCGAGGCGCCGGACGTGATCATGCTCGGCGAGGTGCGCGACGCCGAAACCATGCAGCACGCCCTGCACTACGCCGAGACCGGTCACCTGTGCGTGGCCACCCTGCACGGCACCAGCGCCCGCCACGCGGTGGAACGCATCACCCGCTTCTTCCCCGACGAGGCGCGGCGCCAGGTGCTCGGCGACCTCTCGCAGAACCTCCTGGCCATGGTCGGCCAGCGCCTGGTGCCGGCTATCGACCACAAGCGCGTGGCGGCCGTGGAGCTGATGCTGGGCACACCCCATGTGCGTGACCTGATCCTGCGTGACGAGCTGCACGAGCTGAAGGGCGCCATCGAGAACGCCCTGGAAAGCGGCTCCTGCAGCTTCGACCAGAGCCTGTTCAAGCTGGTGGAAGCCGGGCGCATCAGCCTCTCCGAGGCGCTGAAGTTCGCCGACTCGCGCACCGACCTGTCGCTGAAGATCAAGCTCGAACGCGGCTTCGATCCCCAGGACAGCGAGCGCAAGGTGCTGCGCGACCACTGAGCAGCGGGCTCCATCAGCTGGGTCGAACGGTGGCCGGCGCGCCCGGTCAGAGAAAGAAGCCGCTCACCCGACATGGAGGCCGCCGCCATCATCCGCCAGGCCCTGCTCCACTCACCGTGGCTGCGCACCGCGCCGCTGGCCCTGCTGCTGGTCGCGGGAATAGCCCAGGCCGACCCGCCGCTGCGGCTCAGCTTCATCGCCAACTCCACCCTGTTCCACGAGGACGATGGCGGCCGCGACGAGATCGCGCAGCTGTTCGCCAGCGCCGGCGTGGCGACCGAGGTGGTGACCCTGCCGGCCAAGCGCATTGTCTGGCAGATGCAGTACGAGCCGGGCCCCCACTGCTCGGTGGGCTGGATACGCACCCGCGAGCGCGAGGGCTTCGCCCGCTTCAGCCTGCCCATCCGCCCGCCGCTGTACCTGGAAGTGGTCACCAACCGCCGCGCCCTGCCCCAGGTCTCCCGCTACGCCAGCCTGCGCGCGCTGATGGCGGCGCCGGGGCTGCGCCTCGGCGTTTCCGACGGCTTCTCCTACGGCGAGGAGCTGGACCGGCGCATCGCCGACATGGGCGAGGCCGCCCTTCCCAACAGCCAGGCGCCGATCAACCAGCTGCGCCTGCTCGCCTCCAACCGCTTCGACTACACCCTGGCCGACCCCTACGACTTCCGCTGGGCCATGAGCCACCCCAGCTACGCCCATCGCGAACTGGTGAGCCTGGTCTTCCCCGATATGCCGCCCGGCCGCCCGCGCCACCTCATGTGCAGCCGCAGCGTGCCCGAGGCCACGGTGCAGCGCATCGACCAGGCCATCCGCGCCATGGGCCTGGACCGTGGCTCCTGACCCCTTGCCAAACACCCCGCTTCCTGCGAAAACGCGGCACCCCAACGGCGAGCGAGCAGCCATGAGCGACGAATTGAAGATCGAGGACATCCACCCGGGCGACGGCAAGGCCGTGGTCAAGGGCGCGCTGATCACCACCCACTACAACGGCTGGCTGGAGGACGGCACCCTGTTCGACTCCTCCATCGAGAAAGGCCGGCCCTTCCAATGCGTGATCGGCACCGGCCGGGTGATCAAGGGCTGGGACCAGGGCCTGATGGGCATGCAGGTCGGCGGCAAGCGCAAGCTGCAGGTGCCCGCACACCTGGCCTACGGCGAACGCCAGGTCGGCAAGATCCCGCCGAACTCGAACCTGCTGTTCGAGATCGAGCTGCTGGAAGTGCTGACCCGGGACGATTGACCCACCTTCAGGAGACCGCGCCATGCCCCCTGTCCCCTCCCTCGCCGAGGCCGAAGCCCTTTTCGCCCCCTACCTGCAACGCTGGCGGCTGACGCCGGACGGCGAGGCGCTGCTCACCCCCAGCGGCGCGCTGCTGCCGGTGCGCCAGGATGGGCAGGCCGCGATGCTTAAGGTCAGCCAGAACGAGGACGAGCGCCTCGGCGCCCAGGTGATGCAGGCCTGGAAGGGGGCAGGCTCGGCGCGGGTGCTGGAGATCGACGGCGATGGCCTGCTGCTGGAGCGCGGCGGCGACCCGCTGATCGCCATGGCCCAGGACGGTGACGACGACCTGGCCACCACCCTGCTCTGCCGCGCCCTGGCCCGCCTCCACGCCTACGACGGCCCCCGGCCCGAAGGGCTGAAGGACCTGCACAGCTGGTTCGCCGACCTGGCCCCGGCCGCACGCCGCCACGGCGGCCTCCTCGTCGAAGCCGATGCCCTGGCCCACCAGCTGCTGGCTGCACCTGGCGAACAGCGCCTGCTGCACGGCGACCTGCATCACGGCAACCTCCTCGACTTCGGCCCGCGCGGCTGGCTGGCCATCGACCCCAAGGGCCTGGTGGGCGACCGCGCGCTGGACTATGCGGTGATCTTCGCCAACCCCGACCTCTGCGACCCCAGCCGCCCGGTGGGCACCGACCCGGCCCGCTTCCAGCGGCGCCTGGCCATCGTCTGCCACGAATCCGGCCTGGAACGCCAGCGCCTGCTGCAATGGCTGGTGGCCTGGTGCGGCCTCTCCGCCGCCTGGTTCCTCGACGACGATGACCCGAATGCCGATATCGACCTGGCGGTGGGGGCGTTGGCGTTGGAGGCGCTGGCGACGCAGTAGCGTTTCTGCGTCGAAGATGGGCAGCCCTGCGGGCTGCTTGGCGACTGAAGTCGCCCCTACAGGGACGGTGCATCCGGTGTGCTCGGTGCATCGAGGGTTGTAGGAGCGAATTCATTCGCGAAAAGTGCACCGCGACCCGGCTTCGGTCCAGCGCCATCACCCGCTCCGCCTGGTGGATGAAAAGAGCGTCATCCACCCTACGCCCCGGCACGCACCGTGCCCTGTAGGAGCCAATTCATTCGCGAAAGGCCGAGCCCCGCGCTGGGGCCCGGCACCGCTTTGCCAACTTACAGCTTCGGTCGCTCGTACGAACCCAGGTCACAGCGGGCGACGCCGTCGCCATCGCCATCACGGGGGCGCTTGGAGCCGCGCTGGTCGTGGGCGGTGCAGCTGCCGATGCCGGCGTCCACCGCCGGGCTGCGCGGGCGCAGGGCGTGGGTCTGGGTCAGGCCGTTGTTGTCCGCCAGGGGGTAGAGCACCTTGGTGAAGACGTCGGTCTGTTCCACGTAGAGCTCGCCGGTGCAGTTGCCCGGGCCGGTGCCCAGCAGCAGGCCGATGGCCTTGTACTTCGCCTGGGCGCCGCGGTTGTCGCAGTTCAGCGGCGTCTCCAGGCCCTCGTCGAGGTTGCCGGCGATGATGCTGTTGCGCAGGGTCACCGAACCCAGGTTGATCAACCCGTAGCCGCCGGTGTTGTTGGCGATGGTGACGTTGACCAGCAGCGCCTCGGGGCCGCTGCCGCTGACCGAGAACTGGCCATTGTTGAGGGCCGCCTGGTTGCGGAAGTACTGGTTGTTGCCGCTGAGGGTGGAGTTGACCAGCGTCAGCTTGCGGTCGTTGCCGATGGCCGAGCCGAAGCTGGCATCGTTGCCGCTGAAGGTGGTGCGCGCCACATCGGCGGTGCCGCCGTTGTAGAGGCCGCCGCCGTAGCCGGCGTCATCGTCGTCGCTGGCGTAGTTGCCCTGCACACTGCTGTCGCGCAGCAGCAGCTCGCCGGTGTTGTAGATGCCGCCGCCCAGGCCGAAGTGGCCCTCGCCGGCGCCGGCGCGGTTGTTGGCGATGATCGAGCGATGGATCTCCAGGCGCCCGCGGTTGGCGATCCCGCCGCCGTTACCCGGGCTGAAGGCCCCGGTGGAGCTGTTGCGGCTCACCTCCACCTGGCGCAGTACCAACTCGCCGTGGTTCTCGATGGCGCCGCCGTAGGTGGAGCTGTGGCCGCCGGTGAGGCGCAGGCGCTCCAGCACCACGCGGGCGCCATCGAACACTTCCAGCAGGCGGTCGTTGGCCTGGGGGGTGCCGCTGATCACGGTGGCGGCCGGGCCCTGGCCGATGATTTCGAGGGAGTCGTGGATGTCGAGGTCGCCATTGAGGTTGTCGTCCTCGTCCTGGACGTCGCCCTCCTCGTCGCGGCCGGCCGGCAGGCTCAGGCGGTAGGTCTGCGCCTGGAGGACGATGCGGTCCGGGCCCGGTGCGGCGTTGGCGGCGGAGATGGCGTCGCGCAGCGAGCAGTGGGCATCGCAGACGCCGTCATAGCTGTCTTCGGTCTGGTTGACGATGAAGTCGGCGGCGTGAGCGGCCTGGCTGCCCAGTACCAGGGCGACGAGGGTGGCGGTGGCGAGGGGGGAGATGAGCGGCTTGTGCATGAGCTGTCCTGCGTGTCGAGGACAGGGCGTCCACGGGACGCACGGCGGCCCTGCCCTGTCGATTCCTTGGGGCGCGGACACGACGCGGCTTCCGCTCCAGCCGCGCAACGCCTCGTTACGCGGCTAGTGATGGACCGGGCGTTTTCGACCTTGGTTCCGATGGATTTCGCCCACTGGTCGCTCCGGGTCCTTGAGGAAGGGATCGGGCTCCGGGTCGCGGGCGCTGCCACCGTCGGGCAGGGGTTCGGGTGGGCGGCGGGCCGGACGACGGCCGGCCTCGATGGGCGTGGGGTTCATGGCGCTCTCCTCGGGCTCACAAAGGGTGGAGTCCACCGCTGCGCCCGGGGTTCAACCCCGCCGCTAGGCGGGCTCCTGGTGCTCGCGGCAGATCAGCGCCTCGTCGCCGGCGGCCAGGGGCTCCTCGGTCAGCCCGCAGAAGGGCAGGCCGTCCACCGTGCGGTGGAAGCGGCAGGTGCGGCACAGACCGAACGAGGGCACGTCGACGCTGCGCTGCACATTACGCAGCAGGTCGCCCAGCAGCGCTTCCAGGTCCCCGGCGGCGGGGCCCATGCGCGCCGTAGCGGCGGCGAGGAAGTCCGGCGGCAGCACCGCCCCCAGCAGCTCGCGGGCCGGTGCGGTCAGCTCCAGGTGCACGCTGCGGCGGTCCTGCTGGTCCGGCCGCTTGACCAGCAGCCCCTTGGCTTCGAGGGCCTTGAGGGACTGGGACACGGTGCCCTTGGTCAGCCCCAGGTAGTCGGTCACCGCCAGGGGCGTGTCGGAATAGCGGTTGCAGCGGGCCAGGTAGAGCAAGGCGCTGAACTGGATGGGCTGCAGCTCGGACAGCAGCGGGTGCTGGCGGAACCAGACGCGGGTGAGGCTGGAGAGGCGTTCCAGCAGGTCGAACAGCACGGCATTTCCCTCCATTGATTTCGTCGATAGATAGTATCGAATAAAAACTATATCGACAAAACCTCATTGGTCGTAGCCTTGCTCTCGAACGGTATCGATCCGATACCAACTACCGGAGAAACGCCATGACCCAAGCTCGCTACTACCACGCTGGTTGCCCCGTCTGCGTCGAAGCCGAACGCACCCTCATCGGCCTGCTCGACCCGAAGGTGAAGGTCGAGATCGTCCACCTCGGCGATGTGCCGGCGCGTGTCGCCGAGGCGGAAAGCGCCGGCGTGAAGTCGGTCCCCGCCCTGGTGGTGGACGGCCAGGTGCTGCACCTGAACTTCGGCGCCGCCATCGCCGACCTCAAGTAACCCGCCGGCGGGTCGCGGCCGCCATCGCGACCCGCTTCACCCAGGAGCAAGCCACCATGCAAATCAAGGTATTCGACACCCACGTGCGCACCCGTGACGGGCGCTACCTGCACTTCGACGTGCTCATCGACTCGGCCGAGCAACCCCGCGCCGAACGCTTCGCCCGCGACTGGCTGGGCAGCCTCGGCCTGGCCGACGCCGACATCGCCCAGAGCCAGTGCCTGTACTGCCACAGCGAGTCGGCCCCGGAGCCGGTGGCCGCGGCCATCGCGCGCGACGGCTACTTCATCATCCCGCTGCAAGGCTTCGAGGCAGCATCGTGAACGCCTACCAACCGCTGCACTGCGATCTCCACGACTACCTGGAGATCGCCTGCCTGCACGGCTATCGCCTGCGGGTGGAGCTGAGCGATGGCGAGCCCTTCGAAGCCCGCGCCCTGACCACCCGCACCGCCGCCAGCAAGGAGGAATTCCTCCGCTTCGACGACCAGCGCGAAGTGCGTCTCGACCGATTGCTGGCGATCACCCCGCTGGACCCCGGCGCCCGTTTCAGCCGGGTATTGCTGGCTGGTGCGGCCTGTACCCTGCCCGGCTGAAGGCGCTGCCGGAACAGAAGCGGGAAGCCGATCGAACCAGGGATCGAGAGGAAGTGAAGGCGCGCATGGTTCGCCGCCACGGCAACGGGCATGATGCGCCACGGATCATCAGCACAAGGACGTCGCGATGGAAAAGACCTGCCTGAAATGCGGGCACCTGCAACAGCTAGCCGAAGGCGAACCCTCCGCCGCCTGCCCGCAACGCGGTGCCATCTACGCCAAGGTCGAACAGCGCCTGGCGCTCGGTGCGAATCCCCAGCCTGCCGAACCACCCCGCGCGCCGGACAACGTCCTGCTGCTGGTGGCACTGGGCGGGAACTTGCTGCTGTTGATGGCCGTGGTGACGCTGGCGATGCTGTATGTGGACGCGCGCAACCTCAACCGCGTGCTGCTGCAACAACAACCGGGTACGCCGTCACAAACGCAGGCGACGCCCTGGCCGCCCGGACGCACCAGCAACGTACCCACCTACAGGGCGCCCGACCGGGCCATGTCCGAGGAGGCCCTGCAGGCCGAGCCTCGTGAGCCTGACAGCCCGCTCTCCAGCAGCAGTGAGTGGGCGGTGCACTTACCCAGCAGCGGCGCCGAAAGCATGACCAGCAACCTGGGCAAGCACGTGCGCAGCCCGGAGGACGGCCGCCTGTACCGGATCGTCAGCCATGACTTCAAGGTGCTGGACCTGAAGAACCACACGGAAACCACACTGACGCTGCCGCCTGGCTTCCCCGAACTCTCCTGGCCAACCGCGGTGGCCTACGACAGCAGGCGGCACCTGGTCAGCCTCGCCAGCCTGGGCGGCGAGGGCTTTCTCTACCGCTACGACGCACGCGCCCACCGCTGGCTGGACTACCGCAGCCTGGACAACCTCGACATCGCCGCCCTGACCTATGACGAGCGCAGCGATCGCTACAGGGCCCAGACCACTCAGGGCAGCCTGGTGTACCTGGATGGCGATGGCATACCGCTGCCCTGAACGCTCCAGCCAGGACCGTAGGTCGGGTGCAACCCGACAGCCTCCTCAGCGCCCCAGGTTGGCCGCCGCCCAGTCGCGCTGGCGGGCCAGCACCGAGGCGACGGGTTCGCCCACCAGCTCCTCGTAGACCGAGGGGGCGGTGGCGCCTTCGGTGTTGATCAGCAGCACCCGGGCATTGGCGTCCAGGCCCAGTTCGGCGGCGCGCTCGGGTTCGGCCAGCAGGCGCAGCAGCCCGGCCAGGCCGGCGGCGCCGGATTCGCCGGCGATCACCGGGATGTCCCGCGCGCTGCCGGTGGCGAGCACGCCCATGGCGGTGACCGCGTCGGCGTCCTCGACCTTGAGGAAGGCGTCGATGCTGCCCTCCAGGAAGCGCCAGGCCAGCGGCGAGGTGGCGCCACAGGCGAGCCCGGCCATCACCGAATCCACCGAGCCCGTGGCCCGTGCCGGCGCCCCCGCGAGGGCGCTCTGGTAGAGGCAGTCGGCCTGGCTCGGCTCCACCACCAGCAGAGTCGGCCGGGTGGCGCCGCAGCGTTCCCAGTAATAGCTGGCGATGCCCGCCGCCAGGCCGCCGACGCCACCCTGCAGGATGATGTGGGTGTAGGCGTCGACACCGGCGGTTTCGATCACTTCCTCGGCGATGATGCCGTAGCCCTGCATCACGTCGCGGGGGATTTCCTCGTAGCCGTCCCAGGAGGTGTCGGCCACCACCTGCCAGCCATAGGCGACCGCCAGGGAGGCGGCCTCTTCCACCGAATCGTCGTAGTTGCCGGTGATGCGCCGCACCTGTGCGCCGTAGGCGGCGATGGCGCGCTCGCGCTCCTCGCTGACGTTGGCGTGGAGCACGATCACGCAATCGCAGCCGATGCTGCGGGCGGCGGCGGCCAGGGCGCGGCCGTGGTTGCCGTCGGTGGCGCTGACCACGGTGAAGCCGGCCAGGCGCGAACGGTGCTCGCCGGCCAGGAGGCTGGCGGCGTCGAAGTCCTGGGCGGGGAAACGCCGCAGGATCAGGCGCACCAGGGCGATGGGCGCGCCCAGGGCCTTGAAGCTGGCCAGCGGCGAGCGCAGGGATTCGTCCTTGATGCACAACCGCGCGATGCCCAGGCGCGCGGCCAGGTCGGGCAGGCTCCACAGCGGCGTGGCGCGGGGGCTCAGTTCGGACCAGTTGGCGAGCCAGGCGCGGTCCTGGCTGGCCTGGTTGATGTTCATCAGCGCGCGCAGGTCGGTGGGGTAGCCGCCATGCACCGCGCGGCGGTTGAGCAGGAGTTCCAGGGGTGCGACCTGCTGTGGGTCCGGCAGCTCGGGGCCGGCGCTCCGGGCCGGGTGACGCTGGGCCTGGCGGGCGGCGCCGAGGCGGTCGATCACCACGTCCAGCAGCACCTGCGCGCCGGCCAGCAATTGCCCGTCCTCGGTGAACTCGCGGGGGTTGTGGCTGACGCCGCCATGGCTGGGCACGAAGATCATCGCCGCCGGGGCGATGCGCGCGATCATCTGCGCGTCGTGCCCGGCACCGGAGGTCATGCGCCGGTGGCTGAGCCCCTGGCGCTGCACGGCGGCCTCGATCGCCGAGACCAGCTGCGGGTCGAACTCCACCGGTTGGGTACGGGCCAGGAGCTGGCTGTCGATCTGCACGCCACGGTGCTCGGCGAGGGTGGTGAGGTAGCCCTGCAGACGCCGCTCCACGCTCTGCAGGCGCTGCTCGTCGGGGTCGCGCAGGTCGACGCTGAAGCTGGCCAGGCGCGGGATGACGTTGATCAGGTTGGGCTCGAAGCGCATGCAGCCGACCGTGGCCAGGGTGGTGCCGGCCTCGTCGGCGATCAGCCGCAGCTGCTGGACGATGGTGGCGGCCACCAGCCCGGCGTCGTAACGCAGGCGGGTCGGCGTGGTGCCGGCGTGGTTGGCGTGGCCGCGCACCGTGACCTGCTGCCAGGAGATGCCCTGGAGGTTCTCCACCACGCCGATCTCCAGGCCTTCCGACTCCAGCACCGGGCCCTGCTCGATGTGCAGTTCCAGGTACTCGTGCACGGGGATGGCGCCGGGCTCCATGTCGCCGGCATAGCCGATGCGGCGCAGCTCGTCGCCCAGGCGGCTGCCGTCGCTGCCGGTGATGTCCAGCGCCTGCTCCACGGGCAGGCCGCCGGCGTAGACCAGGGAGCCGAGCATGTCCGGCTGGTAGCGCACGCCCTCCTCGTTGGTGAAGGCGGCCACGGTGATCGGCCGCACCGGCTCGATTCCCGCTTCGCGGAAGGCCCGCGCCACCGCCAGCCCGGCGAGCACGCCGTAGCAGCCGTCGAGGGCCCCGGCGTTGGCCACGCTGTCGATGTGCGAGCCGATCATCAGTGCCGGCGTCCCCGCCGCACCGCCCGGCAAGGTGCCGAAAATATTGCCGATGCGGTCGATGCGCACCTCCAGCTCCAGCTCGCGCATCCAGCCCACCACCCGGTCACGGCCGGCCTTTTCCGTGTCGCTGAGGGCGATGCGGGTACGGCCGCCGCTGTCGTCCGCGCCCACCTCCCCCAGTTCGGCCAGTTGCGCCAGGAGCCGCTCGCCATCGAGGCGGGGCAAGGGGGCTTCGCGGTGTGCTGCCATGTGTGGGTGCTCCGGGTTGGGTGGGAAATACCGAGGTGGTGAAATAATATTTCCCACTCACCGCCATTCTTTTGCGTTATCAGCCGCTCAAGTGGAATTTCATTTCACCTGCCGGCACTTCCTGACTACGGGATTGCAACCATGACCCTCGATGACTATGACCACCGCCTGCTCGCGGAAATCCAGCGCGATGCGACGCTGCCGCAAAGCGAGCTGGGCGAGCGGGTGAACCTCTCCGCCGCGGCGGTGAACCGACGCCTGAAGCGCTACCGCGACGAGGGCATCGTGCGTGGCCAGGTGGCGCTGGTGGAGCCGGAGCAACTGGGCCACCCGCTGACCCTGGTGGTGCAGGTGGAGGTGGAAAGCGAGCGCATCGACCTGCTCGATGCGATGAAGCGCAGCTTCGCCCGCTGCCCCCAGGTGCAGCAGTGCTACTACACCGCCGGCGAGTGGGATTTCGTGCTGATCCTGGCGGTGCGCAACATGGAGCAGTACACCGAGCTGACCCGCAGCCTGTTCTTCGAGAGCAACAACGTGCGGCGCTTCAAGACCCTGGTCTCCATGAGCAACGTCAAGGTGGGGCTGGAGATCCCCACCGGGTTCGACGCGCCTCAGGGCGCCGCGCGCTCGTAGGCGCCCAGGTCGCAGCCGGCGACGCCGTCGCCATTGCCGTCCTGGGGGCGCGGGAGCTTGCGCTGGTCGCTGGCGGTGCAGGTACCGACCCCGGCGTCGATGGCCGGGCTGCCCGGGCGCAGTGGGTGCAGGGCCGGCGCCCCGGGGGCGGCGCTCAGCGCCTCGAGCACCTCGGTGAAGGTGCGCGCGTCGTCCAGCGGCAGGTCGGCGCTGCAGCCGTGGCCGTCAATGCCCAGCATCAGCCCGCGCACGTTGAAGTAGCTGCCCTGGTTGAGGCAGTTGCGCACGAACACCTCGCTGTCGTCGTTGATGTGGCGGTTGCCGGCCACCAGGCTGTTGCGCACCGCCATCGAGGCGAAGTTCATCAGCCCGTAGTTGCCGTTGTTGGCGACGGTGACGTTGCCCAGCAGCGCCTGGGCGCCCTCCCCGCCCTGGCCCTGGGGCCGGCCGTTGACCAGCACGCCGCGGCCGAAATAGGTCTGGTTGGCGCTGAGGGTGCTGTTGACCAGGCGCAGCACCCCGGTATTGAGGATGGCCGCACCAAGCCCGCCCTCGCCCTGGCTGTTGCGCACCAGGGCGCTGCGGGCGATATCGGCGTAGCCCTGGTTGTAGAGGCCACCGCCAAAGCCGTTGTCGACGCCGTTGGAGCTGCTGTTGTGCTCCAGGGTGGAGTTGCGCATGCGCAGCTGGCCGGCGTTGTAGAGGCCACCGCCACGGACCTCATCGGTGGTTTCGGAGAAGGCCTGGTTGTCGATGAGCCGCGAGGAGCGGATATCCAGCCAGCCGTAGTTGGCGATGGCGCCGCCCCAGCCATGATCGGGGCCGGAGTCGATGGCGTAGACGTGGTTGTCGCGCAACTCGACGTGCTCCAGGGTCGTTTCGCCCTGGTTGAGCAGCGCGCCGCCCCGGCTGGCGCTGCGACCGTTGCGCAGGCTCAGTTGCTCCAGGTGCAGGCGCGCGCCCTCGGTGACGCTGAACAGGCGGCCGTTGCTGCTGCCGTCGATCACGGTGCTGCCGGTGCCGGCGCCGATAAGGGTCAGCTCGCCGCTGACCACCAGCCCCTCGTCACCCGCGGCCCGGGCCGCCGTGCCGACATCGAGGACGTAGCGCCCCTCCGCCAGCTGGATGCGGTGGCTGCCGGGTTGCGCGGCGGCGTAGGCAAGGGCTTCGCGCAGCGAGCAATCGGCGTTGCAGACGCCGTCGTCGCTGTCGCCGGTCTTGCTGACGCGGATGTCTTCGGCCAGGGCCGCCGGGGAAGCGAGACCAAGGAGCAGGGAGAGGAACGCGGTGCGGGTGGACGGATCGGTCGCCATGGAGGAGTCCTTCTTCGGGGGCTGGAATCGTGCGGAGCCGCCCTTCCCTGGGCCGACCTGGAATGGACCGCGCGACGCTGCGGTTATCCCCCTTGCTGGTGCGACGCGCCGACGACAGGTCATCACGTGCACGCCACCCTGACCCTCGACGGTCTTGAACCCGCCGTGCGACTTGTTCAGAATCGCCGGCTTTCGAAAACCGAGCAGTACCTACAATGAAAAAAAATCTGAGCCTGATCGCCCTCTGCATCGCTGCCTCTGCCCCCGCCTTCGCCAATGAGCAAGCGGAATCCAAGGGCTTCGTCGAAGACAGCAGCCTGAACGTGCTGCTGCGCAATGCCTACATGAACCGTGACTACAAGCACACCAAGTCCGACCGCATGGAGTGGGGCCAAGGCTTCATCGGCAACTTCAGCTCCGGCTTCACCCAGGGCACCGTAGGCTTCGGCGTCGACGCCTTAGGCCTGTACGCCCTGCGCCTGGACGGTGGCAAAGGCCGCGTCGGCGCTGCCGGCATCGACTTCTTCAAGCCCGGTGACAGCGGCCACGCCCAGGACGACATCGCCCGTGCCGGCGCTGCCATCAAGGCCCGCATCTCCAACACCGTGATCAAGGTCGGCGACCAGATGCCCGCCCTGCCGGTACTGAGCTACGACGACTCCCGCCTGCTGCCGGAAAGCTACACCGGCACCCTGATCACCTCGAAGGAGATCGAAGGCCTGGAACTGAACGTCGGCCGCTTCAACGCCGAAGCCCAGAAGAGCGCCGAGGCCCGCGACAGCGGTGGCCTGAAGCGTATCGACGTGTACGGCGGCAGCTACAAGTTCAACGACCAGTTCAGCACCTCGCTCTACGCCTCCGACGTGAAGGACGTGCTGAAGAAGCAGTACCTGAACCTGAACTACATCATCCCGGTGGCCGACGACCAGTCCGTGACCCTGGACTTCAACGGCTACAAGACCCGCCTGGACAAGGAATTCGCCGCCAGCGACGCGCGCGACAACCGCATCTGGAGCCTGGCAGCCACCTACGCCCTGGGCGGCCACTCCTTCACCCTGGCGCACCAGCGCAGCAGCGGTGACATCGGCTACATGTACGGCGGCTACCAGAGCGGCGACTACATCGGCGACGGCGGCACCACCATCTGGCTGGCCAACTCCTACTGGTCCGACTTCAACGGCAAGGACGAGAACTCCTGGCAGGTTGCCTACGGCCTGGACTTCGCCGAATACGGCGTACCCGGCCTGAGCTACCGCGTGGCCTACGTGCGCGGCGACAACATCGACGCCGGCCAGGGCGGTCGCGGCCAGGAGCGCGAAATCTTCAACCAGGTGCAGTACGTGGTCCAGGAAGGCCCGGCCAAGGACCTGAAGATGAAGCTGCGCGGCTCCATGCTGCGTGCCTCCAACAACATCAGCAGCTACGTCGACGACGGCAACGAAGTCCGCGTATTCGTCGAGTACCCGGTCAACATCTTCTGATCGAGCCCTCGTGAAAAAAGAGCCCCGGCGTGAAAGCGCCGGGGCTTTTTTGTGGGGGGGGTGGGAAAGTGGAGGCGGGCAGCTTTCGTAGGTCGGGTGCAACCCGGCATGGGTGCAGGGGGATTTGCTCGGCAATCAGGTGCAGGGGAGGTGCTCGGCGATAGACCCACGTCTCCGATAAGCGGTGGGCTGAAGCCCACCCTACGCACCACCCTACGCCCCCCCTACGCGCCACCCGACGCCCACCCGATGCATGTCCCTTGAAAGCATCGCGGATGAATTCGCTCCCACAAAAGAGCGGAGGTCGGCGCAGCGGGCTATCGGCTCCCGGCTTCAACCTCGACCGGCGCACAAAAAAACGGCCGATCGGCGGCGCAACCGACTAATGGCCTGGCGCCATCAGCGAAAGATGGGCAACATGCGCGCCCGGCGGCCTGGCCGCCCTGGATGAAGTCGTACCCATAAAGGAATGGATGTGAAGATGTTCAAGCGCACGGCCGCCATCGTCGCGGTGGCCCTGGTCGCGGGGGGTTGCTCCACC
Source organism: Pseudomonas sp. PDM13 (assembly GCF_025685765.1). Lineage (NCBI taxonomy): Bacteria > Pseudomonadati > Pseudomonadota > Gammaproteobacteria > Pseudomonadales > Pseudomonadaceae > Pseudomonas > Pseudomonas sp. PDM13. Next base: position 80,459 of record NZ_JAOTQU010000021.1, on the reverse strand, counting down.
CGTACCTATTTCAAGCTCCCGGAAGACACCAAGGTTTCCGTCTACGAGCGTCCCCAGCAGTTCACCCAGGGCATGGTCACCACCCGCCCGTTCTTCTGGAGCTCCGCCGGCGGCATCCCCTACAAGCTGACCGACAGCCACGGCACGCTGGTTCAGCAGGGCAAGCTGCGCGCACGCTTCCGCGTGGCGTCGATCTTCTGGCCGCCCTTCGCCATCATCTACTGGCCCATGGGCTTCGGTCAGCGTTGCTACGACCTGACCTCCGCCCAGCCGCAGCAGTGCACCAAGGGTGACCTGCTGCAGCTGCGCCGCGACCAGCGCCTGGCGGACTGACGCCCCGCGCTACGCAAAAGGGAGCCCGAGGGCTCCCTTTTTATTGCACGCCGATCATTGCCCCTGGCCGATGGACGCGCGATAGAGGGCGGCCTCTTCGTCCAGCCAGGTGCCGAAATCCTCGTGCTTCTGGCCCACGCCTTCGCCCGGTTGCCACACCAGCCAGTAGGGAAAGGCGTACGGCACGCTGATGCCGGTGAGCTGCACCAGTTCGCCACGGGCCAATGCGCCCTGCACCAGGCTGCGCCGTTCGAGGGCGATGCCCTGGCACAGGCGCAGGGCTTCCAGCATCAGGTTGGAATCGTTTATCCACAGGCCCAGGTCGGCTGGCGGCTCCTCCACACCGGCAGCCTGGCACCAGCGCAGCCAGGGTTCGGCGGTGCGGATCAGCGGCAGGCGCAAAGCCTGCTGGGGCGTCTGCGGCAGGTCGCCGCCGTTGAAGCGCGGCGAGGCCACCAGCAGCAGCTCGTCATCGAAGAGCCGGCGCCGCTCCAGCCCCTCCCAGTTGCCCTGGCCCATGCGGATGGCCAGGTCGATGCCCGACTGGCGCAGGTCCTGCAGCCCGAGGCTGGCCTGCAGGTGGATGCGGTAGAGCGGGTGGCGCGCCTGGAAGCGTGGCAGGCGCGGCAGCAGCCACTGGGCGCCGAATGACGGCATCACCGCGATGGTCAGCGCCTCGCGCTCGGGGCGGTCGCGCACCAGGCGGGTGGCTTCGCCGATGTCCTCCAGCGCCCGGCGGATCTGCAGGGCATAGAGGCGGCTGTCCTCGTTGAGGCGCAGCCCGCGCCCTTCACGAACGAACAGCACCAGGCCCAGCAACTGCTCCAGCTGCTTGATCTGCTGGCTGATGGCCGAGTGGGTGACGTGCAGTTCGGCGGCGGCCCGGGTGATGCTGCCCAGGCGCGCCACCGCCTCGAAGCTGCGCAACGAGGCCAGGGGAGGCAGGTTTTTCATGTAAATAAAACTAACAGGAATCGGCAGAAACTATCGATATTCGCCGCGCCTGCGAGCGGCTATTTTTCAGCTTCTGGCCCGTCCCCACGGCCATTGAACTCCCCGCCACCCGCCAAGGAACCTGTTAATGAAACTGATCGGCATGCTGGATTCACCCTATGTCCGCCGGGTCGCCATCAGCCTGCACCTGCTGGACATCCCCTTCGAGCACGAGGCGGTTTCGGTGTTTCGCCACTTCGATGCCTTCAAGGCGATCAACCCTGTGGTGAAGGCGCCCACCCTGGTGCTCGACGACGGCACCGCGCTGATGGATTCGAGCCTGATCCTCGACTACCTGGAAACCCTCGCCGGCCGCAGTCTGCTGCCCGCCGCAGCGGCGCCGCGCGCCCAGGCCCTGCGTGTGGTGGGCCTGGCCCTGGCGCTGTGCGAGAAGGCGGTGCAGATCGTCTACGAGAAGGAGCTGCGCCCTCAGGAGAAGCGGCACGCACCCTGGCTGGAGCGGGTGCGCTACCAGCTGCACGCAGCCTGCAGCGAACTGGAGGCGGAGCTGGCCCGGCGCCCCCTGGCGGAAGGCCGCGAGATGGGCCAGGACGGCATCAGCCTGGCGGTGGCCTGGGGCTTCGCGCGCCTGGTGATCGCCGAGGAACTGGAGCCCGCCGGCTACCCATTGCTGGCGAACTTCGCCGAACGCGCCGAGCGCCTGCCGGCCTTCATCGCCACGCCCATGACTTAACAAAGCTTCACAGTTCCCCGACAAAGCAGGCAATATTCCCCCGCCGTGGCGGCCTAGGATTGGCAGCTCCGGCGGCCTGCCGTTCGCGCAGGCGACCACCATTCCGACAGGGACAGTCGCCATGACCCTCACCCGCGCATTCAACCTGCTGCTGGCCATCGCCGGCCTGGCAGCGCTTACCGGCACCCTGGCCGCCGCCGATTGGCAGGCCCTGGCCCGCCTCGACAAGGGCCACGCCCAGGACCTGTATCTGCCCACCACCACGACGCAAAGCCCCGCCCCCGTGCTGCCGTTGAGCCTGGAGCTGCCCCAACCCGGCCCGCTGGCACGGACACTGCTTGGCAGTCCCACGCGCTATGTCTTCTGAGCCCAGGCCCGGAGGCCCCATGGCGCGAAAACCGGAACATGGCCTGGCGGACCTCGGTCAACTGCTGGGAGAGATCAGGAACTGGCCACGCATCAGCGAGCCGCGCCCCGGCAGCTTTTACCTGGGGCAACAACCGTTCTGCCATTTCCGCATTCGTAACGGCCGGCGCTGGGCGGACATCCGCTCGCGGCGTGCCTGGCTACCCCGCTTCGACCTGCCGCGGGACGACGCACAAAGCCGCCTGGCGCTGCGCATCGTGCTGCACCAGGTGTATCGCATCGGCGGGCAAGCCGCCGGCTCAAGGAGAGAAGGATGAAGATGTTACGCAGTGCCCTGTTGGCCTTCGGCCTGCTGGCCTGCACCCTGGCCCAGGCCTCGGAAGCGCAGAAGATCGAGCAGGCCAAGGCCGCCGCGCGCGCCTGGCTGGTGATCGCCGACCGGGAGGATTACCTGGGCAGCTGGCAGCAGGCGGCGAGCCTGTTCCGTCACTCGGTGACGCGTTACGACTGGACCAACCTGGCGGTGGACCTGCGCTCGCCGCTGGGCCCGGTGCGCGCCCGCATCCTGCAGTCGGCCAAGTACGCGACCCAGTTGCCGGGCCTACCGGACGGCGAGTACGTGATCCTGGAATACCGCAGCAATTTCGAGCACCACAGCGACGCGGTGGAGACGGTGACGCCGATGCGTGACACCGATGGCACCTGGCGAGTGGCCGGCTACTACGTCGACTGAGGGTCGCGCAGGCCGGCCAGCGGGCCTTACAGCAGGAACTTGGCGGCCACGGCAGCAGCGCCGAGCACGGCCAGGACGATGCCGCCGATCAGCACCAGGCGCCCGGTGCGCTCGTCATCGCTGGCCGTCGCGGCCGGGGCCTCGGCGGCGGGAGCGGCAGCGTGCAACGGGTTGGCCACCGCCGGCTGGCTGGCCGGGCGCGGTGTGGCGACGGGCTTGGGCAGGTCGATCACGCGCACGAACTGGGTGGCGTCTTCGTCGGCAGCCTGGCGCACTTCCACCTTGGGCCCGATCACCAGCAGGGTGACCGAAGCCATGCGCACCTGGTCGCCCGGGGCCAGCACGGCGGTGCCGACCTTCTGCTGGTTGACGAACACGCCGTTGGCCGAGGCCAGGTCCTTGATCTCCAGCACGTCGTCCTTGAGGAAGAACTCGGCATGGCGACGGGACAGCTCCAGGTCGCTGAAGCACAGCTCGCACTTCACCGAACGGCCGAAGGTCATGGAGCCGGTGACGTGGAACTTCTGCCCTTCGTGCTCGCCCTTGATCACCTGCAGGAACCAGCGCGCGGTGGGCGCGGCCTTGGGCTTGACCTTGGCCGGGTCCACCAGCAGCAGTTCCAGGGTGCCGATGCGCACACGGTCGTCGGAGCGCAGCTGATAGCGCGCGCCGATGCGCTCGCCGTTGACGAAGGTGCCGCTGCGGGTGCCGCAGTCGGTGAGGTAGTAGAGGCCATGGTCCTGGCGGATTTCCGCGTGGAAGGGGCTGACCTCGACCTCGTTCAGTACCAGGTTGTTGCGCGCGTCCTGGCCGATGGTGAAGCGTTCGTCCACCAGCCAGACCGGCTCCTGGCGATTGTCTGCGAAGTGAATCCTGAGCATGTCCGAAATCCTTGATCCTGGTTGCGCCAAGCCGATCGCCCAGCTGACCTGTTAATGCGCATCAGTCGAAGATGCGATTCCATAAACGCTTGACCGGGTTGGCGGTCTGTTGCTGTTGCCGCGCCTGGCTGGCGTTGCGTACCACCTGGGCCTTGCGCACGCGCTTGTCGTGGTCGGCCTGCAGCTGCAACAGCTGCGGGTCTTCCGGCGCCACCGCGAGGCCGCCCTTGATGTATTCCTGGGCCAGGGTGAATTCACGGTGGCCATAGGCTTCCTCGGCCAGCAGGGCGAAGCGCCGCGCCACCTGCTCGAGACCGCTGAAGGCATGCGAGTTCTCGGGCTGCAGGGCCAGCGCCTGCTGGTAGTAGGCCACCGCGCTGTCGCCCTCGGGCTGTAGCAGACGGTCTTCGGCCAGGCGCTGGTCACCCAGGGTTACCAGGCCGTCGACCCGCGCCTGCAGCACACGGGCCAGGCCGGCGGTGGCGGCGGCGTTGCCCGCATCCAGGGCCAGCACCTGGTTGAAGTAGTGCTCGGCGCTGTCGCCGGCCGGCTCCACCAGGCTGCCGGCGCCCAGGCGCAGTTCGCCCTGGGCCAGCAGGTCGTCGATCTTCTTCTGTTGCAGCAGGTGGTAGCCGAAGCCGCTGCCGACCGCGAGCAGGATCACCCCCAGCAGCGCCCAGCCCCAGATCGGCAGGCCACGGCGCGGCGCGGGTTGCGCGGCAGCCTGCGGCGTGGTCGGTGCGGCCTTGCGCGGGCGCGCGGCACGCTCACGGGCATCGGGCTTGTGCGTCGGGGTCAGGCGCGTGTGGTCCATCTCGCCCTCGTTGAGCTCGGCCAGGCTGGCCAGCAGCACGCGGCAGTCGACGAAGCGCTCTTCGGGGTCCTTGGCCAGCATGCGGTCGAGGAGGAACTGATAAGGCTCCAGGGCACCGACCAGGCGCGGCAGTTCGAGCTGCAGGTGGTTCATCACCGTCTGGGTGTAGCTGGAGCCGCGATAGGGGTTGGCGCCGGTGAGCATCTCCAGAAGGATCACGCCCAGGCTGTAGATGTCGCTGCGCGCATCCAGCGGCTGGCACTGGGCCTGCTCGGGGCTGCTGTAGGCGGGGCTGCCGACGGCGACGTTGTATTGGGTCAGTTCGCTGTCGAGTTCCAGCTCCTTGGCGATGCCGAAGTCGCTGAGCACCGCGGTGCCGTCCTCGCGGAAGAGGATGTTGGCCGGCTTGATGTCGCGGTGGACCATGCCCTTGTCGTGCACCACCACCAGCGCGGCGGCGATCTGCCGGACGATGTCCAGCGCCCGCTGCGGCTCGAAGCGCTCGCCCCGGTGCTGGGCCAGGTCGCCACCGGCGACGAACTCCATGGCGATGTAGTAGCGCCCGTCGGCGAGCTGGCCGATGTCGTGGATGGTGATGATGGAGGGGTGATGCAGGGAGGCGACCAGGTGCGCTTCCTTGACGAAGCGCTTGCTGAAGGATTCGTCGTCGAGGCGCTGCAGCACCTTGACCGCCACCTGGCGATGCAGCGACTCCTGGGTCGCGAGGTAGACCTCGGCCATGCCGCCCTTGCCCAACCGGCCGTGCACGCTGTAGCCGGGTATTTCTAGCAAGCTGTCATTCATAGGGAGTCGATGCGCGTCGGATTCATCGTTGTTTTCGGGGTTTGAACAAGCGGCTGAGGAAGGAGCGCGGCGGGGGTTCCGGCGGCGCTTCCTGCTCCTGCGCGGGCAGGCCCAGCACGATGCAGGTGATATTGTCCCTGCCGCCATGGCTATTGGCTAGCACGATCAGCTGATCGACCATGCCGTCCAGCGTCCGGGCCTTGTTGCACTGGGCGTGGATCTCCCCGTCCTCCAGCTCGCCGCTGAGGCCGTCGCTGCACAACAGCAGCAATTCGCCGGGCTGCAGGCTGCCATTGAGCAGGCCCACTTCCAGTTCCTGGTCGTCACGCCCCAGGCATTGGGTGATGACGTTGCGGCGGGCATCGACACGGGCCTCCGCCGGGGTCATCTGGCCCGCGTCCACCAGGGCCTGGACCCAGCTGTGGTCGCGGCTGATCTGGTGGATGCCGGCGGCGTCGATGCGGTAGGCGCGGCTGTCGCCGACCCAGGCCAGCTCGAAGTCGCTGCCCTGGAAACGTACGGCCACCAGGGTAGTGCCCATGCCCCGGCGTTCGTCGTCGAGGCCGGCAGCGGCCTCCAGCACGGCACGGTTGGCGCCGTGCACGGCCACTTCCAGGGGCAGGCCGGCGGCCAGTTCGCGCTCCAGGGTTTCCAGGGCGATGGCACTGGCCACCTCGCCGCAGCTGTGGCCGCCCATGCCGTCGGCGACCGCCCAGAGGCCGAGCGCCGGCCTGCACAGCAGTGCATCTTCGTTGTGATCGCGAACCCGTCCTGCGACCGATTGCGCCGCATAGCCCAGGGGTTCCTGGCCAGGCGTCATTCCCATGCTGTTCCGTCCGTACTGCCGCCGCGTGAAGTCATCCGGCGCGGTTCCGAGAGGCTTGCCCCCGGCCCGCCACCGCAACCCGGCATGATGCGACCCAGGGCGGGCGCTGTCGCGGCTTTCCATGCCCAAGTGTTAAACAGTCGAGGCTTTGTCGCGGCCTGCAGAGCGCCACTTCCCGACTATGCTTTCTGGGTGTAGCAGCAAATGGCCGGCTCGGGCAGCCGAAGGAGGTGCGGGTGATCAAGAGCGTTCCATTGCATGGATGCGTCACCCCGACCACCTGACGGAGAAGCGACATGAGCAAAGGCATGAATGCGAAGAAGGAAAGCAAGAAGAAGCCGCTGAAGAGCGCCCATGAGAAGCGCATGGCCAAACGCGACAAGAAGCATGGTGACGGCCTCCTGGGCAGCCATGCGGCGTTGCCTTAGGCAGCCAGCGGACAGGGGACGGCGGGCTGAACGAACAGGGCCGCCATCCAGTGGATCAACTTCATCAGCGCTCGGTACCGGAACTCCGGTGCCGGGCGCTTTCGCATGGCGGCGAACCCAGCGCGGCGGCGGGGGTCGAAGCACCTATTCTCCGGGGTCCGAGGACGATCGATGGTCTACCAACGTGTCAACGCATGGATGCTCGCGCTGGGCCTGCCGCTGCTGGCCGGCTGCGCTTCCCAGTCCTGTGATGAGCCGATGTCCGGCGAGCAGTGCCGCGAAGAGCGCCTGCTGTACCAGAACGACATGCTGCAGGCGAAGATCCTGGTCGCCTCCGGCGAGCCGGACAGCTTCGAGCTGGCCTCGGCCCTGCTCAGCCGTGCCGAGGCCGAAGACCGGCGCGGCGAGGTGCCCTTCTACCAGGCGGTGCTGAAGATCCACGAAGGCCCGCAGGTGGACGAGGTGCTGGGCCTGCTGGAACAGGCGGCGGCGAAGCACCACCCCCATGCCACGGCGCTGCTGTACAAGATCTACGCCGAGCCCTTCCTCATCACCGAGGCCGACCCGCTGCAAGCGGAGAAGTACCGCGCCGACTACGCCAACCTGGATGTCGCCAAGAGCGGCTACCCCTCCTTCGAGAAAGCCCTGGCGGTGGTCAATGCCCTGGTTGCCCCGCCACCGCCGCCGCCCGCAGCGCCCCCGGAAGAGTAAGCCCCGGCCGGGCGGCGGCCTGCGGCAATACGCCGTCCTCCCGCCTGGCCCTTCCTGCTGCACAATCCCTCGCCGAGCCCGGCGCCAGACCGGGCCATCGCTTCGCCTGCGCGTGTAGACCAGACCCGGGTCCAAGGACCCTCCAGCGAGGTTTACCCATGAGCATCACCTCCAGCGGCATCTGCGCCGCCGCCGATCAGCTGGCCGGCTTCGTCGGCTTCAACACCAAGACCGGGCACCACATCGTGCGTTTCAGCGAAGACTCCTTCGGCATGGACGTGGACAACGACAGCATCATGCCGGCCTGCGAATTCGTCTGGCAGCCCCACGGCGACCGCACCATGACCCTCAAGCGCGAGCTGATCCAGCTGCTGCTGGAGCAGAACATCGACGACCGCCTCAACGTCACCGAGCCGCTGCGCGTGTACATGCGCCGCAAGGACCTGCCGGAAATCACCGCCGAGCGCTGCCTCAAGCCAACCACCCTGGAAGCCTGAAGCCCGCGTCCTGGCTCAGGCGCAACGCTTTTCCGCCCGCCGCTGTTCCAGCCAGGCGCAGAGCCGCGCGGCGATGCGTTCGCTGGCATGGCCATCGCCATAGGGGGTGAAGGGCCGGCTCATGCGCTCGTGCAGCTCGGCATCCTCCAGCAGCAAGGCCGTCTGGTCGACGATGCGGTGCACATCGGTGCCCACCAGCAGTGCGGTGCCACCTTCCAGTACGGCGGGCCGTTCGGCGAGCTTGCGCAGCACCAGCAAGGGCTTGCCCAGCGCCGGCGCCTGCTCCTGGATATCCACCGAGTCGGTGAGGATCAGGTAGGCGTGGTCCATCAGCCAGACGAAGTGGCGATAGTCCTGGGGCGCCAGCAACAGCAGGTTGGCATGCCCGGCCAGCAGCGCCTGCACCGGCTCGCGCAGCGCCGGGACGAGGTCCTTGGCGCAGACGAAATCCACCTCCGGATAACGCCCGGCGAGCGTCGCCAGGGCCTGGCAGGTGCGCTCCAGGCCGGGGCTCAGGCTGTCCCGGCGCTGGCCACTGACGAGCACCAGCCGGCGTGATTCACCCAGCCGCGCCAGGGGCGATGTCGGCTCCGGGCGCCAGCTGCGACCCCGCAGGTGGCCGCGCATCCACAGCAGCGCATCGATCAGCGTATTGCCGGCGACCTCGATCCGCTCCAGGGGCACGCCTTCACGCAAGAGGTTGTCCCGCGCCTTGCTGGTGGGCGGGAAGTGCAGGTCGGCGAGCACCGCGGCCAGGCGCCGGTTGGCGTCTTCGGGCCAGGGCACCTGGGGCTCGCTGGTGCGCAGCCCGGCTTCGACATGGGCCACCGGGATGCGCCGATGGAAGGCCGCCAAGGCGGCGATGACGCTGGTGGTGGTGTCGCCATGCACCAGTACGGCATCGGGCTGCAGGCGCGCATAGATGGGGTCGAGCTGGCCGAGCAGGCGCTCCGAGCGCGCGTTGAGGCTGGTTTCCTCGGCCTGGGCGACGAGATCGTCGTCGACCTCCAGCTCGAACGCCTGCAGCAGCTGCGGCAAGGCATCGCCAGCCGGCCCGGCGGTGCAGATATGCAGGTGGATTTGCGGCAGCCGGCTCAGCGCCCGGGCCAGCGGTGCCATCCTGATGGCCTCGGCGCGGGTACCGAGGATCATCATTGCGCGGTAGGCCATGACTCACTCCTTGGCGGTGTGGGGGGTTACTTCCCTGGAACACATCGCCCGGCCGCGGCCGGGACGCCCCAGGGAGAGGAAAGCCCCGGTTGTGCGGGATGTCCAGTCCCGGCCTAGACCTTGATCACCACCGCCGGCTGCGGCACGCCCTCGGCGTCCAGCTCGTAGCAATAGGCTTCCTTGAGCTCGGCCTTGCCGCTGTCGGTGTAGACCAGCAGGCGCTTGCCGTCGGTGCGGGTCTTGACCAGGCCATAGGCGCTGCGGCTGAAGGCATAGAAGTCGCCGCGCTGCTCCGCTTTTTCCTTGTCGCTGAGGTGCGCCCAGCCCTCCATGCGGAAGAAGGCCACCAGCTCGGTGACGAACACCAACGGCTCGTCGACCCGCGAGTAGCGCCCCAGGGCGCCCATCAGGGTGGCGCGGGGGTGGATGTATTCGTTCATCGGGTCGTCGCCGCTGGAAACGATGTTGACGATGGGCTCGACGCGCTTGAAGAAGCCGCCGGAGAAATCCGCCGAGCCGTGGTGGGGCACCTTGAACAGTTCGGCGCGCAGGCTGATCTCGCCCTTGTCGTGCTGCCGCGCCAGGGTGCGCCCGGCCTCGTCGTTGAGGTCGCCGCAGAACAGGTAGCTGAAGCCGCCGTAGCGCAGGCGGAAGACAATGGAGTGGCCGTTGATGGTGTGGGAGGCGGAATAGCCGGCGAAGCCCTCGGCGCCGATGTCCAGCGACTCGTGGCCGACACGCGGCCCGGAAGGCGGGCTGCCGAGGAAGGGCAGGCCGCTGGCACCGCCGGCCTCGCTGAGCAGGGGGCCGAGCACTTGCACGTCCAGCCCCTCGTCACGGAGGAAGTCGAAGGCATCATGCTGCCCCTGGGACAACCGGCGGAACTCGATGGGCGCACGCCCCAGCCGCTCGGCGCGCGCCTGCCAGGCTTCCAGGGCCTTGCGCCAGGCGCGGAAGTCGGTGTTCATCTCCTCCGCCGGCACCTGCAACGGGCTGTCCAGCAACGGGGTGAGCAGCTTGAGGCCGTCGGCGTCCAGGGTCGGGCCGAGCAGTTCGGTTTCCTTGCGCCCGCTCTTCGAACGTTTCACCAGGCCGTTGTGGTAGATGCGCCGCGGCTCGATGAACAGCCGCTTGCGCGACTCGGCGTTGGTTTCGGAACGCTGGATCTGGGTCAGGCCGGAGAAATGATCGGCATCGCCGTGGGTCACCAGGATGCAGTCGATCGGCCGTGGCGCAGCGTCGGAGGTGCCGCGATAACGCGCCGCCAGGTAGCGGGCGAACATCTGGTTGTCGCCGCCATCCACCAGCATCACCTTGCCGCCGGGGCTCTCGACCACCGCGCCATCGCCCTGCTGCACGTCGACGAAGTTGACCTTGAGCACGCGGTTTTCTGCGCGCGGGAGCACCAGGTCGGCCGGCTTGAGGCGACCACCGCCCGCCCGCCGGGCGGATTTCGGCGGCACCAGCCAGGCCTCGGTGGCCACCGGCAGGATGCTGCCGTCGGAACGCTCCTGGTAGGTGTGGGTGGCGATGCGCAGGTGGGTGTCGGTGACCTCCAGCACATCGACATAGTCACCCCAGGCCAGGGTGTAGAGCAGCTTGCCGCCCTTGGGGGCGTCGTAGACGTTGGCCAGGTCGACGGCAAGCACGGCGGCGGTGGTGGTCATGCTCAGGCTCCTTTTGCGCATGGTCGGGCGCGCAGGAGCATAGAAGAGGTCACGCCGGGTTGCCGGGCGCAGTGGCACTTCCCGACCAAGGTCGGGCGGCGCGGTCAGTCGTCGGCGGCAGGATCGAGCCCGGGGAACAGCACCTCGGTGAAACCGAACTTGGCGAAGTCGGTGATGCGCGACGGATAGAGGCGGCCGATCAGGTGGTCGCACTCATGCTGCACCACCCGCGCATGGAAGCCTTCGACGCTGCGGTCGATGACATTGCCCTGCGGGTCGACGCCCTGGTAGCGGATGGCCCGGTAGCGGTTCACCGCGCCGCGCAGGCCGGGCACCGACAGGCAGCCCTCCCAGCCCTCCTCCAGTTCCTCGCCCAGGGGCGTGATCACCGGGTTGATGAGGATGGTCGGCGGCACCGGCGGCGCATCGGGATAGCGCTCGCTGCGCTCGAATCCGAAGATCACCAATTGCAGGTCGACGCCGATCTGCGGTGCGGCCAGGCCCACCCCACCGACGTGGTGCATGGTCTCGAACATGTCGTCGATCAGGCGTTGCAGTTCCTCGCTGCCCAGGTGCTCGGCAGGAACCGGAGGCGCGACGCGCAACAGGCGCGGGTCCCCCATCTTGAGGATTTCTCGGATCATCGGTGAGCGCTCGGCGAGGTCATGGCGAAAAGCGGATGAAGCCTGTAACCACGAGGCTTTGCAAGGCGCCAGCGAAGCGCGACAGGGAAGCGGAACGACAGACGGAACGAGCCTTTTGCACAGATGCGAATAAAACTATAGGAAATCCCCGCGCGGACGGGTATGGTGTTGCGCACTGTGCTGCATGTGTCACCGTAAATCGATCCACGGTTTCAAGCCTTCGATTTATCCACTCTTTGCGCTCAGTCCGGCCTGGAAAATTCCTACGCCGTGTCAACTTTGTTCAAGGAGTTTCAAAATGGCTGATCGTCAAACTGGCACCGTCAAGTGGTTCAACGATGAAAAAGGCTTCGGCTTCATCACCACCGATAACGGCCCGGACCTGTTCGTTCACTACCGCTCCATCCAGAGCGCCGGCTTCAAAAGCCTGAAGGAAGGCCAAAAGGTTTCCTTCATCGCTGTGCAGGGCCAGAAAGGCATGCAAGCCGACGAAGTACAAGTGATCTAATCACTGCCGTACAAAGAAACCGGCCTTCGGGCCGGTTTTTTTTTCAGGGTATTTATTCCACCGCCGAGCCCTGCGGCACTTTCCTTGATAAGGAGCCCCCAATGCGTATCAAGAACTCCCACAGCAGCAAGCCCAAGCCTCCGCCCGCCGTCGAAACCAGCGAATCGATCGCCGAGCAGGTTTCCGCCTTCCTGAAGTCCGGTGGCGAAATCCAGAAGATCGCCAAGGGTGTCAGTGGCCAGGCCGCTCCCAGCCGCCACATCCGCATCGGCAAGTAACGCCCTCCGCGCCCCCTGGCGAGTGGGATGACTCATTCGCCGGGCGCAGCTCCAACCCCGCAGCACCTCTCGCTCCTCCCCTCGCCTCTCCAGCCTTGCCTGCCTTCCACGACCCTCCCGGGTCAGATATCGGCGGCGCTGCTGCGTGCCTCTGCCACCAGCCAATCGATCAGCCGTCGCAGCCGCTCACCGGGCGTGGCCTTGCGGCTCCAGGCCAGGCGGTATTCCCAAGGCGTGGTGATGCGGCACGCCTGGCCGAAGGGCAGCACCAGGCGCCCCTGGGCGATGTCGTCCCCCGCCAGGGCCGTGGAGCCCAGGGCGAACCCCTGGCCGGCGACCGCGCCCTGGATCGCATGGCCGATCAGGCCGAAGCGCATGCCCGCCGACGCGTCCACGCCGGGGCCGACATGCTGGTCGAACCAATCCCCCCAGCTGGGGATGCTCAGCTTCGACGCGCTCTTCCAGGTGGCATGGATGAGCCGCGCGCCCACCAGGTCGGCAGGTTCGCGCAGCGGGTGCTGTTGCAGATAGGCCGGGCTGCATACCGGGAAGAACGCCTCGCGAAACAGCAGCTCGCTGGAGGGCAAACGGGTGCCGGCGGTCACGAAGCGGATGGCCAGGCTGGCCTCGCCCCGCTCCAGGTCGATGAGCTCTTCGGTGGATTCCAGGCTGAGGGTCACGTCCGGATTAACGGTGGAAAACTGGTTCAGCCGCTTCATCAGCCAATGGGTGGCGATGGAGGGTGCGCAGGTGATGTGCACCGGCCCCTCGCGCTGCCCGCGCAACGCATCGGCGCCACGCGCCAGCAGCTCGAAGGCCTGGGACACGGTAGCCGCCAGGCGCCGGCCGTTGTCGTTGAGGGTCACGGTGTTGCGGGTGCGATCGAACAGGCTGACGCCAAGCTCTTCCTCGAGCAGGCGGATCTGCCGACTGACGGCGCCGGGGGTGACCGAAAGCTCGCTGGCCGCCTCGGTGAAGTTGCGGCAACGGGCAGCGACCTCGAAGGCGCGCAAAGCGATGAGCGATGGCGTACGCATGGGTTCTGCTTTGAGTTGAAGTCAAAGCATGATGACAAAACATCGTTTGAATGCAAGGCGGCGTGAAGCGATTCTGCCCGCCTTGGCCGCCTGCTTCGCGGCCCCTGCCCTGCGAGACCGTCGATGAAAGCCCGCCGCCTGCCCCTGGATCTGTTCGCCTGCAGCCTGATGCTGGTGCTGTGCCTGATCTGGGGCTTCCAGCAGGTGTCGATCAAGCTGGTGGACAACGACGTCTCCTCGATCATGCAACTGGCCATCCGCTCCGGCGTCGCCGCCCTGGTGCTCGGCCTCATCACCCTGTGGCGCGAAGGCCGTGGTGCCTTCAGCGATGGCACCCTGCTGCCGGGCCTGGGCGTGGGCCTGCTGTTCGCCCTGGAATTCCTGTTCATCTCCGAAGGTCTGGTGCGCAGCACCGCCTCGCACATCGGCGTGTTCCTCTACACCGCCCCGATCTTCGCCGCCCTCGGCCTGCACCTGATCCTGCCGGAAGAACGCCTCTCGCCGGTGCAGTGGCTCGGCGTGCTGGTGGCCTTCGGCGGCATCGCCCTGGCCTTTCTCGGCAACCCCGGAAACGACAACGGCGCCACCCTGCTGGGCGACGCCATGGGCGTGATCGCCGCCATTGCCTGGGGGGCCACCACCGTGCTGATCCGTGGCTCCTCGCTGTCCGAGGCGGCACCGGTGAAGACCCTCTTCTACCAGCTCGCCGGCGCCGTGGTGCTGCTGCTCAGCGTGGCCTTCGCCACCGGCAAGACGCAGCTGCACCTGAGCGACAGGGCCCTGCTCAGCCTCGGTTTCCAGGTGGTGGTGGTGGCGCTGTTCAGCTACGTCGCCTGGTTCTGGCTGCTGCGCCGCTACCTGGCCTCGCGCCTGTCGATGCTGTCGTTCATGACGCCGCTGTTCGGCGTCGGCTTCGGCGTGCTGGTGCTCAACGAGCCACTGACCTCCAGCTTCGTCTTCGGCGCCGCGCTGGTGCTGGCCGGGCTGCTGCTGGTCAGCGGCGCCGAGCTGCTGCGCGAGCGCCTGGCACGGCGGCGGGCGGCGAACGCCGGCGCCTGAGCCCCTGCGGCGAGTTGCCACCTCTTTCGTGCGCATCGGCCGGCTGCTAGCCTGGCGGCCGTTTCGAACGAAGTGAGGGAAGCACTTTGAGATCCGCCCTGTTCGGCCTCTGCCTGCTGCCGGTCCTGGCACAGGCCCAGGTCTTCAAATGCGTCGGCAACGACGGCACCACCAGCTACTCCGCCGTCCCCTGCCCGGCCAGCGAAGGCCAGTCCACCCGCATCATCGAACCCGCTGCGCCCTCCGGCGTGGCGCCGCCCCCGGTCAACCTGCCTCAGGTCGATATTCAGGGCAACGCCGAACAACCGCGCCCGCGCAACGACGATAGCGGCGAAGGCAGCAGCTCTTCGGGCCGGGGCTCACGCGTCACCGTGATAGAAGACAGCGCCAGCGCCAGCCGCGATGCGCGGGTCAGCGAGATGCGCGAAAGAGCCGAGCGGGAAAAGCACGAAAGCTACGAGCGCGACTTCGATCGGAAACGTATCCAGGAGCTGCAGCGCAAGGTGCAGGAACAGCAGCGCCAATTGGACCAGCGAAACCCATCCAGCCATCAGAGCTGGCCGCCCCCTTCCCAGCAAAATCAGCCAGGCACGGACGACACCAGTCCCTGACCGCCCGTCCCCTCTATGCCAATTTGGGAACCTTCCCCATCGCCCGCCGGTCAGTGAGTACGAGGCCGGCTGACCGACGGCCTCAAAGCCTCGGGCCCAATACAGTCGCCGCTGGGGGCCCGAGGCTTGTTCCACCCTCCCGGCCTGTCATCTCCGCACACAGTTTCCCCGCAGCGGGGCGTTCCAACGCGAGCCGTCCTGTTCGATCATGCCGCGCGTCCATGGGCCACGTTCACCGGGCCCGGCCACCACGGAGTAGTACCCAGATGAAATCCGCTTCCCGCCTCACCTCCTTCGCCCTGGGCGGCGCCCTGCTGCTGGCCCTGGGCGGCTGCGACCTGGCCGAAGAGTCGGCTAACAAGCTCGCCGACAAGGCCCAGCAAGCCGCCGAAAACGTTGCCCGCGAAGCCATCAGCGAAGCGGTGGATCAGGTCAACAAGCAGGTGGACGATGCCCAGAAATCCACCCAGGACTGGCTCGGCAAGCCAAAGCAGGAACAGGATCAGCAGGACCAGCCGCCGCAGCAGGCCGACAAGCGCGAACCCGGCGAAGACGAACAGATGATGCCGCCGGTACAGGGTGTCGAGACCTGATCGAACGGGAAGGCCATTGGCGCGCGAGCCCCTCTGTGGGATAGCGGCGCTGCGCGCCGTGGGCGACTGAAGTCGCCCCTACATCCCGACGCCGCCCTTCCCTCCTGGAGAAAACGCAGGCACAAAAAAACGGCCATAACCGAAGTTGATGGCCGTTTTCGCGCCGCTGGTAATCAGGCGTTGAAGTAACGCGGCAGGGGCGTCTTGCGCAGGCTCTTGAGCGACTCCACCGGCGGCACCTCGCCCAGTTCCAGGGCCATGTCGCGCTTGATGGTGCTGATGGTCCACTCCAGTTGCTCGGGCACCTTCAATGCCGGGACGACCCGCTGAAAACGGGTGCCGTCCTTTTCCAGCGCAACCACGTAGCCGCCATCGGGGCGCAGCTGCGCACTGAACTCGTAGTCCGGAAAGGCCTTGGCCAACTTCTTGATGTCGAGACCCATATCGTTCACTCCCAGTGAGCTTTTTTATCCTGAGGGGGTTCATTGCAGTCATCGTGCCAGCTCTCTGACAACGGCAATCCCAGATAAATCAATGGGTTGAGCGAATTGAAGCGCAACGGTTTCGTGCATATCGCCCGATCGAGCAGAAATCGACCGGGCGAAATGCAATATCGGGAAGGGCAGGCGGAGTCAGCCGACCAGTTCGATGCGGTCGTCGTGGATGCGGATCAGGCCCTGCTTGTACAGGCCGCCGATGGCCTTCTTGAAGTTGCCCTTGCTCACGCCGAACAGTCGCGAGATCACCTCAGGCGGGCTCTTGTCGCTCACCGCCAGGGAGCCGCCCTCTTCGCGCAGCTTGGCGATGATCTGCTCGTTGAGGCCGGTGGCCAGTTGCTCGCCCACCGGCTGCAGGCTGAGGGCGATCTTGCCGTCGGCGCGCACTTCGCGGATGAAGCCCTTCTCGCGCATGCCGCTGCGCAGGAACTTGAAGATCTCGTTGCGGTGGATCAGGCCCCAATGGCGGTCATTGATGATGGCCTTGAAGCCCATGTCGGTCTCGTCGGCCACCAGCAGGTCGACTTCCTGGCCAACGCTGTAGCGCGCCGGGGTGGTGTCGAGGTAGCGGTCCAGCCGCGCGGTGGCGGTGATGCGACGGGTACGGCGGTCGAGGTAGACGTGCACCACGCAATAGTCGCCGACCTGCAGCGGGCGCTTCTCTTCCGAGTGCGGCAGCAGCAGGTCCTTGGGCAGGCCCCAGTCGAGGAACAGGCCGATGCGGTTGATCTCCACCACCTTGAGGCTGGCGAAGCCGCCCACCTGCACCTTGGGCTTCTGCGTGGTCGCGATCAGGCGGTCCTCGCTGTCCAGGTAGACGAAGACGTTGAGCCAGTCACCGATCTCGGTGGGCTGATCCTTCGGGATATAGCGCTTGGGCAGGAGGATTTCGCCGTCCTGGTCGCCGTCCAGATACAGGCCGAATTCGGTGTGTTTCACCACCGGCAGGGAATTGAATCGCCCGATCAGAGCCATCTTGCTTACCTCAATGAACAAGGCCGGCATTCTACAGGCGGGCGCGCCACCGGGCCATGCACGCCGCCCACCGGCCTTTCCCCACCACTCGTCGCCAGGTTGCGGAAACGACTCGGCACACAGAATTCGATGCGCGGCCGATTGTCTACTGGCCGTAAGCACAACGATGTTTCAGAATCATGTCGGCGAACGAACATCGCCCTTTTTTCTGTCCATCACCCCCATGGATTCTCGCTGTCTGATCTCAGGAGTTCCTGTGCGCCCTTCCAGCCGCTGGCTGTCTTCACCGCTGCACCTTTTGCCCCTTTGCATTCTGTTCCTGATCATTCCGCTCGCCGCCCGCTGGTGGCTGGGCTGGAGCGACGGCTTCGGCTACCTGTCGGACCTCGCCATCGGCTCGCTGCTGATCGCCCTGCTCTACCGGCGCCCGCTGTGGCTGGCGCTGCCGGTGATGGTCGCCACCAGCCTGATCACCCTCGGCACCGCCGAACTGGTCGGCGCCGTGGGCCGCATGCCCGAGCCCAGCGACCTCAAGTACCTGATGGACCCGCAATTCGTCGGCCACTCGACCCAGGGCGGCGGCCTCACCTACCCCTGGCTGGCGATCGCCCTCGCCGTCGCGCTGCTGGCCTGCGCCCTGCTCTGGCGCCGCCCGCAACAGCGCCCCTCGCGCGCCTGGCTGGCCGTGCCCGTGGCCCTGCTGGCCAGCCACGCCGCCATCCAGTACCTGCGCCCGAGCGAAGCCGAGCAGTGGCAGCAGTTCAACCTGCCCCACAAGCTGCTGGCCGGTGCCCTCAACAGTGGCCAACTGGCGGTGGAAGACTGGCTCGACGGCGACCAGCCCGACGCGCCGCCGGATATCGCCGGTCTCGCCCGCCTCGACCTCGACGGCGCCCCGCTGCTGGCCGAGCCCGGCCGCGCGCGCAACGTGCTGGTGATAACCCTGGAAGGCATCCCTGGTGCCTACATCGCCGCCAACCGCGCGGCGATCAACAGCAGCTACCAGGAATCGCTGATGCCGCGCCTCAGCCAATGGGCCGAGCGCGCCATGACCACGCCGGACTACGTGCTGCACAGCCACCAGACCATCCGCGGCCTCTACTCGATGCTCTGCGGCGACTACAGCAAGCTGGACTCTGGCACGCCCAAGGGCCTGGAGCTGCTGAACAACCCCTCGCGGGCCAAGGACTGCATCCCCGCCCAGCTGCACCGCCACGGCTTCGCCACCCACTTCCTGCAGGGTGCCGGGCTGCGCTTCATGGCCAAGGACAAGATCATGCCGGCCATGGGCTTCGACAAGACCCTCGGCCGTGACTGGTTCCGCAACAAGGCCTACCTGGAATTCCCCTGGGGCATGGACGACAAGGCCTTCTTCGAAGGCGCGCTGGGCTACGTGAAGCAGATCCGCCAGCAGAAGAAACCCTGGATGCTGACCCTGCTCACCGTCGGCACCCACCAGCCCTATTCGGCACCCGATGAGTACCTGGCGCGCTACCCCGACGCCAAGAAGGCCGCCATCGCCTACCTCGACGACGCCGTCGACGCCTTCCTCACCGGCCTGGAAAAACAGGGCGTGCTCAAGGACACCCTGGTGATCATCACCTCGGACGAATCCCACGGCATCGACAAGGTACGCCTCGCCTCCGCCTGGGGCTTCAACCTGGTGCTGGCACCGGAACAGGCCTCGCTGCCGCCGATCAAGAGCGGCGTGTACGGCCACGTCGACCTGACCACCTCGATCCTCGACTACTTCGGCTACAAGGTGCCGCAGAACCTGGCCGGCCGCTCGCTGTTCCGCGACTACGAAAGCGGCCGCGAAATGATCTCCTACACCAACGGCATGCTGCGCCAGCATGACGGCCGCGGCACCTTCACCGAGTGCGACTTCCAGCAGGTCTGCCGTCGCTACCAGAGCGAGGGCTTCATCGCCGACGAGGCGCGCTTCCTCGGGCGCTTCAGCGGCAAGCAGGCGCGCCTGGTCAGCCAGCGTGCGGCCCTGCTCGACCAATCGCTGCTGGGCGGCGCCCTCGGCCAGGAATACCAGTTCGCCACCCGCGAGCGCATCCGCCTGAAGGACCAGACCCGCGATGACTGGGCCGACAACCTGATCGGCGCCCAGTACATGGAACTGCCGAAGAACAGCCGGACCACGGTGCGCCTGGGCATCAACGTGCTGCAGATGGACCGCCAGGGCGCGCAGCTGCAGCTCAAGACCAAGGAGTTCGAGCGTGACGTGGCCCTGCCCATCCCCGAGCTGCCCGTGCTGAAGAAGGGCAAGCCGGTGTCCATCACCTTCGCCTTCGACAACCCGCAGGCCCGCAAGGCGTTCTCCTTCCACCTGCTGGCGGCCGGGCGCGGCACCATCCAGATCACCGACTTCAAGGTGGTCACCGAAATGCTGCCCGAGCCGGTGGAAGCCGTGGAAGGCGGCGCCCAGCTCGCCGAAGGCGCCAAGCCCCATCACCCGATGTCGCGCCTGCTGGGGCTGTTCGCCAACCAGCCGGAAAGCACCGAGAGCGCCATCGAGGGCGACCTGGAGACGCTCGACGTGCCCCAGGAAGTGGAAATACGCGTGCACTGATCGCCCTCCCCGCAGCACCCCATCGGGCCGGACTCTTCCGGCCCGATGCCGTTGGGGCTTTAAGCAAATGCTTAGATACGGTGCTTTCTGGGGTTTTATGGATTTCCGCCACCCCCACCGCGTGGGTTTCGCTCCGCTCCCAGAACGCCGCCCGACCCACCCGACGAAAAGCCGTGCGCACCAGGCCGTGATGCGCTGGGCATCAATGTTGGAGCAGCCGCCAAACGCCCCTTCCCAGGAGGCCGAGCGAATCGTCGTGTAAGGGGTTGAGCGACATGGATGTCGCGAGAGCCGCGATGGGCCAGGGATGGCCCTTCGCGGCGTGCCCCTGGAACGATGATGGAGCGAGGGAAGTCTGGCTTCAGCCAGACCCGTATGGAGGGGCAAGCCCTTTTGGTTACTTTTCTGGCGACTGAGAAAAGTGACTCGCCCGGGTGGGCGAAACCAGAAGGCCCAGCAAAGCTCGGCAATCAGCTGGGCTCGAATTTTCCAGCGACACTTGATGCAGACATAGCCGTGCCATTCGGCCGCCCGCATCGGCGCGCCGCCGCAGCGCTTCCGCGGTTACAATGGCCCCCCCTCTTCCGGTACCCCGTCATGTCCGAACCCGTGCGCCTGTCCAAACGCCTTGCCGAACTCGTGCCCTGCTCCCGTCGCGATGCCGAGCTGTATATCGAGAACGGCTGGGTGACGGTGAACGGCAAGGTAGTCGAGGAACCGCAATTCAAGGTGCTCGACGAACAGGTGGTGCTGCTGCCCAATGCCGTGGCGGCCACGGTGGAGCCGGTCACCCTGTTGCTCAACAAGCCTGCCGGCTATGGCATCGGCATGGGCGCCAACTCGGTGCTGCAACTGCTGGTGGCGGACAACCTCACCCCTGACCAGCCCGGCATGCGCCCGCTGAAAAAGCACTTCATCCGGCAGAACCTGCTCACCCCGCTGGAGACCGACGCCAGCGGCCTGATGGTCTTCACCCAGAACTGGGGCGTGACCCGTCGCCTGGATCACGCCAACAAGGTGGAGGAAGAGTTCATCGTCGAAGTTTCCGGGCAGATCATCGAGCACGGCCTCAAGCGCCTGTGCCACGGCCTCAGCTACAAGGGCCAGGCACTGCCGCCGATGAAGGTCAGCTGGCAGAACGAAACCCGCCTGCGCTTCGCCCTCAAGGGCTCCCAGCCGGGGCAGATCCGCCACATGTGCGAAGCGGTAGGGCTCACAGTGGTGGCGATGAAGCGCATCCGCATCGGCGGCGTGGCCATGGCCAAGCTGCAGCCGGGCCAGTGGCGCTACCTCAACGCCAACGAGAAGTTCTAGGGCTCAGAGCAGGGCGAGCATTTCCTTCAGGGTCACCGCCCAGGTGCCCTTGGCATTGATGTAGCGATAGCCGAAGCGCGAGCCATGGGCCTCGCTGGTGAGGATGGCGTTCCAGGCCAGGCCGGGCTGCAACTCATGGGCCGGGTCGAGCAGGAAGAACGCATCGTCGCTCATGCCGATGGCCAGGCCCCAGTGACGGATGTCGCTGCCCTTGTGGCCGTGGAAGCCCAGCAACACCGGGAAGTCGTCCTCCAGGTGGGCGCGGGCCTGGCGCACCATCTCCACCCCGCTGCCGGTCACCACCCGGTGCTCCTTGTCGTTCACCTCGCGCAGCAGGGCCAGCAGGTCATGCCCGGTGGTGCCGACGCGCACCAGGGTCTCGTGGCGATTCAGCGCCTCCATCAGGCGCCCGTAACGGGTGCGCGAGTCCACCCGTTCCAACCCCTTGGCCTGGCGCCGGCTGAGCTGGTTGCGCGCGAGCATCGCCATCACCAGGCAATAGGGGCCGCAGGCGCCGTCCATATCGCCCTGGCGCAGGTGCACCTTCTCCCCGCGTTTGTTGCACAGGCCACCGGAGCCACCGGGTTCGGTGCTCCACTGCAACCCTTCGATCAGCTTGATGTGCATGCCGGCCTCCATCGGTCACCTGGAGTTGTGACCGCTGGGCTTGGCACGGGGTTCGCCCACTCGCCAATGGCAGCATAGGTCGGGGGCAACCCGACGAGCCGGCAGGCCCTTTGCGCCGCGCCCGTCTCAGGGGTTCTGCAGGGTGGTGCGCACCAGGTTGCGGCTGTGGCCGGCGAAGTGGCGGATCAGCTGCACCAGCACCGCATCCAGCTCGGGATCGGTGGCTGGCGGCTTCAGCTGGTTGCCCTGGCTGAAGTCCGCACCGGGCTGCCCCTTGGCCAGCCAGGCGCCGATGCGATCGTCGAAGCCGTCGGCGGCGTCATAGGCCTCCAGGGACACCACATCCCGCAGGTAGCCCAGGTCGAAGGGCGGGTAGTCGGCGTCCACCGAGCGGTCGCGGTAGGCGGCCAGCAGCGGGCTGTCGTTGCTGCCTTCGCGCAGCAGGCGGCGCAGCCAGTCGGCCTGGTACTTCTCCACCTCGGTGTGGCGGGTGGCGACGCGCTCGATGGCCGCTTCCTTGTCGGCGGTGTCGCCGGCGGCGGCCTTGATCGCCGTCCACATCAGGGTGGCGGTGCTTTCGCCCGGCAGCGCCTTGGAGTGGTAGGGCTGGGTCAGGTCCTGGACGTAGTGCAGCGCCCAGCCGAGGAAGCGGTAGCCCCAGTAGTCGTGGCCGCTCTCGAAGGCGAAGCGCGCCAGGCCCAGGTACTGCTGCACGCGCATCTCCGGGTAGGTGCGGGTGAGGAAGGGCGCCGCGCGGAAGATCAGCTCCGACTCGTGGTAGTAGCCGATATGGAACGGCGCCTGGGAGGAGTACTCGAAGCGCGAATCACCGAACGGCTGCGTGCCGAAGCCATAGCGCGCGCCCATCTCGCCCGGGTTGTCGCTGAACAGGTTGATGTCGTGGCCGTAGTCCGGCTCATCCGCCGCGCTGGCCAGCACCGCCAGCGGGCTGATGCGCTCACCGGGTGAGAGGGCGATGAAGCGCCACTCGTTCCACAGGTTGAGCTTGCGGAACACCAGCACCTGCTCGGCGGGCAGGAAGCGATGGTCCGGCAACTGCAGCCCCGGCAGCGCCTGGACGAAACTGGCCAGGCGGATTTCCGGGTTGACCCGCAGCGCCATGAAGAAGGCGCGACGGCGATCACCGCCCGAGTCGGGCAGCCAGCGCAGGTCATCGGGGCGTGCCGGGTAGCCGGGGAAGTTCTCCCGCGCATAGGCCTCCTGCTCGTCCAGCAGTTGTTCCAGCGCCACGCCCTCGGCGGCGAGGAAGGCCTCCAGCGACTCCACCTGCACCGGCTCGGCCTGGCGCAGCTCCTGGAGATCGGACAGGGCCAGCCAGGTGCCCAGGGAGTGATTGGACCAGGCCAGCAAGGTAGCGGGCGCGCAGGCGAACAGGCAGGACAGGGCGAGCAGCAGGCGTTTCATCGAAGCTCCGAAACCAGGAGCGCCGTCTTGCGCGGCGCTTGTCATCGAAGGGTAACAATCCCGGGGCGCGCTGGGCACTGTCCAGGCAGGACAGGCGACTCACCAAATCGGCCGCCTGCAGTTCGTCACCCCGGTGGAACCGCCTCCCCCCGTTCTGCTGTCCACCTAACTCATGCACTGCAGCCGGAGACTGCCATGACCACGCCAATCAGCCTGGACAATGCCATGCGCCTGGCCACCGAAGCCTTCCTGCCTTACGGCTGCAAGGCCCTGGCCCATGAGGAAGACGACAGCTTCAGCCTCACCGTGACCGACCTGCACGGGCACAAGGTCCTGGATATCGGCCATATCCGCAGCACCCAGTACGCCAACCCGGTGCGCCTGGCCGGGGTGCTGGAGCAGGCGCGGATGGACCTCGCCCACCAGGGCCGCAACCTCGACCCCTGGGCCATGCCCTTCATCCCCGACCCGGAAGTGCTGCCGGAAACCCCGCCGATCTATTGATGCGATCGGCGCGTAGGTGGGCGCCGAGCGCAGCGAGGCCCAACGGTTCGACCCGTTGGGCCCGAGCCACACCCATCGCGAATGAATTCGCGCCCACCCGGACGACTCCGAACGGCGGTTTCGCAGAGGCGACTGTAGGGGCGACTTCAGTCGCCCAGCGGCGCGCAGCGCCGCCTCAGCACCGCCTGGGCACTCAAGCCCGCGCCGCCCTCGCCGACAATTCGTCGAACACTTCCGGCGTCAGCGCCGCCTGGCCCTTCTCGGCCAATTGCTCGCGGAACTGCAGGTTGGCCGGCAAGCTGCTGTTGATCAGCTCCAGCAGGCGGCTGCCGCGCTCGGTGAGGACGAAGTTCTCGCCATTGCCGCCCTCGCTTTCCGGGCGGGATTCGATATAGCCGCCCTGCAACAGGATGCGTTCGTAGTCGGCGGCGAGCATCTTCAGGTGATCGAGGGTGCCGCCGATCTGACGCCCGGCGGCCTGGCGCTGCTCGGCCAGTTCAGCGGCGTATTCACGGGGGGCGAAGTTGACGTTGGCCGACTCCTGCACCTTGTGCAGCAGCAGTTCGATGAGCTCCCAGTCGTAGCTGTTCATGGCATGTCTCCAGGCGTGGGGGATGGGGCGTCCTGTGGTTTCCGACTGCCCGCGCGCCGCCATGGTTCGACCTTATGGGTGAACGGTCAGCCTGAACGAAAGCCGGGGCCGGGCGGTCGGAACAGCAGAACACCCTCCACCAAGGCCCGCCCATGCCGCTGCACCGCGCCCCCGTCACCGCCCTGCTCCTGGCCCTCGCCAGTCCCTTCGCCAGCGCTGAAGAACCCTTGCGCATGGAGGGCCTGCAGCGCTGCGGCGACCTGCTGGAGCACGAGCGGCAGGACTGGTGCCTGCGGGTCAGCGGCCTGGGCGAGGCCACGCCCCGGCTGCTGCTGGACGGCAAGCCACTGCCCGCCGCTAGCGTGACCCGCAACAAGGGCGGCCTGAAGCTGCGCCTGGACCACCGCGAGCATGAAAGCGGCCCGCTCTGGCTGGAGGACGGCGAGCGCACCAGCAACCCCGTGTGGCTGTCGCTGAACGGCAGCCATGTGCTGGCGGCCGGCCCCGCCGAAGTGGCGAAGAACATGGATGGGCTGACCACCTACGTCGACCTGGTCAGCCTGCTGATCGAGGAAAGCCACGACGGCCGCAAGGAGGCCGAGCGCCTGGCCGGCAAGTACGGCGCCAGGGTGGTGGGCGCCATCCCGCCCTTGAATACCTACCAGCTGCGCCTGCCGGTTAAGAACCTCACCGAGCGCGATGCGCTGATCCTGCGCATCGGCAGCGAGACCAGCGTCGACGCGGTGGTGGTGGAGGAATCCGCTCCCGAGAAGGGCGAGGAAGCCGAGGCCGCGCGGGAGGAGCCGAGCAAGCCCGGCAAGGACTCGGACGAGTGGGCCGCCAACCGCTTCATGGACGCGGTGAACTACTACCAGCGGCGCATCCCCGCACGCCAGGCGCCGGTGGACACACGCCCGCTGCGCATCGGCGTGATCGAGCGCAACGTCGACTTCGATGCCCCCGACTTCGCCGACTACCTCGGCGGCTGCAAGGGCGAGCAACCGCGCACCTGCCTCTACGCCCGCGACGCGGCCACGCCCGACAACCATGGTTCCACCGTCGCCGGCATCCTCGCCGCGCGCTGGGACCAGGGCGGTAACACCGGCTTCCTGCGCGGGCTGGACAAGGCCAGCAACGGCTTCGAGGTGATAGTGGAGCGCAACTCCGACGCCGGCATCACCGCCAACGTCGCCGCCTCGGTGAACCTGGTGGAGGACGGCGTGCGCGTCCTCAACTGGAGCTGGGGCATCCACCGCGTCGGCGCGAAGAACGTCAAGGGCGACGAAGTGGACTCCCTGGTGCGCTCGGGCATCGCCATGAGCGGCTACGAAGAACTGCTGGAAGAGTTCTTCCTCTGGCTGCGCAAGGAACACCCGGACGTGCTGGTGATCAACTCCGCCGGCAACGGCGCCTCCTTCTCCGGCACCGACGAATACCGCCTGCCCTCCTCCTTCATCACCGACCAGCTGCTGGTGGTGGGCGGGCACCAGCGCAGCGAACGCGACGACGTGGGCATCGACGACCCGGCCTATGTGGTCAAGCGCGACTCCTCGAACATCGACATGCGCGTGGACATCACCGCCGCCGCCTGCGCCCGCGCCTCCACCCGGGGCGAGAACGAAACCGGCGAGGTGCATTGCGGCACCTCCTACGCCACGCCCATGGTCACCGGCATCGTCGCCGCCATGCTCTCGATCAACCCGCGCCTGCAACCCGAGCAGGTGCGCATGCTGCTGCGTCGCAGCGCCATGACCATCGGTGGCGACTACGACTTCGAACCCATGGACGCCGAGGACCTCACCGCACCCATCCTGCCGTCGGAACGCAACTACCAGCTCAACGACAAGGACGTGGGCCGCTCGGCGCGGCTGGACATGCAAAAGGCCCTGGACCTGGCCGTACAGAGCCGCGACCGGGTGCGCTGACAGCCTGAACTTTTGCCCCGCGCGGGCGCTCCACCCTAAGGAGTGCGATTCACCCGAAGGAGAACACCATGAACCGCTTACTGGCATTGAGCGCCACCCTTGCCTTGCTCGCCCCGCTGCCGGCCCTGGCCGTGTGCAGCGCCGAGGAGGCCACGGCCAAGCGCGAGCAACTGGCGGCCGAAGTGCACCAGGCCACCGAGAGCGACCCGCAGAAGGCCAAGCAGGTCAACGAAGAGCTCAAGCAGGACAAGCTCAAGACCGATGCCCGCGAAGGTGACGACGAGTGCAACGTCACCGAGCAGCGCAAGCAGGAAGTCGACAAGGCCGGCGACAAAAGCGATGCCAAGCAGAAGCAGGAGTGAGCGGGCACCTCAGTAGTGCTCGTACTTCTTCTCGATGGCGTGGTATTCGCCGCTGTCGCGGATCATCTGCAACCCCTTGTTGAAACGGTCGCGCTGGTTGGCGTGGAGGAAGCCGACCTTGTAAGGGGTGGGCGGGAACAGGTCGTACCAGATGATCGGCTGGCTGATATCCACCTGGCTGATCACCTCGCGGTTGAGGTAGTCGATGATGCGCTTGTCGCCGATCACCACCTCGATGCGGCCTGAATAGAGCAGGCGGTTGCGGGTGATCTGCTGGGCTTCCTCGCGGTAGCGCGAGTTGTTCTCCGCCATGGCCTGGAACTCGTCGCCCAACAGGTAGCGCGCCCGCTGGAAGGCACTCACCGAGTGATCGCCCAGGTCGGCGATGCTGTCGATGCGGAACGCATTCCTGGCCAGCGCGATGGCGTAGTTGTGGTACTTGATGTAGGGCTCGGAATAGAAGGCCGGCACGCCGCTGCGCTCACTGGTGGTGGCGATGCCATCCAGCTCGCCACGCCCCAGCAGCAGGTGCAGGCGCTCCGCCGGCAGGTAGTGGTACTGCAGGGTGAAACCCGCCGCCTTGGCGGCCGCGGTGATGATCTCCAGCTCCAGCCCGCGCTCCTCGCCCTCATAGACGTAGGGCGGCTTCTGGGTACCGAAACCGAAACGCAACTCCTCCCCCAAGGCCAGCCAGGGAAGCCCGAGCGACAACACGCCGACCAACAGCCATCTGCCCATGCCACCCCCTTGCATCACAGCTCGCAGCATAGTCGCTGGCGAGGCGGTTGCGCAGGGGGGTAGCTCCATCGCGGATGGTCGGTTACTGGATCTCCTCGGGCGTCACCACCACCCAGTTGCGGTCGGCGGTCACCGGCAGGCCGAGCTTGGCCTGGGCCTCGGCGTTCTTCTTCTGCATGGCGGTGATCTGGTCCATGTACTTGGCCTTGCGGTTGATCCACACGCGCAGCCCGCCCTTCTCCACGTCGGTGCCGTGGAAGAGCATGTAGCCATCGCTGTCCGGCGTGTCGCCGCCCACCAGGATGGGTTTCTTCCATTCATCGATGTAGGTGAGGATGGCCGCCTGCTTGCCCGCCATCCAGGTGGCCGGGGTCCACAGGTAGGGGGTGATCTCCAGGTCGAGGTTGGCCTTCTCGTCGTACGTGCCCTCTTCGATCTGCTTGCGCGCGGTGGTCAGGGCGCCGGTCTTGCGGTCCTTGAGCAGCGTGGTGACGCCGATGACGTTCTCCGGCTTCACGTTGTAGCCGTATTTCGGATCGGCGGCGACCATGCGCACCAGTTCCTCCAGCGCGGCGGTCATGATGTAGACCTCGATGCCGTTCTCCCGCAGCTTGTTCATCAGCTCCTGCTGGCCGGTGAAGAGCTTGGGCGGGTTGATCTCGATGGTCTTCACCTCGTCGCCTTCGTAATAGGTGGCCGGCACCGGCTTGCCGGAGGCCAGCAGCTCGTCGACGTAGCCCTTCAGCTCGCGCAGGGTGAAGCCGGAGAACACCTGGGCCACCCAGGGGTAGCAGACCAGGTCATCGAGTTCGCAGAGGCGGTAGTAGTAGCTGTTGAGGCTTTCCTTGTGGCCCTTCACGTCCTTGAAGGGGATCAGCTTGAGCGAGGGGTCGAGCTTCTCGCGGGTCAGCACGCCCTTGGCTTCGAGGAAGGGCAGCAGGGACTCCTCCAGGTCGTAGCGGTAGCTGGTGTTGTCCATGTCGAACACCGCGTAGGCGCCCTTGTTGGCGTTGGCCGCGATCAGCGCGTCGAGCTGCTTGGCGGCGGGCGCCGGCCAGTGCTTGAGTTCGGTGGCGAGGGTGGTGCCGGCCAGGCCCATGCACAGGGCGGCGGCAAGAATCGTCTGGGTCAGCTTCATCGGGTGGGGGTCCCTACGGTTGATGAGCGGGTGGGGAGCAGCCTTGCTCCAGCTCATCGACCCTAGCAAAACCTGGCAAGCCTGCACGGGCCAATCCCGACCTTGACCGTCCTTGCAGCGGCGGTCAGCGGCGGTCAGCGGGCGCCTCAGCGCCCTAGGGTTTGCACGAAAAGTCGTCGAGCGACGGTCAGGCAAGGCAAAAAACGGGTGAGGAAGCGGAGTTTACGAGCTGTAAATGAGCATTCCGAACCCGTTTTTAACGAAGCATCACCGAGCGCAGGCACTTTTCGTACAGATCCTAGAGCAGCCACCAGCCGAGCAAGCCCAAGTGCAGGGCAACGATCAGCCAGAACTTCACCTGGTAGGAGACCTTGCGGTTCTTGTGGCGGATCAGCCGCTGCGCCAACAGGCCGCCCGGCCAGCCACCGAGCAGCTCGTACAGGTGCAGCCGCGACTCCGGCGTGCGCTGGGTGCCGGCCACGGCGAAGCGCTTGTCACGCCAGTAGGCGATGAAGCAGACCAGGCTCATCGCCAGGTAGACCAGCGCCAGCAGTTGCCAGAGGCTGAGGCCGTAGGGGATGAACGCCGGGGCGGCGTCCAGAAGGGAATGCAGGGAGGGCAGGCCGTCGACCAACCCGCCCGAGCGGGAGGGTTCGAGGGTTCCACAACCGCGGTCGGTGAACTCCACCGTGCCGTCGGCCCGGGTGCAGCGGTACACCTGGGCCTCGGCTGTGGCCAGCCACGGCAGCAACGCCACCGGCAGGCCACGCGCTAACGGGCGGATCACTCGGCAGCGGGCTTCTTGCGCTTCAGCGGCGCCAGGCCGTCGGCGCTGACCACCTTGGACTCATCGCGGCGCGGGCCGGACGGCTTGCGCTTGGCGGCCGGCTTGGCCGAGGCCTTCTTGTCGCCGGCTTTCTTGTCGGTCTTTTTCTTCTTCACGCCGGCAGCCTTGCCGGAAGCCTTGACCTTCTTCGGGCCGCTGTAGCTGCCCTTGAGCTCCTTGATCACGCGGCGCTCGAAGCTCTGCTTGAGGTAGCGCTCGACGCTGGACATCAGGTTCCAGTCGTTGTGGCAGATCAGCGAAATGGCGGTGCCTTCGCCACCGGCACGGCCGGTACGGCCGACACGGTGCACGTACTCGTCACCGGAGCGCGGCATGTCGAAGTTGATCACCAGGTCCATGCCCTGGATGTCCAGGCCACGGGCTGCCACGTCGGTGGCCACCAGTACCTTGGTGCCGCCCTCGCGCACGCGGTCGATGGCCATCTTGCGGTCCTTCTGGTCCTTGTCGCCATGGAGCACGAAGGCCTTGTATCCAGCCGCCACCAGGTGGCCGTAGAAACGGTCGGCCTGGGCACGGGTGTTGGTGAAGACGATGGCCTTCTGGTAGTCCTCGTTGGCCAGCAGCCAGCGCGCGATGGCCTCTTTGTGGGCGATGTCGTCGGCCGTGATGATCTGCTGGCGGGTCGACTCGTTGAGCTGCTCGACGCCGTTCAGGCGCAGGTGCAGCGGATCGTTCAGCACCTTGGCCGAGACGTCGCGCAGCGCGGCGCCGCCGGTGGTGGCGGAGAACAGCAGGGTCTGCTTGCGGTTGGCGCACTCGGCGGTGATGCGCTGCATGTCCTCGGCGAAGCCCATGTCGAGCATGCGGTCGGCCTCGTCCAGCACCAGCACTTCGACTTCCTTGAGGTCGACGGTGCCGGCATTGAGGTGCTCGATCAGGCGGCCCGGGGTGCTCACCAGCACATCGGGCAGCTTGCGCATCATGGCGGCCTGCACCTTGAAGTCCTCACCGCCGGTGACGATGCCGGACTTGATGAAGGTGAACTGGGAGAAACGCTCCACTTCCTTCAGGGTCTGCTGGGCCAGCTCGCGGGTGGGCAGCAGGATCAGCGAACGGATGCGCTCGCGCGGCTTGGCCTCGCCGATCAGGCGATTGAGCAGCGGCAGCACGAAGGCGGCGGTCTTGCCGCTGCCGGTCTGCGCGGTCACGCGCAGGTTGCGCCCTTCCAGCGCCGGGGGAATGGCCGCCTGCTGCACGGGCGTCGGTTCGGCAAATTTCAGCTCGGCCACGGCCTTGAGCAGACGTTCGTGCAGGGCGAATTGGGAGAACACGGGTGCTACCTCGATCGAAAGCTTGAAAAACAGCTGCATAGGTTACCGGTTGTCGCGCCCGAACACCCGAATTCTGTGCGTCCCACGCTGATTTCCCGACGTTGCGGCGATTGCTGAACCCACAGGGCCGTGCTCCACTCCAACAGCTTCAGTCCCCGACGGATTTCACCGCCGGCCACAGCCCACCCGTCGGAGCCCTGCATGAGCGCATCGCTGATCTACTACGTCGCCGCCACTCTGGACGGCTACATCGCCCGCCCCGACGGCAGCGTCGACTGGCTGCAGCCGCTGGAGCAATCCGGCGATGACCACGGCTACGGCGCCTTCTACGACAGCATCGATGGCCTGCTGATGGGGCGCGGCACCTACGAAACCGTGCTGGCCATGGGCGGCGCCTGGCCCTACCCGGGCAAGCCCTGTACCGTGCTCACCCGCGCGGAGCTCGAACCCGCAGCGCCCCAGGTCCGCATCGCCCACAACACCCCGGCCGAAGCCCTGGCGGAGCTGGCCGAGGCCGGCTGCAAGCGTGTCTGGCTGGTGGGCGGCGGTTCCCTGGCCGGCACCTGCTACGCGGCGGGGCTGATCGACGAGCTGATCGTCAGCGTCGTCCCGCACCTGCTCGGCGCCGGCATCCAGATGTTCGCCACCGGGCTGGAGCGCCGCCTGCAACTCCACGAACAACGCAGCTTCGCCACCGGCGTGGTGCAGCTGCACTACAAACTGCTGCCGGAAGCCCCCAATCCATGACCACCCTGATCCTCTCCGCCGCCTGCCTGCTCGACGCCGACCAGCGCCTGCTGCTGGTGCGCAAACGCGGCACCCGCGCCTTCATGCTGCCCGGCGGCAAGCGCGAACCCGGCGAAACCGCCCTCGCCGCCCTGCAGCGGGAACTGCTCGAAGAACTCGACCTGGAGATGGACGCCAGCGCGCTGCAGCCCCTCGGCCGCTTCCGCGCGCCCGCGGCCAACGAGCCCGATACCTGGGTGGATGCGGAAATCTTCATCGGCCGCCTGTCGCAGCCGGTGGCCGCGGCGGCCGAACTGGAAGAACTGGCCTGGCTGGCCCCGGGCGCAACCCCGCCCGCCGACCTCGCCCCGCTGCTGCGCGACCAGGTGCTGGCCGCGCTGGCCGATCACCCGGGCGCTGCGGCCCTCAGCTGAGGGCGCGCGCCGCCCGTTCCTGGCGCGCCTGCTTGCGCAGCAGTTGCGCGCTGTCCCAGCCGATCAGCAGCACCGCCAGCCAGATCGGCAGGTAGGTCCAGAACTGCGCCGGGTCGAAGGCCTCGCCCAGGAACGCCACGGCCACCGCGAACAGCAGCACCGGCTCCACATAGCTGAGGATGCCGAACAACCCCAGCGGCAGCAGCCGACTGGAGGCCATCATCGCGGCGAAGGCCAGGGTGCCGAGCAGGCCCAGGCCGGGAATCAGCCACCACAGCTGCGGCGCCTGGACGAAAGCCCCCACCGGGCCATGGGCGATGATCAGCCAGGCCGCCAGCGGTGCCAGCACCATCATCTCCAGGATGAAACCGGACAGCGCGTCCAGGCGCATCCAGCGGCGCAGCATGAAATACGGCGGGTAGCCCAGCGCGGTGACCAGGGTCAGCCAGGAGAAAGCGCGGGTCATCCACAGCTCGTGGAGCACGCCGGCAACGGCACAGAGCACCGCCAGCAGCTGCAGCGGGCGCAGGCGCTCGTTATAGAAAAGGCGCCCGCACAACACCATCACCAGGGGCAGCAGGAAGTAGCCGAGGGACACCTCCAGCATCCGCCCCTGCAACGGCGCCCAGAGGAACAGGCCCCACTGCAGCCCGATCAACAGCGCCGCCAATGGCAAGGCCGCCAGCAGCAACGGCTCCCGGCGCAGGCGCACGAGCACATCGCGCAACACCGCCCATTGCCTCATCAACGCCACCAGCAGCAGCACCGCCGGAATCGACCAAAGCACCCGCTGGGCGAAGATCTGCACGCCATCCAGCGGCGCCAGCTCACGCACGTAGCCAGGCATCAGGGCGAACAGCACCGACGCGGTAAGGGACAGCGCGACACCGCGCCCGGACAGCCTCATGGCCGCACCGCAACGCGTGGAGAAATGAACGAAGACATGACAGGCCTCTGATTGCAGCCGGCGAAAATACCCGCTCGCCGCCACCAGGGAAAGCTTACCCACCCGCCTGCGGGCCCGCTGGGACCAACCCGGCATCGGCAGGCCTGAAAGCGGCACCCTCCTACCAGGAGCCCTTTCGACGAAAGCCCATAGGGCACGCCAAGACCCATGCGCACTCCAATCCACAGCCAAACGAAAGTCCGTAGGATGGGTCGGGCGGCGTTCCGCGAGCGCAGCGAAACCCATGCTGCCAAACCCGAGCCCATGCTGAAGCTCAGCCTGCAAAAGCATCGCGAATGAATTCGCTCCTATAGCTTCGCGAGCAGAGCTCGCTCCTACGGGAAGCGCGCGGCCATAAAAAAGCCCGGCCATGGGGCCGGGCAAGGGATGAGCACAAAGGAGTGGAGCGAAGCGGTGTGGCGTCAGGCGACCTTGGCCACCAGGGCCTT
Source organism: Pseudomonas sp. PDM13 (assembly GCF_025685765.1). NCBI lineage: Bacteria > Pseudomonadati > Pseudomonadota > Gammaproteobacteria > Pseudomonadales > Pseudomonadaceae > Pseudomonas > Pseudomonas sp. PDM13. Next base: position 47,461 of record NZ_JAOTQU010000021.1, on the reverse strand, counting down.
GGCCTGGGCGATGCCCTTTTCCTGGAACTCGGCGCCCATGTTCATGCCCTCGGCATGGATGAACGACACATCGTGGATGCCGATGAAGCCCAGGGCCTGGCGCAGGTAGGGTTCCTGGTGGTCGAACGGGCCACCGGCGTAGACGCCGCCACGGGCGGTCAGCACATAGGCGCGCTTGCCGGTGAGCAGGCCCTGGGGACCGGTCTCGGTGTACTTGAAGGTGACGCCGGCACGCAGCACATGGTCCAGCCAGGCCTTCAGGGTGCTGGGGATGGCGAAGTTGTACATGGGCGCAGCCAGTACCAGCACGTCGGCGGCCAGCAGCTCCTCGGTCAGCAGGTTGGAGCGCTGCAGGGCGGCCTGTTCGGTTTCGCTGTGCTGGTCGGCGGGCTTCATCCAGCCACCCAGCAGGTCGGCGTCCAGGTGCGGCACCTGCTCCACGGCCAGGTCGCGGACCTTGACCTGGTCGGCCGGGTGGGCGGCCTGCCACTGGGCGATGAAGGCCTGGGTCAGGTCGCGGGACACGGAACCCTGCTGGCGGGCGCTGCTTTCGATCACGAGGACGTTGGACATGTTTGCTGCTCCATCGATAAGTGGGGTGGGATTCGATGGAGCGCAGGTTATCCAGACACAATTCGATAAAAAAGCGAATTAATCCGCTACTAACAATCGACAAAATTGATTTATAAAGAAGCCCTCACTAGGCTGGAGCCCAGTGCTGACTTCTCTATGGGAGCTTTCCCTTAGGCGGGCTTACAGGTGAGGCCGATGCGCAGGCGGATGATGCTGCGGTTGAATTTGGCGGTGAGGTAGACGCTCTTGCCGCCGTCGATCACGGCGCGGCGGATCTTCGGCGTCTCCGGTCCGTTGACGAAGCGCACCGTGCACTCGGCGCGGGCCTCGCCCAGGTTGTAGACGTTGATCGAGCCCATGTTGTGATCGATATCGTCGGTCGTATAGGAGATCTCGCTGCCGTTGTACTGCTTCTCCACCTCGATGGGGTAGGCGAAGGCGGCGACGGGCAGGCAGGCCAGGACGGCACAGAGCATTCTTTTCATTGGGGGTCTCCAGCGCGGGACCGCCAGCTTACACAGAGCGTCAGGCGAGGTCATCGGCACGGCCGCATGTTTCCTGACCGATACACAAGAAGAAGGAGCAAGGCATGAAAGCGCCCCGGGTAACCCTGGATCAGTGGCGGACCCTGCAAGCGGTGGTCGACCATGGCGGCTTCGCCCAGGCGGCGGAAGCCACTCACCGTTCGCAATCCTCGGTCAGCTACACCGTGGCCCGCATGCAGGAACAACTGGGCGTGCCGCTGCTGCGCATCGACGGGCGCAAGGCCGTGCTCACCGAAGCCGGCGAAGTGCTGCTGCGGCGCTCGCGGCAACTGGTGAAATCCGCCAGCCAGCTGGAAGAGCTCGCCCACCACATGGAGCAGGGCTGGGAGGCCGAGGTGCGCCTGGTGGTCGATGCCGCCTACCCCACCGCGCGCCTGCTGCGCGCCCTGGCCGCCTTCATGCCGCAGAGCCGCGGCTGCCGTGTGCGCCTGCGCGAGGAGGTGCTTTCCGGCGTAGAGGAAGTGCTGCTCGAGGGCACCGCCGACCTCGCCATCACCGGCCTCAACATCCCCGGCTACCTCGGCACCGAACTGTGCAACGTCGAGTTCGTCGCCGTCGCCCACCCCGACCATCCGCTGCACCGCCTGCAGCGCGACGTCACCTTCCATGACCTGGAAACCCAGCTGCAGGTGGTGATCCGCGACTCCGGCCGCACCCAGCCCCGCGATGTCGGCTGGCTCGGCGCCGAGCAGCGCTGGACGGTGGGCAGCCTGGCCACCGCCGCCAACTTCGTCAGCAACGGCCTGGGCTTCGCCTGGCTGCCGCGCCACATCATCGAGCGCGAACTCAAGGACGGCCTGCTCAAGCCGCTGCCCATGGACCAGGGCGCCACCCGCCACCCCGGGTTCTTCCTCTATGCCAACAAGGAAAAGGCCCTCGGCCCGGCCTCGCAGATACTCGTCGAGCTGATCAAGACCTTCGACTCGGCGCCGCTCAACGCGCCCTTCGCCGCCCCCCTGCCCAACGCCTGAGGGAGAGACGACCATGTCCTGGTTCGATAACGACGACTGTCAGCTGCACTACGAGGAATACGGCCACGGCGTGCCCCTGCTGCTGGTGCATGGCCTCGGCTCCAGCACCCGCGACTGGGAATACCAGATACCGGTGCTCGCCGCGCACTACCGGGTGATCGCCCTCGACGTGCGCGGCCATGGCCGCTCCGACAAGCCCGAGGGGCCCTACGCCATCGCCGACTTCGCCGATGACGTCGCCGCCCTCATCGAACACCTGCAACTGCCGCCGGTGCACCTGGTGGGCATCAGCATGGGCGGGATGATCGGCTTCCAGCTCGGCGTCGACCGCCCCGACCTGCTACGCAGCCTCACCATCGTCAACAGCGGGCCCGAGGTGAAGCCCCGCAGCCCGCGCGAATACTGGGAAGTGGCACGGCGCTGGACGCTCTCGCGGCTGATGAGCCTGGACACCATCGCCAAGGCCCTGGCCCGGCTGCTGTTCCCCCGCCCGGAACAGGCCGAGCTGCGGCGCAAGGTGGAGGAGCGCTGGCCACAGAACGACAAGCGCGCCTACCTCGCCTCCCTCGACGCCATCATCGGCTGGGGCGTGCGGGAACGCCTCGGCCGCATCACCTGTCCTACGCTGGTGATCACGGCCGACCGCGACTACACGCCGGTCGCGCAGAAGGAAGCCTACGTAAGGGAAATGCCCAACGCGCGCCTGGTGGTCATCGAAGACTCCCGCCACGCCACGCCCCTGGATCAACCACAACGCTTCAACGCCACCCTCCTCGGCTTCCTCGAAGAAGTCGCGGCCCACAAGGAACAATGACAATGCTGAAGAAAATCGCCCTCGCGGCCTGCGCCCTGATGTTCACTGCCAACCTCATGGCGGCCGACAAGCCCCATGTGCTGATCAACACCACGGCCGGCGAGATCGAGCTGGAGCTGGACGACACCAAGGCGCCGATCACCGTGAAGAACTTCCTCGACTACGTGGACGCCGGCTTCTACGACGGCACCGTGTTCCACCGGGTGATCCCCGGCTTCATGATCCAGGGCGGCGGCATGGACGCCTCCATGGATGAGAAGAGCACCCGCCCCGCGATCAAGAACGAAGCCGACAACGGCCTGCACAACGTGCGCGGCACCATCGCCATGGCGCGCATGCAGGCCACCGACTCGGCCACCAGCCAATTCTTCATCAACCACCGCGACAACCCCGCCCTGGACCACGGTGCCCGTGGCTTCGGCTACGCCGTGTTCGGCAAGGTGGTACGCGGCCTCGACGTGGTCGACCAGATCGCCAACGTGCCCACCGGCAACCGTGGCATGCACCAGAACGTACCGCTGAAACCGGTGGTGATCGTCTCCGCCAAGCGGCTCTGAACCACGGCGGCCCGCCACCCTGGCGGGCCGCTCCCCCCGACAAGGACCCGAAGGATGTTTCGCCGTTTCGAACACCTGATCGACACCTTCAAACCCGCTCCCGATACCACGCCACCACGCACCGTGGTGAAGTTCTACCTCCACTACCTGCGCCAGGTCTGGGGGGTGTTCGCGATCCTCCTGCTGGTGGGCCTGGTGGTCGCCCTGATCGACGTCGCGCTCTACAGCTTCCTCGGTCGCATCATCGACCTGGCCCAGCACAGCGCGGCCGATACCTTCTTCGCCGACCACGCCAACGAACTGATCTGGATGCTGGTGGTGGCGCTGGTCCTGCGGCCGATCTTCAACGGCCTGCACGACCTGCTGGTGCACCAGAGCATCAACCCCAGCCTGACCAACCTGATCCGCTGGCAGAACCACCGCTACGTGCTCAAACAGAGCCTGTCGTTCTACCAGAACGACTTCGCCGGGCGCATCGCCCAGCGCATCATGCAGACCAGCAACTCCCTGCGTGATTCGGCGGTGCAGGCGGTGGACGCCATCTGGCACGTGCTGATCTACGCCGTCAGCGCCCTGGTGCTGTTCGCCGAGGCCGACTGGCGCCTGATGATCCCGCTGCTGCTGTGGATCGCCGGCTACATCGCCGCACTCTGGTACTTCGTGCCCCGGGTCAAGCTGCGCTCGGTGGCCGCCTCGGATTCGCGCTCGCGGCTGATGGGGCGCATCGTCGACGGCTACACCAATATCACCACCCTCAAGCTGTTCGCCCACACCAGCCTGGAGGAGCAGTACGCCCGCGAAGCCCTTAGCGAGCAGGTGCACCGCGTGCAGCAGACCAACCGCATGGTCACCGGCATGGACGTGGTCATCACCACCCTCTCCAGCGTGCTGATCGTCGGCACCACCGGCTTCGCCCTGTGGCTCTGGACCCAGGACATCATCACCGTCGGCGCCATCGCCCTGGCCACCAGCCTGGTCATCCGCATCAACAACATGTCCGGCTGGATCATGTGGGTGGTCAGCGGCATCTTCGAGAACATCGGCCAGGTGCAGGACGGCATGCAGACCATCGCCCAGCCCCGCGACGTGCAGGACCACAACGACGCCAAGCCGCTGCAGGTGCCCCGTGGCGAGGTGCGTTTCGAGCATATCGGCTTCCACTACGGCAAGGGCCGTACGGTGTTCGAGGGGCTCGACCTGGAGGTGCGCCCCGGCGAGAAGATCGGCCTGGTGGGCCCATCGGGCGCCGGCAAATCCACCCTGGTCAACCTGCTGCTGCGCCTCTACGACCTGGACAGCGGGCGCATCCTGGTGGACGGCCAGGACATCGCCCGGATCACCCAGGAAAGCCTGCGCGAGCAGGTCGGCATGGTCACCCAGGACACCTCGCTGCTGCACCGCTCGATCCGCGACAACCTGCTCTACGGCAAGCCCGGGGCCAGTGACGAGGAACTCTGGGAGGCGGTGCGCAAGGCCCGCGCGGCGGAGTTCATCCCTTACCTATCCGACGCCCAGGGCCGCACCGGTTTCGACGCCCATGTCGGCGAGCGCGGCGTGAAGCTCTCCGGTGGCCAGCGCCAGCGCATCGCCATCGCCCGCGTGCTGCTCAAGGACGCACCGATCCTGATCCTCGACGAAGCCACCTCGGCCCTCGACTCGGAAGTGGAAGCGGCGATCCAGGAAAGCCTGGAAACCCTCATGCAGGGCAAGACGGTGATCGCCATCGCCCACCGCCTCTCCACCATCGCCCGCATGGACCGCCTGGTGGTGCTCGACCAGGGCCGCGTGGTGGAAAGCGGCAGCCACACCGAGCTCCTCGCCCAGCGCGGCCTCTACGCCCGCCTCTGGCACCACCAGACCGGCGGCTTCGTCGGGGTGGACTGAAAGACTCCAGGCACTGGAGTTGATGGGTTTCGCACGGCTCTACCCATCCTACGAAAGCCGACCTCGTCACTTCGTAGGATGGGTAGAGCGCAGCGAAACCCATGCGGTACGGCGCGGCCACGGAGCGCGCCGAAACCCGCCCCGCATCACTATCGATACCGATGATCTCGACTACAACAACCATCAATTTCCGCGATGAAAGCGGCGGTGGTCATATAGGCCCCGTACAAAGCAGCAACCCAAACCCGTAGCAGGAAGCCTTCGCGCACCGGGTTTCAGTTGAAGCTTTCCAACCGCCCAATCGAGGAAAGATCAGCATGAAAATCGCAGCCGCCGTTACCGCCGTCCTCTCCAGCCTGGCCCCCGCCGTCTTCGCCGCCGAAAGCCGCGAGCCGGGCGCTGAACTGACCGCCGTCGAATACCACTACGGCATGAACGTGGACGTGCAGAAAGTCATCTACCGCACCGACAACACCAGCAAATCCGGCGTCGTGCCCGTGGTGCTGGTCTACGAAGACAGCAAGGGTGAAGTGCACAAGATGAAGTTCCTCGAATGGGGCGGCAGCGTCAGCAACAGCTGATCCCCATCGGCCACCGGGGGCTCACTCCCCCGACTTGCGATACGGCAGCATGCCCCGCGCCTCTTCGGCATAACCGAGGATCGCGGGGCGCTCCTGCTCCAGGAAGCCCGCCACCGCCTCGCGCAGGCCAGGGTGCAGAAGGTAATGCCAGGAGCGGGTGATCACCGGCTCGAAGCCACGGATCAGCTTGTGCTCACCCTGGGCGCCGGCGTCAAAGCGCGGCAACCCGGCGGCGATGGCCATGTCGATGCCCTGGTAGAAGCAGGTCTCGAAATGCAGGCGGTCGAACTCCGCCAGGCAGCCCCAGTAACGCCCGTACAGCGACCCCGAATCCATCAACGAGAAGGCCATGGCCACCGGCCGCGCGCCCTGCTTCGCCAGCACCACGCGAATGGCCTGGGGCATGCGTTCGGCCAGCAGGCTGAAGAACACCCGCGTCAGGTACGGCGCCTGGCCGCGCACCTCATAGGTGTTGGCATAGCAGGCGTAGACGAAATCCCATTCCGCCTCGCTCAGCTCGTTGCCTTCGCGCCACTCGAATTCGATCCCCTGCCCCGCCACCTGCTCGCGCTCCTTGCGCACCTGCTTGCGCTTGCGCGAAGAGAAGGCGTCGAGGAAATCCTGGAAGTCGCGATAACTGCGGTTGTGCCAGTGGTACTGGCAGCCCAGGCGCTCCAGCCACTGCTCACGGCCTTGCAGGCGGGCATCGGCGAAGGCGTCGGTGAAGTTGACGTGCAGCCCGGACAGCCCCGCCGTCTCCAGCTCGGGCACCAGCGCGTCGATCAGCTGCGCCGCAGCCGCCTCGTCATGGCCCAGCAGGCGCGCGCCGCCCACCGGCGAGAAGGGCACGGCGGCGAGCAGCTTGGGGTAGTACTCGATGCCGGCGCGCTGGCAGGCATCGGCCCAGCCCCAGTCGAACACGTACTCGCCATAGGAATGCGCCTTCACATAGGCCGGCATGGCCGCGAGCAGTTCGCCGCCCGCCCCCCGCAACAGGCGATGGGCCGGCCACCAGCCGCTGCGCCCGCCGATGCTGCCGCTATCTTCCAGGGTGGTGAGGAAGGCATGGCGCAGGAAGGGTTGGTCGTCCTTCAGCAGGGCATCCCAGCTGGCGGCATCGACTTCGGAAAGGCGGGAAAGGGTCTGGATCGGCATGGCGACAAGTCTGGCCTGCGGCGCCGGCGAAAAAAAGCCTGTCGCAGAGAATTCATCGACGATGTTCTTTCGCGGTGAAACCGCTCCCACCGTGGGAGCGCATTCATTCGCGATGAATCCAACAGGCCTCTCCGTATCAGCCACCGAGAAAAACACGCCCATAAAAAAGCCCCGCCGAAGCGGGGCTCAAGAAGGAGCGGATGAACGGTATTGCTTAGAACACGTACTGAGCGCGGATTACGAAGCCGTCGCCATCGTCATCACCGGTACGCACGTTGCCCACGGCGTTGGTGACCTTGTCGGTGGAAGCACGGACGTATACGCCGCTGATCTTCACCGCTTCGTTGGCGTACCAGTTCACGCCCAGGTTGTGCACCTTGGCTTCAGCGTCGCCGACATCACGGGTAGCGGTAGCGGTTACCAGGTTGTCGTCTTCGACAGTGATGCTGTCGTAGCGATAGAAGACTTCCCAGGCGCCGATCTGCTTGTTGTTCGGCTTGATCTTGTCGAACTTGCCCAGTTTGTAGTCACGAGCTTCGCCGGTCAGGGTGTAGGCGGCCTGAACGTAGAAACCGTCCGACTCGATATCCTGGAATGCAGCGGAGTCAGCCTTGAGCTTGCGCTTCATGTATTCGCCCTGCAGGGAGAACGGGCCGGTTGCCCAGGCTGCTTCCAGACCCCACGCGGTGTCATCGTCGTAGGAACCAGCAACGGTGTTGTTAGCACCAGCGAAGACCACGCGGTTGCCGTTGGTGCCGGCATCGTTACCACCGGTGGTTTCTACACCGCGAATGCCGAGGCGGCTGCGGAAGCGGGTGTCGATAGCGGAATCGGATACGTCGCGACGAGCGAAGTTGGCACCGAAGTGCAGAACGTTGCCGGCTTCAGCCATCGGAGCGAACACACCACGCAGGTTCACTTGCTTGTTGGCTTTGCCATCGGTGTCGTTGTTGTCCTTGGAGAACACACCACCGGACAGGTACGCGTAGTTGCTGATGGTGGTGGAGACCTGAGCGCCCATGCCGTTCTGGTGGCCGTTGGTCCAGTCGATGATGTCGTAGAAGGCGTTACGCTCTTGAGCGGTTACCCACTTGGAGCTGGTGGCTTTTTCCAGACCGAATTCCGGGTCGAAACGACCAACCTTGATCACAACCGGGTTGAAACCGGTGTACGAGATGGAGGCTTCGTCGAAGTAGCCGTCATCGGCGCTACCGGAGTTGTGGGAGAAGTCGTAGTTGAGCTGGTAGGCCCAGTCGGTGTAGGCCACACCACCGATTTCCAGGAAGGCACGACGGAAGTAAGCCGCGTCAGCGGAATCGCCGTTCTTGGTGTAGATGCCGTCGAAGCTGCTGTAGTCAGCCTGCAGACGGCCGCCAATCTTGAAGCTGAACGCCTTGTCGGTGGTGCCGACTTCAAGGCCGCCCTTGGTCTTGATAACGATGTCGGTGCCGTCGGTGGTGACGGTACCAGCGAAAGCCTGGGCGGAAATGGCCAGAGCCATGGCGCTGGCGGCAAAACCGGCGAAGTGCTTACGGATCATCGAAGATTCCCCTGTTGGTCTTTAGTGCTGGAAAACACCCGAGCGTTGGGCTCGTTTGTGCTGGAGGGGAATGTTGGCGGGGGGTTATTTCAGCTCAGTTGCTTTTAGATAAATATTTTATGACAGAGGAACTTTTTCATCGCCATTGGGAATATAGGAAAAACCGCTCTAGGACGGGCTTTGCGGGCAAGCGAAGCGGCAAGTTGTCGCAGAGGGGTGCGCCGCCGATTATGACAACACGACTGAAATGTTACGGCGCGATGACCTGGCTCAGGGGGCTTCGTTACGTGCCCGGGCGAGCCGTTCGGCCAGTTTTTCATCGCCTTCCGGGGTCGCTTCGGGCAGTTGCCTGAGCACTTCACGGGTGAGGTTCAACTGGGCGAGGAAGCGCCGGCAATGGGGGCAGATCAGCAGGTGTTGGCGCACGCCCAGGCGCTGCACGAAACCCAGTTGGCCATCGATGTAGTCGCTGGAACGGGCGACCAGTTCCCGGCAGTTTAGCATTGGCCCGTCTCCTCGAAATGCTCCAGGGTGGCGAACAGCTTGAGGCGCCCACGGTGCAACAGCACCCGGACATTGGAGAGGGAAACCTCCAGCAGGTTACAGATCTCCTGCAATTCCAGGCCCTGGCGCTCGCGCAGCAGCAACACGCTGCGCTGCAGGTCGGACAGGCTCAGCAGGGTCTTCTCCAGGCACTCGCGCAGCTCCTCTTCGGCCAGCAGGGCCTCGGGGGAGTCCTCGTGCCAGGTGGCGGGGCCGGCCAACCAGTGGCCGTTGGCGGCGAAGCGCGTGTCATCCACGGTGCCGTGGGGCGCGGGCAGGTCGTCGAGCAGGACTTCGCGGCGGCTCTGCTTGAGGCGGGTGCGGGCGGTGTTGGCGACTATGGTCAGCAGCCAGGTCTTGAGGCTGGAGCGCTGCTGGAAACCGTCCAGGCTGCGCACCACGGCGAGCCAGGCGTCCTGCACCACTTCGTCGGCATGGGGGCTGCCGACGATGGCGAAGGCCACAGCGCGCATGGCGCCCTGGTAGGTGTCGATGAGTTCGCGGAAGGCCCGCTGCTCCCCCGCCCGCAGGCGGGGCAGCAGCTCGCTGTCCGCAGGGGCGGCCATCAGTGCTTGCGCAGGATCACGCTGCCGATGGAGTAGCCGGCGCCGAAGGAGCTGAGCACGCCCAGGGAGCCGCTGGGCAGGTCGTCCTGGTACTTGTGGAAGGCGATCACCGAACCGGCGGAGCTGGTGTTGGCGTAGGTGTCGAGGATCACCGGCGCCTCTTCGGCCTCGGCGTCACGGCCCAGCAGTTTGCGGGCGATCAGCAGGTTCATGTTGAGGTTGGCCTGGTGCAGCCAGAAGCGCTTCACGTCGGCGACGTCCAGCTCGTTCTCCTGCAGGTGCGCGGCGATCAGCTCGGCGACCATCGGGCAGACGTCGCGGAACACCTTGCGGCCTTCCTGCACGAACAGCTTGTCGCGGGCGCCGATGCCCTCTTCCGCGGCACGGTTGAGGAAGCCGAAGTTGTTGCGGATGTTGTTGGAGAACTGGGTCAGCAGCTTGGTGCCGACGATGTCGAACTGGTACTTCGAGGTGGCTTGGTCGGCACGCTCGATGATCACTGCGGTGGCCGCGTCGCCGAAGATGAAGTGGCTGTCGCGGTCACGGAAATTCAAATGGCCGGTGCAGATTTCCGGGTTGACCATGAGGATGGCGCGGGCCTGGCCGGTCTGCACGGCGGTGGTCGCCGCCTGGATGCCGAAGGTGGCCGAGGAGCAGGCGACGTTCATGTCGTAGCCGAAGCCCTGGATGCCCAGTGCGGCCTGGACTTCGATGGCAACGGCCGGGTAGGCGCGTTGCAGGTTGGAGCAGGCGACGATCACGCCATCGATGTCGGCGGCGGTGCGGCCGGCGCGTTCCAGGGCCTGCTTGGCGGCACCAACGGCCATTTCGCAGAGCACGCCCCACTCTTCGTTGGAGCGCTCGGGAAGGCGCGGAACCATGCGCTGCGGGTCGAGGATGCCGTCCTTGTCCATCACGAAGCGGCTCTTGATCCCCGAAGCCTTCTCGATGAAGGCAACGCTGGATTCGCTCAGCGCCTCGACTTCGCCACGCTCGATGGCAGCGGCGTTCTCGGCGTTGAACGCCTGGACATAGGCGTTGAAAGAGGCCACCAGTTCTTCGTTGGAGATGCTCTGGGACGGGGTGTAAAGGCCGGTGCCACTGATCACGACTTTGTGCACGGTCGATCCTCTCGTTACTGGGCTGTGAGCAGGCACAGCCGGTTGGGCAGTTGGGCGCTGGGCGAAGGCTCGACCAGCATTGGAAAAAGGCTCACCCCGCCTGGCGGGATGGAACAGCGAATCCTTGTTGTATCGGGCGTGCCGGAGGCTTCACGGCAACAGGGCACTGGGGCCCGCTCGCGGGTCGCCGAAGGATAGCAACGGCCTCTCACGCAAGCCGCGAATTCTGCCACAGAGCGGGTCTTTCCGGGGCATCGGCGCCGCTGCGTCAGACCATCGGCCGGCGCATGGAGCGCGTTGGGAAAAGCCCGCTGAAGGTAGCGAAAACGCCTCGATATGTAGGATTCAGCCTACAAACGAGTCCTTCAATGTTGTTATAGATGCTCGGCGCCGCAGCCAGGACACAGGCGGACGACCGGGAAAATCGGCTTATGTGCGGCTAAATAGGCCGAATCATCGGCTGATAACACGCAAACGACCGGCTTCGAGGCCGGTCGTCGTAGCACGCTCCGGGCGTCAGAGGCGTTTGAGCAAGCGCGCCTGCAGCGCCTCCAGCTCGGCCGGATCGGCCTTCTTGCTGGCATGGATGCCCAGGGACTCGCCCTCGAAACGGGGAACGATGTGCATGTGGATGTGGAACACCGTCTGCCCCGCCGGGGCGCCGTTGAACTGCGCCACCTGCACGCCGGCCGGCTCCAGCTCCTCCACCAGCACGCGGGCCAGGCGCTGCACCACCGCCATGACCTTGGCCAGGGCGTCGCCGTCGATATCGAGGATATTGCGCGCCGCCGAACGCTTGGGGATCACCAGGGTGTGGCCGTAGGACTGCGGGAAGATATCGAGGAAGGCGAGCACGTCGTCGTCTTCATAGAGCGTGTAGCAAGGGGCCTCGCCACGAATGATCTGGGCGAAGACGTTCTGCGGATCGTAGGTGCCGTGAAGGCTCATCGTGGCGCTCCATTTGCCGTTTGCTGACCGCGCACCTTAACGCCCGGGGCCGCCGGGTTGAACCCCCGCTGCACGTTTCCGGTTTTCAAACCGGCCACGACGCTTCACCCTTGTGCCCTCGGACCACTCCCGCAAGGAACGCCCCATGACCCGCCAGAAGCCCGCACTGGACATCCTCGAACACAATAGCGCCGCCTGGGACCGCCAGGCCCGGCAGCATTGCGAATGGTCGCGCCCCGTGGACGCCGCCACCATCGCCGCCGCCCGCGCGGGCGACTGGCACGTGCGCCTCACCCCCGGCCCGCTGCCCGCCGGCTGGCTCCCCGAGGTACGCGGGCTGCGCATCCTCTGCCTGGCCTCGGGCGGCGGCCAGCAGGCCCCGGTGCTGGCCGCCGCCGGTGCCGAGGTGCTGGTGCTGGACGCCTCCGCCGAGCAGCTCGCCCGCGACCGTGAGGTGGCCGAGCGCGACGGCCTGCAACTGGAGACCTTGCAGGGCGACATGCGCGACCTCTCGGCCCTGGCCGACGCGCGCTTCGACTGCGTGTTCCACCCCATCTCCAACCTCTACGTGCCGGATGTCCGTCCCGTCTGGCGCGAGTGCTTCCGTGTGTTGCGCCCCGGCGGCCGGCTGCTGTCGAGCTTCTACAACCCGGTGGTGTTCGTCGCCGACCGCGACCCGCGCCATGCCGAGCAGGGCCTGATCAAGCCGCGCTTCACCCTGCCCTACTCCGACCTCGACGACCTGAGCCCGGAGGAACTGGCGGCCAAGCGCGAACGCGGCGAAGCGCTGGTGTTCGGCCACAGCCTGGCGGAGCAGATCGGCGGCCAGCTGGACGCCGGTTTCGTGCTCCGCGGCTTCCATGAGGACGCCCAGCCGAACCCGCGCTTCGTGATCGATAGATACCTGCCGACCTTTCTCGCCACCTGGGCAGAGAAGCTCGGTTAGGGAAGGCGCATCCGCTCGGCGAGGAAATCCAGCAACACCCGCACCCGTGTCGGCAGGTGCCCACCCTGGCCGACGTAGAGGGCGTGGACCGGCTTGCTGTCGCCGGGGTTGAAGTCCTCCAGCACCGCCTGCAGGCGCCCCTCGCGGATGTCGTCGTGCACCTGGAAGCTGGCCAGCCGCGCCAGCCCCAACCCGGCCAGGGCCAGGTGGCGCAGGGCATCACCATCGCTGATCGACAGGTTGCCCCGGGGCATCTCGTCCTCCTCTTCACCGAGGAAGGGCCAGTCGCGCCCGGCGCGCTGGTAGTTGAAGTTGAGGCAGTTGTGCCCGGCCAGTTCGGCAGGCGTCGCCGGCACGCCGTGGCGGGCCAGGTAGGCGGGCGCGGCGACCACGTGATGGGCGTAGTCGCCGAGCTTGCGCGCCACCAGGCCGGAGTCCTTCAGCGGGCCGCTGCGGATCGCCACGTCGGCGCGGGTCTCCAGCAGGTCCACCACCGCATCGGTGAGGCTGATGTCCAGGCTCACCTCCGGATACAGCGCGAGGAACTCCGGCAGCACCGGGATCAGGTGCTGGCGGCCGATGGGCACGTTGCAGCTGATGCGGACCCGCCCGTGGGGCCGTGCACGGGCCCCCGCCTCGCGCTCGGCCTCGTTGAGGTCGGCGAGGATGCCCAGGCTGCGCTGGTAGAAACGCTCGCCCTCCGGGGTCAGCCCCAGGCGCCGGGTCGAGCGGTTGAACAGCCGCGCGCCGAGCCGTGCCTCCAGGCGCGACACCAGCTTGCTCACCGCCGAGGGGGTCATCCCGCAGGCACGGGCGGCGCTGGTGAAGCCGCCGGTTTCCACCACGCGGACGAACACATCCATCTCGCCGAAACGGTTGATATCGGGCCGGGACATATGACTTGAACTCACAAGTGATTTGCGCGGAGGCAGTCTATATCAACAAAAAGGGCGTCGATAAGCTGGCCGCCATCGACTAACCCACGGAGCCCGCATCATGCCCGTCGCCCTCTACGCCCTCACCGCCGGTGCCTTCGGCATCGGCGTCACCGAATTCATCATCATGGGATTGCTGCTGGAGGTCGGCGGCGATCTCGGCGTCTCCATCTCCGCCGCCGGCCTGCTGATTTCCGGCTACGCCCTCGGCGTGGTCGCCGGCGCGCCGCTGCTCACCGCCCTCAGCGCACGCTGGCCGCGCAAGACCACCCTGCTGGCGCTGATGGTGATCTTCACCCTCGGCAACCTCGCCTGCGCCCTGGCCCCCGACTACACCACGCTGATGATCGCGCGGGTGCTCACCTCCTTCGCCCACGGCACCTTCTTCGGCGTCGGCTCGGTGGTCGCCACCAGCCTGGTCGCCGCCGACCGCCGCGCCTCGGCCATCGCCATCATGTTCACCGGCCTCACCGTCGCCACCATCCTCGGCGTGCCCTTCGGCACCTGGCTCGGCCAGGCCATGGGCTGGCGCGCGGCCTTCTGGGCAGTGACCGCCGTGGGCCTGGTGGCGCTGGTGATCATCGCCCTGTTCGTCCCCCGCGATCACGAGAAGCCCGCCCCCAGCAGCCTGCGCGAAGACTTCCGCGTGCTCGGCCGCCCCGCCGTGCTGCTGGGCCTGCTGACCACGGTGCTGGGTTTCGGCGGCGTGTTCACCGTGTTCAGCTACATCGCCCCGCTGCTGACCCGCGTCAGCGGCTTCGGCGAAGCGGCCGTCTCGCCGGTGCTGCTGGTGTTCGGCGCCGGCCTGGTGCTGGGCAACCTGCTGGGCGGCCGCCTCGCCGACCGCCGCCTGCTACCGGCGCTGCTGGGCAGCCTGGTGGCCCTGGCCCTGGTGCTCGGCCTCATGGGCTTCGTGCTGGAGAACCAGGCCGCGGTGATCGCCTTCACCTTCCTCCTCGGCGCCGCCGGTTTCGCCACCGTGCCGCCGCTGCAGATCTGGGTGCTGGAAAAGGCCGAAGGCGCCGGCCAGAGCGTGGCCGCCAGCTTCAACATCGCCGCCTTCAACCTGGGCAACGCCCTGGGTGCCTGGCTCGGCGGCAGCGTCATCGACCAGGGCCCCGGCCTCACCGCCCTGCCCTGGGCCGCCGCCAGCCTGCCGCTGCTGGCCCTCGCCGTCGCCCTCTTCGCCCTGCGCCTGGAAAAACGCCGCGACGCCCGCGTGGCCATGGCCTGAACCAAGCCGGTAACGAAAAGGCCGCCGCTGGATCACTCCAGCGGCGGCCTTTTGCTTTCCCAGGTCCCCACCGACGGCAGACCCGTAGGTTGGGTTGAGGAACGAAACCCAACATTGCAAGGTTGAGCCCCGCTTCGTTGGGCCTCGCTGCGCTCGGCGCCAACCTACATCAGGCGACCCTGGGCGTGATGCCGGCCTCGATCTCCGCGCCGTGGTCCAGTTCAGCCACACGCAGATCGAAGGCAGCCTGCAGGTTGAGCCACGACTGCGCCTCGCCACCAAAATAGCGGGCCAAGCGCAATGCGGTGTCAGCGGAAACGGCGCGGCGCTCCTTGACGATTTCATGTAGCCGGGTGGCCGGAACGCGCAAGGCATTGGCCAGCGCGTTGACGCTCATACCCAGCGGCTCGAGGAATTCCTCGCGGAGGATTTCACCGGGGTGGATGGGACGCATGCCGTTCTTGGCCATTTCAGAACCTCAGTGGTAATCGACTATCTCGACGTCATGGCAATGACCCTGCTCGAAGCGGAAGCACAGCCGCCATTGGTCGTTGATGCGGATGCTGTACTGCCCGGCACGCCCGCCCCTCAGGGCCTCCAGGCGGTTTCCCGGCGGCGAGCGCAGGAACTCAATGGACAGCGCCGATTCGAGCATCTGCAACTTGCGCTCGGCCTGCTGGCGGATCGCCGCAAAGCGTGGCGGGCAGTAGCCTTGGTAGAGCAGATGCGTGTGCTTGCATGCGAAGGACTTGATCATGCCGGCCAATATATTACGCAACACGTAATACGCAAGACGGAATAGTCTTCGATCTCTACGAGAAAGGGAAGCACTGCATGTCGGCAGCAACTCGGCAGGGCATGGCTCACCGTAGGTTGGGTTGAGGAACGAAGCCCAACATTGCGATGCCCGGCTCCGCTGCGTTGGGCCTCGCTGCGCTCGGCGCCAACCTACGGGACGGTGCATCCCAGTGGCATCGATCGCGGATGAATCCGCTCCCACAGTGGCAGCCCGAGTGCCGCCCGTAGCCCGGGCTTCAGCCCGGGGAGGCGTCGCGCAGGTGGGCCAGCACCTGCTGCACCCGCGCATCCAACGAGCCGGTGAGCACCTGGTAGGGCCAGCCGCGGCGTTGCAGTTCGGCGTGGTACCAGGCCTGTTGGCGGCGGCGGAAGGTTTCGTCCTGGCGGGTGCCGTCCTGCACGAAGGGGAAGTCGTCGGCGCAGAGGAAGCTGTGGGTGTAGGGGCGTTCGGCCAAGGTGGCGAGTTCGGCTTCGGCGCGGCCGAACATCGCGTGGCTGTAGAACAGGGTGGTCAGCGCCGACGTGTCGCAGACCAGGTAACGTCCGGCCTCAAGCGCGGCCTGGTCCTCCCGGGCCATCTGCGTACGGCCGATGTGCAGCAGGTCGTCGTACTCCAGGGCGCCATCCTTCGCCACCCAGTGCTCGCGGCCGAATTCGGCCACGCAGGGGGCGTCGAGCGCTTCGGCCAGGGCGATGGCGAGGCTGCTCTTGCCGGTGGACTCACCACCGAGAAAGACGATGCGCTCGACGAAATCGGCATGCACCTCGGGGGCGAGGAAGCCGCGCAAGCCATGGGGATCGGCACGCAGCCGGGTGCCGGAGACGGGCACGGCAAGGCGCTGCTGGTCGACGCAGACGTGCCGCACCGGGTGGCCGAAGACGCCTGCCAGATGCTCGGCGAAGCCGTCGCCGTAGCTTTCGCTGGTGAACACCGCATCCACCGTGGTGCCGAACACCGCCTGGCAGAACTCGGCGACGAACTGGCGCGGCTCGAACTCGGGGGCGTCGTTGTGAGGCAGGTCGGGCAGGCACTTGCCCTGTTCGCGCCAGGCCTGGATGTGTGCCGGGGTGACCACTTCCGCCTGCACCCCGGGAAAGCGCAGGCGCAACCAGCGTTCGCGGCGCTCGGCATCGCAACCCGGCAGTTCCGGCAGGGACCAGCACAGCAGCAGCAAGCGCTGGCATTGCCCCAGGGCGGTGCGGATCACCTGCTCGTGGCCCAGGTGCAGCGGCGAGAACTTGCCCACCACCAGGCCGGTGCGGAAGGTCGCGCTCACCTCAGGCGGGTTCCTGCCCGGCCAGGGGCGTGGCGGCCTCGCGCAACTCACGGCGCCAGCAGTACAGGCCGTACCAGGCGTTGCACCAGAACAGGGTGTAGAGCCCGGCGGTGAGATACAGCTCGCGGGAGGCGTAGAGCGGCACCGCCAGGGTGTTCACCAGCAGCCAGGCGTACCAGTTCTCCAGGCGCCGACGCATCAGCAGCAGCTGCGCCAGCACGCTGAAGGTCAGCACCAGGGAGTCCACCAGCGGCGCATAGGCGTCGGTGAAATGGTGCAGCAGCGCGCCATAGGCCAGCGCCACCACCACGGCCAGGGCCGCCATTCGCAACAGGGAGGCCGGCGCGGTGCGGCTCACCGGCAGCTGGGTGCCGGCGTTGCCGTGCAGCCAGGCCCACCAGCCCATGGCGCTGGTGATGATGAAGAAGCCTTGCAGGGTGACGTCGGCATAGAGCTGCGCGCCGAAGAACAGCCAGCCGAACAGCAGGCAGCCGAGGATGCCGGTGGACCAGGTGTGCACGCTGTTGCGCGCGGCCAGCAGCACGGCGATCAGGTTGACCAGGTCGGCGACGAGTTCGAGGGTGGAGGGCATGGGGGCGTCCTTGTCCGGTACTGCCTGGGCTCAGCCGAAGCGCTTGACCGCTTCCAGCCAGGCCGGGTCGAGGTGGGTCTGTTCGGTATCCAGCCCCTGGGCCGTCATCGCTTCGCGGTGCGCATCGATCTCGTGGACCATCTGGCTGAGGTCGGAGGTGTTGCCGTCCAGCTGGTGCATCTGGGTCACGCCCAGGTGGTAGAAGCGCAGCAGCTTCATCGCCGCCGGGTCGTTCACGGCGACCCCCGCCTTGACCCGGTGCATCAGGTTGGTGACGCGCATCAGGCTGCGCTTGAGCCGCCAGCCATACACCGCCGGCGCCATGAAGGGGCGCGGCCACAGTTGCAGGCGCACCAGCGCCAGGGTGAGCGCCACCCCGGCCAGCACGCCGATCAGGTTCCAGCGGAAGTTATCGCCACCCGGCGTGCCGAACAGCTGCACGCTGAGGGTGGCCATGAGCATGGCCAGGGCGATGAACAGCACGGCGATGCCGATGGCGATGCGCCGGGTCTTCTCGCGGTATTGCTCGGGGTTCATGGGGCGGATGTCGAACAGCGCATCACTCATCGATCAGGCCTCTACCTGGGTCCACTGCTTATTCAGTCGTTTATCGGAAACCGCCATCTTGGTGCCCAACTGCTGGGCGAAGAGGGACACGCGGTACTCCTCCAGCATCCAGCGGAAGGTCTGCAGCTCGGGGTCGCGCTTGCCCTCCTGGGCGTGCTTGGCCAGGCGTGCCTGGTACTGCTCCCAGTAGCCGGCCAGCTCGCCGGACCAGACGCGGTCGCGCTGCAGCTGGGCGCCGATCTTGTCGAAGCGCTGCTCGATGGCCTTGAGGTAGCGCGGCAGCTCCTTCAGCCATTCGCCCGGGGTTTCGCGGACGAAACCGGGATACACCAGGTTGCCCAGCTGCGCCTTGATGTCGTTCAGCGCAACCGCCTGGGCCAGGTCGATGCGCCCCTTGAAGCGCTTCTGCAGGCCGTGCCACAGCTTGAGGATGTCCAGCACCAGGCGCGCCAGGCGCTCGGCGTGTTCGGCCCAGGCGCCGCGCTTCTTCTCTGCCAGCGAGGCCAGTGCCGCGCCGTCGCGGGGCAGGTTGGTTTCGCCTTCGAGGATGCAGCTGTCGAGGCTGGCCAGGAGGATGTCCTCCACCAGCGCGTCGACCCGGCCCATGTCGCGGTACAGCAGGCCCAACTCGGTGAGGCCCGGCAGCTTGCCACGGAGGAACTTGGCCGGCTCGGCCAGCTGTTGCAGCAACAGGCGCTGCAGGGCGCGGCGGTGCTGGTACTCGGCTTCGGCCTGGGTCGGGAAGCGGTGTTCCTTGACTACGCCGCCCTCCTCCACCAGCGCCGGGTAGACGGTCATGGAAAGCCCGGCGATCTTCTGCTGGGTCTTCTCGGCGACCTCGGCGAACACCTTGGCTTCCACCGCCTTCTGCGCCTTGTCGCCCTGGGGGATGGCCAGGGCGGCCTGGCTGGCTTCGGCGAAGCGCGCGGTCAGCTCGGCCAGGTCGCGGCCCTCGCCGAGGAACTTGCCGCGGGCGTCGACCACCTCGATGTTCATCTTCAGGTGCCCTTCCAGCAGCGCGGCGGCTTCCGTCCAGGCCTCCTCGGGCACCCGTGAGCCGGTCATGCGTTGCAGCTCGCGGCCCAGCGCCTCGGGCAGCGAACCCTCGGCGAAGCTGAGCTTGGCCAGCGCCGCCTTGACGAAGTCCGGCACCGGCACGAAGTTCTTGCGGATGGCCTTGGGCAGGTTGCGCACCAGGGCCACGCACTTGGCTTCCAGCAACCCGGGCACCAGCCAGTCCAGACGCTCGGCCTGGAGTTGCGGCAGCAGCGGCGCCGGCACCCGCAGGGTCACGCCGTCACGGGCGTGGCCGGGTTCGAAGTGGTAGTCCAGCGACAGCTGCAGGTCACCGATGCGCAGGGTGTCGGGGTACTGCGCGGCGGTGACTTCGTTGGCCTCGCGGGCCAGCACGTCTTCCTCGCGCATGATCAGCAGCTCGGGGCTCTTCGCCCGCTCGCGCTCGTACCATTTCTCGAAGCTGGCGGTCTGGTAGATGTCTTCCGGCAGGCGCGCGGCGTAGTAGTCGAAGAGGGTTTCCTCGTCAGCCAGGATGTCGCGACGCCGGGCCTTGGCCTCCAGCTCGTCGAGGCGTTCCAGCAACTGGCGGTTGGCGGCCAGGCACTTGGCGCGGCTGTGGATTTCGCCACGCACCAGGCCCTCGCGGATGAACAGCTCGCGGGCCACCGGTGGGTCGATGGGCCCGTAGTGCACCGGGCGCCGACCGACCACGATCAGCCCGTAGAGGGTGACCTGCTCGTAGGCCACGACCTGGCCACGCTTCTTCTCCCAGTGCGGCTCCAGGTGGTTCTTCTTCACCAGGTGGCCGGCCAGGGGCTCCAGCCAGTCGGGGTCGATCTTGGCGACCATGCGCGCGAACAGCTTGGTGGTTTCCACCAGCTCGGCGGCCATGATCCATTGCGGCCGCTTCTTGGCGATCACGGTCGAGGGGTGGATCCAGAAACGCCGCTGGCGGGCGCCGAGGTAGTCGCCGTCCTCGCTCTTCTGGCCGATCTGGCTGAGCAGGCCGGAGAGCAGCGCCTTGTGCACGCGCGGGTAGTCCGCCGGCTCCTTGTTGAGGGTCAGCTTGAGCTCGCGGCAGATCAGCGTCAGCTGGCGGTGAGCATCACGCCACTCGCGCAGGCGCATGTAGTTGAGGAAGTTCTTGCGGCACCAGTTGCGCAGCGCGTTGGAGCCCAGCGCCTGGCGCTGTTCCTCGAAGCCGCGCCAGAGATTGACCAGCGCGGCGAAGTCGGAATCCACGTCCTTCCACTGCGCGTGGGCCTGGTCGGCGGCCTGCTGGCGCTCCATCGGCCGTTCGCGCGGGTCCTGCACCGAGAGTGCGCTGGTGATCAGCAGCACCTCGTCGAGGCTGCCCTGGTGGGCGCCTTCCAGCACCATGCGGCCCAGGCGCGGGTCCACCGGCAGGCGCGCCAGCTGGCGGCCCAGGGGCGTGAGCTGGCCCTCGCGGTTCACCGCCGAGAGCTCCTGCAGCAGGGTGAAGCCGTCGCTCACCGCCTTGCCATCCGGCGGCTCGATAAAGGGGAAGTCGCTGATCTCGCCGAGGCGCAGATGGAGCATCTGCAGGATCACCGCCGCCAGGTTGGTGCGCAGGATCTCCGGATCGGTGAACTCGGGGCGGCCGAGGAAATCCTCCTCGCTGTAGAGGCGCACGCAGATGCCCGGCTCGACCCGGCCGCAACGGCCCTTGCGCTGGTTGGCGCTGGCCTGGGACACGGCCTCGATGGGCAGGCGCTGGACCTTGGCGCGGTAGCTGTAGCGGCTGATGCGCGCGGTGCCGCTGTCGATCACGTAGCGGATGCCGGGCACCGTCAGCGAGGTTTCGGCAACGTTGGTGGCGAGCACGATCTTGCGGCCGGCCATGGGTGCGAAGATCTTCTGCTGCTCGGCCGGGGTCAGCCGCGCATAGAGCGGCAGCACCTCGGTCAGGCGCAGGTTGGCCTTGCGCAGAACCTCGGCGGCATCGCGGATCTCGCGCTCGCCGGGGAGGAACACCAGCACGTCGCCCGGGCGCTTGCCCTCGGCGCGCTCGAAGTCGCCGATCTCTTCCAGGGCGCGGAGGATGCCCTGGTCCACCGACAGGTCGTCGAACAGCGCTTCGCCGTTCTCGTCCACTTCGGCGGCCAGGGGCCGGTACCAGGTGTCCACCGGGTAGGTGCGGCCGGAGACTTCGACGATGGGTGCGTCACCGAAATGTTTGGAGAAGCGCTCCAGGTCGATGGTCGCCGAGGTGATGATCAGCTTCAGGTCCGGGCGCCGTGGCAGCAGCGTCTTCAGGTAGCCCAGGAGGAAGTCGATGTTCAGGCTCCGCTCGTGGGCCTCGTCGACGATGATGGTGTCGTAGCGCTCGAGCAGGCGGTCGTGCTGGGTTTCGGCCAGGAGGATGCCGTCGGTCATCAGCTTGACCAGGCTGCGCTCGTTGGACTGGTCCTCGAAGCGCACCTGGTAGCCCACCAGCTCGCCCAGGGGCGTGCCGATCTCCTCGGCCACGCGGGTCGCCACGCTGCGCGCGGCCAGCCGGCGCGGCTGGGTGTGGCCGATCAGGCCGTGGGTGCCACGGCCCATTTCCAGGCAGATCTTCGGCAACTGGGTGGTCTTGCCCGAACCGGTTTCGCCGGCGATCACCAGCACCTGGTGCTTCTCCAGCGCCGCCTTGATCTCGTCGCGCTTGGCGGCGATGGGCAGGGCGTCGTCGTAGCGCATGCGCGGCACGCTGCTGCGACGCGCCTCGACCTTGGCGCAGGACGCCTGGAAGCGCTCCAGCCACTGGGCGAACTTGGCCTCGTCCGGCTTCTTGTGCAGCTCGTGGAGCTGACGGCGCAGGCGATGGCGGTCGGCGATCAGGGCGCGATCGAGGTTCTTGTGCAGGGAGGTGATGTCGGTCATCAGGCGCTGGGCAATCGTGGCAAAGGCGCGATTGTCGCAGATTCCGCCCCCACACCGCATCGGCAAGCGCCCCGCGCGCCGACGGCTCGGCGACGCGGGGTGGGGCGGGGTGGGACGGCTCAGCGGGTGGCGGTGATCGGCAGGCTGCGCAGCTCGGCCGGTACGGTGCGCAAGGCCAGGTCCTGGGACTGCAGGGAGTTCCAGGCGAAGCCCTGCAGGGCGCTGCCGCTGCTGTCGCGATCCAGGCGCGCGGCCTGCTCGGACGACGGCGCCGGCGGCTGCACGCCGTAGATCAGCGAATAGAACACCGAGGCGGTGAGGTAGCTGCCGCTGTAGCTCGGGTGGCTGCCGTCCTCGATGAACAGGTGCGGTTGCGGCGTGGCCGCCAGGGCCTGCTTCCAGGCCTGGCCGACCGGGGCCAGCAGGGAATGGGTCTCGTTGGCCAGCCCGGTGTAGACGCTGTCGAGCTGCGCCTGCATGGCCGGGATCGCCTGGCGCGCCCAGGTCAGGTAGAGGATCGGCTGGGCACCGGCCTTGCGCGCCTCGGCGGCCATCAGGCGCACGTATTTGCGGGTCTTCTCGGGGTTGTCCACCGGCATGGTGCTGAAGTCCTGGATCACCACATAGTCCCAGTGCTGGCTGGCCAGCACCTTCTGCACCACGCCACGGTTCCAGTGGGCTTCGAGGCTGGCGCCGCCGAAGGTGACGTCGCGCACGTCCAGCGGGCGCGGCTGGGCGGCGTCGAGGGACATCTGCCGGACCATGCGCGGCAGGTCGTTGTAGAAGGTGTAGCTGTTGCCCACGAACAGCACGCTGAGCGGGCGGCCCGTCACGGCCTGTTGCGAGGCGGAACCGATCACCGGTTTCGCGGACGGGTTTTCAGCGGCCACAGTCGGGCCGACGACGACAACTCCCAGCATCCAGGCCAGGAGGATTCGACGCACATTCATACGCATGGAGGTCCCCCAGGAAAGCGTAACGGCGCGGGTCAGGCCCCGCGGACCGGCGCAGATTATGCGAATCGGCAGCTGTCGCAATGCTGGCACCGGCCAGGGGCGACGGGAGGTCATACCGTTCGGTAGAGCTAGCGAAGCGGCTGGCCCGGGAGTTTCAGACCCGTAGCCCGGGCTTCAGCCCGGGGGCGTGACAGGTCGCGCCCAGGTTGACCCCGCCCGGTGGAGGTAAAGAGCGACCTCCACCCTACGCATCGATCAGCTCCGCACGGTGCCCGGGATGTAGGGGCGACTTCAGTCGCCAAGCGGCGCGCAGCGCCGCCCCCGTGGGAGCGAATTCATTCGCGATCGGCCTTCACCCGGAAACCGGATACCAACGCCCGCCGGCATCAGGCCCCCGGCGCACCCTCCCCTTCCAACGCCTGCCAGCCGCCACCGAGGGCGCGGTAGAGGTCCACCAGCGCCAGGGCGGCGGCGGTGGCGCTGTCCACCTGTTCGGCCTGGTTGGCCAGCAGCGCGTTCTGCACGCTGAGCACGTTGAGGAAATCCACCGTGCCCTGGCCGTATTGGCGCTCGGCGTTGTCGAGGGCCACGCGGGCGTGTTCCACCGCCTGGTCCAGGCTGGCCTGGCGGCGTTGCTGCGCCTGGTAGGCGCCGAGGGTGTCGTCCACTTCGTGCCAGGCGGCGAGCACGGTGCTGCGGTAGGCGATGGCGGCTTCCTGCTGGCGGGCCTTGCTCAGTTCCAGGGTGCCGCGCCGGCGGCCGCCGTCGAACAGCGGCAGGCTCAGGGCCGGGCCAAAGGCGAAGCGGCGAGCGTCCCAGCCCAGGTCGTCCAGTTGCAGGGCTTGCAAGCCGAGGTCGCCGGAGAGGGTGATGCGCGGGTAGAAGTCGCCCTCGGCCACGCCTATTTCGGCCGTGGCGGCGTGTAGAGCGGCTTCGGCGCGGCGGATGTCCGGGCGGCGCTCGGCCAGTTCACTGGGCAGGCCCAGGGGCACCCGTGCCGGGCCGGTGGGAATGGCCGGAGCCTCCCGGGCCGCCAACTCCTCGCGCAGCGCACCGGGCGGCAGGGCCAGCAGCAGGGCCAGGGCATTGGCCAGCTGCGCCTCGCGCTGACGCAGGGGCGGCAGGCGCGATTCGAGGCTGGCCACCTGGGCTCCCGATTCGGCCACCTCCAGCTGGGTGGCGACGCCATCGGCCAGGCGCGTGCGGTTGAGGGCCAGGCTGCGCCGGGCGATCTCCAGGTTCTGCACCGTGATGGCCAGGGCGTTCTGCGCACCACGCAGCTCGATGTAGCGGCGCGCGGTCTCCGCCGTTACCGCCAGCAGCACGCCCCGGCGGGTTTCCTCAGAGACTTGCACGCCCGCGTCCGCCGCTTCCACCTCGCGCCTCACCCGGCCCCAGAGGTCCAGCTCCCAGGCCATGTCCAGGCCGCCCTGCCAGAGGCTGTAGGCAGCGCGGCCCGACTCGCCGGACGGGTCGGAGAGGCCGCGCTGGCTGTTGCGTGCGCGGCTGTAGCCCGCGCCGACACCGAGGTCCGGCGCCTGCCCGGCGGCCACGCTGCGACGTGCGGCGCGGCTCTGCTCCACGCGGCTGGCGGCGGCGAGCAGGTCGAGGTTCTCGTGGGTGGCGCGATGGATAAGCGAGGCCAGCAGCGGGTCGCCGAAGCCCTCCCACCAGCGTTCTTCCAGCTCGGCCTGGAGCGCGCGGCTCGGCAGGTCGGCGTCGTCGGCCAGGGCCCAGTGGCTGTCCAGTTCGGCGTCGGGTCGGGTGAAGTCCGGGCCGACGCTGCAGGCGCCGAGGCCCATCACCAGGACCAGCAGGGTCGCGTGTCGACGCATCTCAGTTCACCCCTGCCAGGGCTTCGGGCTCGCCACGGGTGTCCACGTCGGCTTCCACCGACATGCCCACCCGCAACCGCGCGGCCAGGGGCTGGCCCTCATCGAGGCGGACCTTCACCGGGATGCGCTGCACCACCTTGGTGAAGTTGCCGGTGGCGTTGTCCGGGGCGATGGCGGCGAAGGTCACGCCGGTGGCCGGGGCGATGCTCTCGATGCGACCGCGCAGCACCTCGCCGGGGAAGCTGTCCACGGTCACCTGTACTACTTGGCCGGGGCGCATGTGGGTGAGCTGGGTTTCCTGGAAGTTGGCGACCACGTAGGCACGCGCCAGGGGCACCACCGCCAGCAGCGCCTGACCGGGGCTGACAAAGGCACCGACTCGCACCGCGCGGCGGCCGACCATGCCGTCCATGGGCGCGCGCAGCTCGGTGTGGGAAAGGTCCAGCTCGGCCCGCTCGAGGCCGGCACTGGCTTGCTCCAGGGCGGCCTGGGCGGCGTCGCGCTGAGCGGCGAGCACGTCGGTCTGCTTCCGCGTGGCCAGCAATGCGGCGGCGTGTTCGGCCTGGCGTGCGCGGCTGGTGTCGAAGCGGCTGCGCGCCTGCTGGGCGCTCTGCAGGGTGCCGGCGCCCTGCCCGGCCAGGTGCTGGTAGCGCTCCAGCTCGTGGCGGGCGAACTCCATCTCGGCGCGGTCCGCCTCCACCGTGGCCTCGGCCTGGCGGATCAGCGCGTCCTGCCGTTCCAGGGTGGCCCGGGCATTGGCCAGGCTGGCCTCGGCGCTGGCCACTTCGGCGCGGGCGCCGGACAGCGCGGCGCGGTAGTCACGGTCGTCGATGCGCGCCAGCAACTGGCCGGCCGTCACCGGCTGGTTGTCCTCCACCAGCACCTCGCCGATGAAGCCGGAGACCTTGGGCGCCACCAGGGTGAAGTCGGCCTGGACGAAGGCGTCGTTGGTGCCTTCGCCATGGCCGCCGGCAGTGAAGTGCCAGGCGCTCCAGGCGATGAGGCCGGCGCCGGCCAGCAAGGCGCCGGCGATCAGGGGGGTACGGGGTCGTGTGTCGGTCATGATGATTCTTCCGTTAGCTCGGGGCACGCGGCGGGTAGATGCGCGTGGGCACGAAGGGGATGGCGATGATCAGTGCGGCCGCCAGAACGGCCAGGCACAGGTAGAGGTCGGCGGAGGCCAGCACCGAGGCCTGCTGGTGGACGCGGCGGGCCAGTTGCGCGCCCTCCTCCAGCAGCGGGCTGCTGCCCAGGCGATCCACCAGCTGGGTGGAATGCAGGTGCAGACGCAGGGTGCCGAGGGCTTCCAGCACGCCCCCGGCGAGCACGGCGGCGAAGCCCTTGATGGTGTTGAACCAGGCCGAGGCGAAGGGGCCGTCCGGTGGCGTGATGCTGCCGGTGGAGAGCATCAGCAGCGGCAGCACCGCCATGGGCTGGCCGAAGATCTGCAGCGCCTGCACCAGGTAGAAGTCCTCGCGGGCCCAGGCCGAGGTCAGCCCGGCACCCAGCCAGCAGGCGACGGCGAGCATGGCCAGGCCGCAGGCCAGCACCCAGCGGCAGTCCACCCAGCGCAGGTTGCACAGGGCCGCCACCAGGGGCAGTGCCAGCAGTTGCGGCAGGGCCACCACCAGGAACACCGGGGCGCTCTGCAGCGGCCGGTAGCCCTGCACCTGGGCCAGGTAGGCGGAGGGCACGCTGATAACCCCGAGCAGCACGAAGAGCACGCCACCCAGCACGAACAGGGCGAAGCTGAGGTTGCGCAGCTTGAGCAGCTGGAGCTTGAAGAAGGGCAGCGGGTGCTTCCATTCATTGAGCAGGAACAGCACCAGCAGCACCGAGCCCCCGCCCAGCAGCAGGCAGATCAGCGGCGACTCGAACCAGTCCAGGCGGTCGCCCTGCACCAGGCCGACCACCAGCATCGACAGCGCCGGGAAGCCCAACAGCAGGCCCAGCCAATCGAACTGGCGGAAGCGTTCCAGGCGCAGCGGGTCCTGGGGCAGCCCCCAGGACACGGCAGCCAGGGCCAGCAGGCTCAGGGGCATGATCTGCCAGAAGGCCCAGCGCCAGCC
Source organism: Pseudomonas sp. PDM13 (assembly GCF_025685765.1). Classification (NCBI taxonomy): domain Bacteria; kingdom Pseudomonadati; phylum Pseudomonadota; class Gammaproteobacteria; order Pseudomonadales; family Pseudomonadaceae; genus Pseudomonas; species Pseudomonas sp. PDM13. The sequence goes on along the minus strand of NZ_JAOTQU010000021.1, from coordinate 20,551 downwards.
GACGACCTCCACCCAGAAGGCCGCCAGCGGCGTGCCCAGGCCGGGGCCGAAGGTGGCGGTCAGGGCGTAGCCGGCCAGGCCGTAGAGCTTGATGTTGGCGGGCAGGAAGCGCAGTGCCACGGTCATCAGCATCGGCGGCAGCGCCCCGCCGGCCAGGCCCTGCAAGGCGCGCAGGGCCATCAGGCACTGCAGGTTGGGCGCCAGGGGGCTGAGCAGGCCCAGCACCATGAAGGCGCCGATGGCCGCGAGGGTGAAACGGCGCAGGGAGAAGGTCACCGAGAACCAGGGGGCGAAGGCCATGGCGCAGACCGAGGGCGCGGCGTAGAGCGCCAGCAGCCAGGTGCCTTCGTCACGGCCGATGCCCATGGCCCCGCGGATATCGGCCAGGGCGACCTTGGTGACGTTTTCGTTGAAGCCGGCCACCAGCACCGCCAGCAACACGCCCACCAGGCCGACGACGATGCGCAGCCCGAAGGGCGTCGGCACCGGTGCAGCGGCGGGCTTGGCGGCAGCCTGGGGCAGGGACAGGGGCGCGTTCATCGGAGCGGTGCTCCGCTGGCGCGCGAGTGCATGCAAGACATGGGGACTTCCGGGTTTCAGGGATACGCGGGAAGTCTATGGGCGGCCATGGCATGCCGAAAATTGCAATATTTCTAATTTACGAGTGCGCTTAACGCACGAATAAGCGAGCACCCCTCCCAGCAGGACAGGCGCCTCACAGGAGCGATCAGCCGGGCAGGCCTTCCTCGCAGCAGCGCTTGATCAGGCCGCGCAACCAGCGGTGGGCCGGGTCGCTGTCGAAGCGCGGGTGCCAGGACTGGCGCACCCGCACCGTCTCCAGCGGCAGGGGGATGTCGAAGGCGCGCAGGGGCAGGCCGAGGCGCCGGCAGGTGGCGACCACGGGGTCCGGCATCGGCAGGATCAGGTCGGACTCCAGCATGGCCAGCACGGCGGAGAAGAAGCTGGGGGCGATCATCACCACCTTGCGCGACAGGCCCAGCTCGGCCAGCGCCTGGTCGATGGGGCCCCGGGCCAGGCCACGGCGGGAGACGCTGATCTGCTCGAAGGTGGCGAAGCGCTGGGCGTCGAGGGGGCCTTCCAGCACCGGGTGGCCCTCGCGCACCAGGCCGGTGAAGCGGCATTCGAACAGGCCCTGGGACTTGATCTCCGGCGGCAGGGTGAGCGAGGCGCCGATCATCAGGTCGATGCGCCCGGCGCGCATGGCGTCGTCGTCGCCGTCGATCTCCGGGACGAAGCGCAGCACGGCCCCGGGTGCTTCGCGGTGGGCCAGTTCGAACAGGCGGCCGCCGTAGCAGACCATGAAGATGTCGTTGGTGCGGATGTTGAAGGTGCGCTCCAGGCCGGAGAGGTCCACCTGGTCGGCATGGAACAGGCCGCTGGCGCGCTCCACCAGGTCGCGCACCTGCTCGCGCAGCTCCAGCGCCCGGGGCGTGGGCACCAGGCCGCGACCGGCACGCACCAGGATCGGGTCGCCCACCGCCTCGCGGATGCGCGCCAGGGTCCGGCTCATGGCCGGTGCGCTCAGGTGCATGCGCCGCGCGGCCCCGGCGACGCTGCCTTCGTCGAGCAGCACGTCCAGGGCTACCAGCAGGTTGAGATCGGGCAAGGGCATGGCCGGCTCCAGGGCGGTCGCAAGAGTCGGCACTCTAGCGGGCGGGAAATGGGGCGTCGAGGCGTGGCACCGCATCGTTGGGCCTCGCTGCGCTCGGCGCCAACCTACGGGTCCGCAGAAAAGAAAAAGCCCCGCCGAGGCGGGGCTTGTTCAGGGCGGAACGGATCAGCCCTTGAGCTTCTTCAGTTCCTGGTCACGCAGTTCACGGCGCAGGATCTTGCCGACGTTGGTGGTCGGCAGGCTGTCACGGAACTCGACGGCCTTGGGCATCTTGTAACCGGTGACGTTGGCGCGCATGTGCTGCATCACCTCGTCCTTGGTCAGGTTGGCGCCCGGCTTGACTACCACGAAGACCTTGATCGCCTCGCCGGACTTCTCGTCCGGGATGCCGATGGCGGCGCATTGCAGCACGCCCGGCAGGGTGGCGAGCACGTCTTCGAGCTCGTTCGGGTACACGTTGAAACCGGAGACCAGGATCATGTCCTTCTTGCGGTCGACGATGCGCATGTAGCCGTCTTCCTGGATCAGGCCGATGTCACCGGTCTTCAGCCAGCCGTCCGCCGAGAGGATCTCGTCGGTGGCGTCCTGGCGCTGCCAGTAGCCCTTCATCACCTGCGGGCCCTTGACGCAGAGCTCGCCGATGGCGCCGATGGCGAGGTCATTGCCCTCGTCGTCGACCACCTTGCACTCGGTCGAGGGGACCGGGATGCCGATGGTGCCGATCTGGATGCTCTGGAACGGGTTCACCGACACCACCGGGCTGGTCTCGGTCATGCCGAAGCCTTCGCAGATGGCGCAACCGGTGACTTCTTTCCAGCGCTCGGCCGCGGCCAGTTGCAGGGCCATGCCGCCGGACAGGGTCAGCTTCAGGGCGGAGAAGTCGAGCTTGCGGAAGTCCTCGTTGTTGCACAGGGCGACGAACAGGGTGTTGAGCCCCACGAAGCCGGTGAACTTCCAGTTGGACAGCTCCTTCACCATGGTCGGCAGGTCACGCGGGTTGCTGATCAGCACGTTGTGGTTGCCGGTCAGCATCATGGACATGCAATGGAAGGTGAAGGCGTAGATGTGGTACAGCGGCAGCGGCGTGATCAGCACCTCGCAACCTTCATTGAGGTTGGCGCCCATCAGTGCCTTGCACTGCAGCATGTTGGCGATCAGGTTGCGGTGGGTGAGCATCGCTCCCTTGGCCACGCCTGTGGTGCCGCCGGTGTACTGCAGCACGGCGATGTCGCCCGCTGCCGGGGAGGCATCCTTGACCGGCTTGCCACGGCCCTTGGCCAGGGCATCGTTGAGCTTCACCGCCTGGGGCAGGTGGAAGGCCGGGACCATCTTCTTCACGTACTTGACGACGCTGTTGACCAGCAGGCGCTTGAGCGCCGGCAGCATGTCGCCGACTTCGGTGACCACGACGTGCTTGATGCCGGTGCGCGGCAGTACGTCCTGGGCCAGGTGGGCCATGTTGGCCAGGCAGACCAGGGCCTTGGCGCCGGAGTCGTTGAACTGGTGCTCCATCTCCCGCGCGGTGTAGAGCGGGTTGGTGTTGACCACGGTGAGGCCGGCGCGCAGGGCACCGAAGACCACCACGGGGTACTGCAGCACGTTCGGCAGCTGCACGGCGATGCGATCGCCGGGTTGCAGGTCGGTGTTCTGTTGCAGGTAGGCCGCGAAGGCGCCGGACAGCTCGTAGAGCTCACCGTAGGTGATGGTCTTGCCCAGGTTGCTGAAAGCGGGCTTGTCGGCAAAGCGTTGGCAGGACTCTTTCAATACCGCCTGGATATTGGGATACGCGTCGGCATTGATTTCCGCAGGAATGCCTGCTGGATACTTGTCCTTCCAGAAATTTTCGGTCATGGAAGCCCACTCCTAAGCAACAGCTGATCTTCACTGCCGGAGGCAGTTGTTTGTTGTGTTCTGTGCAGTCGTTCAAGCCCTTTCCAGGGCAAAAAAACGCGCCGAGAGTAGCAGCTTTGCAAATGGGCGACCAGAGCCAAAGAAGGCCTTATCAGTCATTAAAATGACCGAATGCAATGACTCTGGTCATCTTTAGAGTAGTTTCTCTAAACAGCGTGCAGAAGGCGTCGCAGAGGGATCGCAGCGCATCCGCCGGCCCTCGCGGGCCGGGGATGGGGGGAAGGGTCAGGCGATGTCGCGCAGTTCGCGACGGAGGATCTTGCCGACCGGCGTCATCGGCAGGGCATCCTTGAGGACGATGTGCTTGGGCACCTTGTAGCCGGTGAAGTTGGCCTTGCAGTAGGCCTTCAGCTCGTCGACGCTGAGGCCGCCCTCGCGGGCCACGACGAACAGCTTCACCGCCTCGCCGGACTTGTCGTCCGGCACGCCGATGGCGGCGCAGCTGGCCACCTTCGGGTGGGCCATGACCACGTCCTCGATCTCGTTAGGGTAGACGTTGAAGCCGGAGACGATGATCAGGTCCTTCTTGCGGTCGACGATGCGCACGTAGCCGTCCGGGTCGATCACCGCGATGTCGCCGGTCTTCAGCCAGCCTTCGGCGTCGAGCACCTCGGCGGTGGCCTCCTCGCGCTGCCAGTAGCCCTTCATCACCTGCGGGCCCTTGATACACAGCTCGCCGCGCTCGCCCAGGGGCAGCTCGGCGCCGTCGTCATCGATCACCTTGAAGGCGGTGCCCGGTACCGGGATGCCCACGGTGCCCAGGCGCGCCAGGGTGCCGTAGGGGTTGGTGCTGGCCACCGGGGAGGTTTCGGTGAGGCCGTAGCCCTCCACCACCGAGCAGCCGGTCATGGCCTGCCAGCGTTCGGCGGTGGCCTTCACCAGGGCGGTGCCGCCGGAGTTGGTGACCTTGAGGTTGGAGAAGTCCAGGTCCTTGAACTCGGGGTGGTCCATCAGCGCGACGAACAGGGTGTTGAGGCCCAGCAGCGCGGAGAAGCGCCACTTCTTCAGTTCCTTGACGAAGCCGGGGATGTCGCGCGGGTTGGTGATCAGCACGTTGTGGTTGCCGTTGACCATCATGCACATGCAGTTCGCGGTGAAGGCATAGATGTGATAGAGCGGCAGCGGCGCGATCATGATCTCCTGGCCCTGCTTCATCAGCGGCTGGCCGTCCGGGCCGAGCTGCGACAGGCAGGCGTCCACCTGCTGCATGTTGGCCACCAGGTTGCCGTGGGTGAGCATCGCGCCCTTGGCCACGCCCGTGGTGCCGCCGGTGTACTGCAGCACGGCGATGTCGTCCAGGCTCACCTTCACCGGTTTCAGCGCATGGCCCTGGCCCTGCTTCAGCGCGGCCTTGAAGGACACCGCCTGGGGCAGGTGGAAGTCGGGGACCATCTTCTTGACCTTCTTCACCACGGTGTTGACCAGCCAGCCCTTGAGGCTCGGCAGCATGTCACCCATGCGCGCTTCGATCAGGTAGTCGATTTCGGTGTCCGGCAGCACTTCCTGCACCAGCTTGCCGAACAGGTTGACGTAGACCAGTGCCCGCACGCCGGCGTCCTTGAACTGGTGGCGCATCTCGCGGGCGGTGTACAGCGGGTTGGTGTTGACCACGATGAGCCCGGCGCGCAGGGCGCCGAACACGGCGATCGGGTACTGCAGCACGTTGGGCATCTGCACCGCGATGCGGTCGCCCGGCTTGAGGTCGGTGTGCTTCTGCAGGTACGCGGCGAAGGCGCCGGAGAGGCGGTCCAGCTCGGCGTAGGTCAGGGTGACGCCGAGATTGCTGAAGGCCGGTCGGTCGGCGAATTTCTTGCAGGAACGTTCGAAGACCTCGATCACCGAGCGATAGGCGGTCAGGTCGATCTGGTCGGGTACGCCAGCAGGGCGTTTGTCGCTCCAGAAATCAGGTTGCATTGTTCTTATCCTCTTTGCCCTGAATGTGTCTGGCCCGCGTGCGGGACTGCCCGGAAATTAGCAGGTCCGCACCCGTACGCAAATACTCGGGAGCGCGTCATAGACAGTGTGAATCTTGCCGCAATGGCCCACGCCTGAGCGGCCCGATGCCCCTTCCCTGCGCCCTGCCCGTACGGTCCCAGCGGGAACCGTGCGGTCAGCCACCCGGTGAGCTTTGCGCCGCCGGGCCGCCCGTGCACAATGCGTCGATACCCAACGCCACAAGGATTGGCCATGCACCACGATGCTTTCTGGCTCACCGCCAGCGACGGCGCCTCACTGCACGTCAACCGCTGGAGCGGCGACGCCCAGCCCCGGGCCGTGGTGATGGTCGCCCACGGCATGGCCGAGCACGGCGGCCGCTACGCACGCCTGGGCCAGGCCCTGGTGGCAGCGGGCCTGGAGCTCTACGTGCATGACCAGCGCGGCCACGGCCGCACCGCCCAGCACGGCATCCTCGGGCTGTATGCCGAGCACGACGGCTGGAACAAGGTGATCGGCGACCTGGCCAGCCTCAACCACCACATCCGCCAGCAACACCCGCAAGCGCCGATCTTCCTCCTCGGCCACAGCATGGGCAGCTACATCGGCCAGGCCTACCTGATGCAGCACAGCTGCAGCCTGCAGGGGGCGATCCTCTCGGGTTCCAACTACCAGCCGGTGTCGCTGTACCGCAGCGGCGCCCTGGTGGCCCGCCTGGAGCGCTGGCGCCAGGGTGCCAACGGCCGCAGCGCGCTGATCGAGTTCCTCTCCTTCGGCTCGTTCAACAAGGCCTTCAAGCCCAACCGCACCGCCTTCGACTGGCTCAGCCGCGACCCGGACGAAGTGGACAAGTACGTCAACGACCCGCTGTGCGGCTTCCGCTGCACCAACCAGTTGTGGCTCGACCTGCTCGGCGGGCTTCAGAACATCACCCCGGTCAAGCACCTGGCGCAGATCGACCCCGACCTGCCGCTGCTGGTGGTGGGCGGCGCACGCGACCCGGTCAGCGACGGCCGCCGCCTGGACGACCTCGCCCGCGCCCTGCGCGAGGCCGGGATCAAGGACGTGCAACTGAAAATCTACCCGGACGCCCGCCACGAGCTGCTCAACGAGACCAACCGTGACGAGGTGACGGCCCACCTGCTCGACTGGCTGGAGCATGCCCTTGCCCACAGTCGCTACTGCCAACCGAACAAGGACACCCCATGACCCAGGTAACCAACTTCACCTACGACGCCCTCGAAGTCGGCCAGAAGGCCAGCTACGCCAAGACCGTGGAAGAGCGTGACATCCAGCTGTTCGCCGCCCTCTCCGGCGACCGCAACCCGGTGCACCTGGACGCCGAGTACGCGGCCGGCACGATCTTCAAGGAGCGCATCGCCCACGGCATGTTCAGCGGCGCCCTGATCAGCGCGGCCATCGCCTGCGAGCTGCCCGGCCCGGGCACCATCTACCTCGGCCAGCAACTGAAGTTCACCCGCCCGGTGAAGCTCGGCGACGCCCTGACCGTGGAACTGGAAATCCTCGAGAAGCTGCCGAAGAACCGCGTGCGCATCGCCACCCGCGTGTTCAACCAGAACGCCGAACAGGTGGTGGACGGCGAGGCAGAAGTCCTCGCGCCCAAGCAGTCCCTCGCCATCGAACTGCCGGAGCTGCCGCCGATCACCATCGGCTGAGCCCCGCAGGCGTGATGAAAAGCCCGGCAATTGCCGGGCTTTTTCGTTGGGTCTTTCCGCGTGGCCGGAGAGTCTCGGGCCCAGTAGATTGCCGAGCATCGCTGGTACTTTTGGTTTCGCCCACCCGGGCGAGTCCCTTTTCCAATCGTTGAAAAGGAACCAAAAAACTCGCCCCCGACATACGGGTCTGGCTGTCGCCAGACTTCCCTCACTCCATCGCTGCTCCGGGGGCCGGCGCGAAGGGCCATCCATGGCCAGTCGCGCCTCTCGCGGCATCCATGCCACTCGTCCCCCTGCGCAACGACTGCGTTCGGCCTCCTGAAAGGGGGCATTTGGCGGATGCTTCAACTTCGGTGCCCCGCACCTCATATTGATGTGCGCATCAGCACTCGTAGGTACCACGAGCGATAGCTTTCGTAGGGCGGGTCAGGTGGTGACGAGGCCCAACGTCTCCCCGTATCGATCCGCACCCGACTTCCCAACGGTGCTTGAATTCCACTCGGAGCTGCCGAAGAATCGGGGCTCATCACCTCAACAGGGATAACCGAAGGCCACGCGCCCGAAACCTGCCCACCGGGAATTTCGGATCGCCATGGATCTTCGCCTCGCCCTGCTCGCCTTTACCGCCTTCGCCGTCGGCCTCGACGAGAACATCGTCGTCGGCATCCTGCCGCAGCTCGCCCGTGACCTCGGCGTGGAAGTGGCCGCCGCCGGCCAGCTCACCAGCCTGTTTTCCCTCACCCTGGCCATCGCCGCGCCGCTGCTGTGGTGGGCGACCCGTGCCCTGGAGCGGCGGCGCCTGCTGTGCCTGGCGCTGCTGGGTTTCGCCCTGGCCAACCTGCTGGCGGCCCTGAGCCCCGGCTACGCCACCCTGGCCTTGACACGGGTGGCCATGGCCGCCTGCTGCGGGCTGATCCTGGTGCTGGCCACCACCCAGGCGACACGCATCGCCGCGCCGGAATTCCGGGGGCGCGCCATCGGCCTGGTGTTCATGGGCGTCAGTGCCGCGCTGGTGCTGGGGGTGCCCCTGGGCATCCTGGTCAGCGACGCCTTCGGCTGGCGCTGGGTGTTCGCCGGCATCGGCCTGTACTCCCTGCCCCTGGCCTGGCTGCTGCACCGCCTGCTGCCCACCGGCCACGCCGACGCCCTCCCCGGCTGGAGCGCCTGGCGCCTGCAACTCGGCCACCCGGCCCTGGCGCTGGGGCACGGCGTTTCGGTGCTGATGATCGGCGGGCACTTCTGCCTGTTCGCCTTCCTCGGCCCCTGGCTGCTGGCCACCGGGCAGGCCAGCGGTGCCGGTGACAGCGGCTTGATGTTCCTGCTGTTCGGCGTGGCCGCGGTGAGCGGTGGCTGGCTCGGCGGGCTGCTGGTGGACCGGGTGGCCCCGCAACGGGCGTTGGTGGGCGTGCCCGGCCTGTTCCTGCTGGCCCTCGCCAGCCTGGCCCTGGCCGTGGGCGGCCCGCTGTCGGTGCCGCTGCTGATGGCCTGGAGTGCGCTGAGCTGGATGATCTCGCCGGTGGTGCAGAGCTACCTGCTGGCCCGCCACCCGCAGAGCGCCGAAGCGGCGGTAGCGGTGAACAGCTCGGCGATGCACCTGGGCGTGGCCCTCGGCGGCGCGGTGGGGGGCCTGGCCGCGCACCGCGACCTGCTGCTGACGCCCTGGGTCGGCTGCCTGCTGGTGGCCGCCGCCCTGGCCTGCGCGCTGCTGGCGCGACGGGCGCCGCAGGTCATTCCTGGATGATGGTTTCATCCCCAACGGTGACGCTGGCGGTCATCCCGGCGCTGAGCTGGATGTCGTCCGGCACCGGGTCGAGCTTGATCCGCACCGGAATGCGCTGGGCCAGGCGCACCCAGTTGAAGGTGGGTTCGACGTTGGCCAGCAACTGGCCGTCGGGGCTGGCGTTGCGGTCGGTAATGCCGCGGCTGATGCTCTCCACCGTGCCGGTCAGGGCACGGCCTGCGCTCATCAGCCAGATCTTCACCGGTGCGCCGACCTTGATCCCCGGCAGCTTGGTTTCCTCGAAATAGGCCTGCACATAGAAGGAGGCGTCATCCACCAGCGCCATTACCGGCTGGCCGGCGTTGGCGTAGTTGCCCTGGGCCAGGCGCAGGTTGGTGACCTGCCCGCTGCGCGGCGCGCGCACCTCGCTGCGGGCCAGGTTGAGTTCGGCGACCTTCACGTCGGCCTGGGCCTGGCGGTACTCGCCCCGGGCGATGTCGGCGGTGATCTGCGCATTCTCCTTCAACTCGGCGCTGATCGCCTGGGGCCCCAGGTGGGCACGGCGCGAAGCCTCGTGTTCACGCAGGCGCAGTTGCTGCTGGCGGGTGTCGGCCACGGCGTGGGCCTTTTCCAGCGCGGCCTGGTAGCGCTCGCGGTCGACGCTGAGCAGCAGGTCGCCGGCCTTCACCTGCTGGTTGTCGTGGACCTTGAGGTCGACGACCCAGCCGGAGACGTCCGGCGAGATCACCACCACCTCGGCGCGGATGCGCGCATCGCGCGTCCAGGGCGAGAGCATGTAGTGCTGCCAGAGGCTCCAGCCGCCGACGAGGGCAGCGGCGACCAAGGCCAGGGTGATAACGATACGCAGGGTGGAACGCATGGGTTTCTCCTTCACCAGTGCCCGAACCAGGCGACCAGCAACGACAGGACACAGACATACAGGGCACAGTCGAACAACGCTTCGTGCCAGATCCAGCGCGCCATGCCGACACGCTGCAGGGCCAGGCGCAACACGCCCGTCACCAGCAGCGCCGCCAGCGCATACATCAGAATGGGGCTCAGCAACACGCCGCCCAGGGACCACTCACGCAAGCCCATGGCTCGCCTCCTGTTGTTCACACCATTGGCGCCAGCTCTGCCGCAGCTGCAGCAGGGCCGCCTGGGCCAGGCGCCGGTCGATGCTGCTGCCGGCCTGGCGCAGCGCCTGGATCAGTTGTTCCGAAGGCTCGTCCATCGCCCCCGCCAGGGAGGCGGCGGGACCGCGCTCCAGCAGGGGCTCGATGCTGCGCAGGAAGCGCGCCTCGGAGGCTTCGATGGAGCGCTCGCCGGCGGCCAGGCAACGGCGCAGGTGCAGCAGTTCGTCGCCGATATCGAGGCTGGTGATGCCATCGTCCCAGCGGTTGCGCGATTGGCTGGGCAACGCCGGGTAGTGCCGCGCCAGTTGCAGCAGGCGGTCGGCCATGCGCCCGCCGAACCAGTTCTCGGCGCCCACCAGCGCTCGGTGGGTGAGGCGGCCCAGGTCATGGAAGGTGGCCTTGAGCAGGCGCCGCCCGTGCCAGCCCGGGTTGGTGAGCACGATGACGCGGAACACCAGCACTGCGAAGCCGACGCCCAGGAGGATGGCGATGGCCTCGTTGAGGAACAGTGCCACGTCGAAATGCATGGTGTTCTGCGGCGCGCAAAGCACGATGAAGTGCAGGCAGAAGGAGGTCGAGGTCGCCCCCAGCGCCGGCTTGGCCATACCCAGGGCGCCGAAGAACAGCGGCACGCCGAGGGCCATGCAGAGCAACGGGAAGCCGCTCATCTGCGGCAGCACCACCTGGCCGATGAAGAAGGCCACCGGCAGCGCGTAGAGGATGCCGCGCAGGAACATGAAGCCGATCTGCTCGGCGTTCTCGCGGCTGGCGAACAGGCTGCAGACCACACAAGTGAGGGTCAGCGCACCCACCGAGGAAGTCCAGGCGGTGGCCAGCCAGAACGACGCCAGGCCGATGAAGGCCACGCTGCTGCGCAGGCCGTAGAGCAGCGCGGTGGGCAGGTCGCGGTGCCAGGACAGCGGCGCCCCGGCATCGTCCGGCGCCTCGCCACGTTCCACCGCACCCAGGGCCGCAGCGGCGGCACGCATCTGCCGCAGCATCACCGCCAGGCGGCCCAGACAGTATTGCTGCACGGGCACCAGGCCGTCGGCTTCGGCGGCGTCCAGCAGGCGCTGGCCCAGGGCTTCGGAGGCCGCGTCATCGGGCTCGGCGAGCAGCCGCTGCACCTCCTCCATCCAGGGCGCCAGGCGTTCGGCCTCCCCCGCTGATAGCTGCCGCCACTGCCGCGCCACGCCCCGGGCCAGGCGCAGCAGGCTGAGCAGGTCGCGGCTGAGCACACGCAGGGCGGCGGCACGCTGGCGGCCACGGTTGCCTTCGAACCAGGCGTGCTCGCGCTGGGCGTCCACGGCGACGATGCGCCCCAGTACCCCGAGCAGGCCCTGGCGCTCATGGGGTTCGCCGCGCAGGGCCGAGCGCGCGGCGGCGATGCCGGCGTTCCAGGCATCCCCGGCCTGGCGCGCCAGTTGGCGTTCCACCCGCTGCGGCCACACCAGCGCACTGACGGCGGTGGCGCAGATGATGCCGAGGCAGATCTCGGTGCAGCGCGCCACCGCCTGGTCGAACACGGTGAGCGGGTGGGCGATGGCCGGCAGGCCGATGATCGCCACCGTGTAACCCGCCAGCACGAATGAATAGGACCAGGCGCTGCGCAGCATGGTCGAGGCGGCGGTGCACAGCCCCAGCCAGGTGGCCAGGGCGAGGATGAACAGCCAGGGCGTCTGCGCGAACAGGGCCATCGCCACCACCGCCATCACGGTACCGACCAGGGTGCCGAGCAACCGCGCCAGGCCCTTCTGCACCACCATGCCGGACAGCGGCTGGGCGACGATGAAGGCCGTCATCAGGGCCCACTGCGGTTGCTCCAGGCCGAAACGCAGCGCACACCAGAGCGCCAGCCCCCCACCCAGGAGGGTCTTGATGGCGAACTGGAGAGCCGGGATGTCGGGGGCGACGAACGCCCGCAGAGAATCGCGCACGCGCAGAACCTTGAAGGAAATTGCCAGAAGGATAGGCCGCTTCGGCCGGTGATGAATTCAACGACGACAATTATTAGCAAGCTATCTAATTGCCGTCCAGCAGATCGTAGAACTGCCCATTGAAAATTAATTAAATGAGTATTTAAATAATTTCATCGCCTCCCAGGACAGCCCCATGACCACTCCCCGCGCCCCCGGCCGCCCCAGCGGTGAAGCCCAGCAGCGTGAACGCCTGCTGGACACCGCCTGCGACGCCTTCGCCCACCAGGGCATCAATGCCAGCAGCCTGCGCGGCATCGCCCAGAGCACCGGGGTGACGCCGGCGATGGTCAACTACTACTTCGGCAACAAGCAGCGCCTGGTGGATGCGGTGGTGGAGGAGCGCTTCCTGCCCTTGATCCGCGCCCTGGCCGCGCGCCTGCAGGAGGCTGGCGACGATCCCCTGGAGCTGGTGCGCCTGTTCGTGCGCGGCATCAGCGCCACGGTGGAAGAGCACCCCTGGATTCCACCGCTGTGGGTGCGCGAGATCCTCTGCGAAGGCGGTGTGCTGCGCGGGCAGCTGCCCCAGCGCATCGCCCCGCTGATTCCGGTGCTGCTGGCCCAGCGCTTCGCCGCCGCCCAGGCCCGCGGCGCCCTCAACAAGGACCTCGACCCGCGCCTGCTGGTGGTCTCGCTGATCGGCCTGACCATGCTGCCCCACGCGGCAGCACCGCTCTGGCGCGGCATCTTCGCCAACCCGGAAATCGGCAACGACGCCCTGGTCAACCACACCCTGGCCCTACTCGAACGCGGCCTGGAGGTATCGCCATGACCGCCCGCACCTTCATTCCCGGCCTGCTTTGCCTGGCCCTGCTGGGCGGTTGCGACCGTCGCGACAGCGAACCGCTGCTCGGCACCCTGGAGTGGGACCGTATCGGCGTGCCCGCCGAGGCCTCGGAAACCATCCTCGACTGGAAGGTGGCCGAAGGCGATTCGGTACAGGCCGGGCAACTGCTGCTGGAGCTGGACCCGCGTCGCCTCGACGCCCGCCTGGACCAGGCACGGGGCCAGGTGGCCCAGGCCCAGGCGCGCCTGGATGAGCTGAGCAACGGCGCCCGCCAGGAAAGCATCGACGCCGCCCGCGCCACCCTGGTGCGCAACCGCGCCGATGCCACCGAAGCCGGGCGCAACTACCAGCGGGTCGCCGCCCTCTATGCACGGGGCCAGGTGGCCATCGCCGAACGTGACCGCGCCCGCGCCAGCCGCGACCAGGCCGATGCCGCAGTGAAGAACGCCGATGCGCAGCTGCGCGAACTCACCAACGGCACCCGCCCGGAACAACTGGCCCAGGCCGATGCCGAGCTGCAGACGGCCCGTGCCGAGCTGGCGCGCCTGCAGGTGGACCGCGAGCACCTGGACATACGCGCACCCCGCGCCGGCCGGGTCGATGCCCTGCCCTTCCGCCCCGGTGACCAGCCACCGGCGAATGCCGAGGTGGCCAGCCTGCTGGTGGGCGAGACGCCCTATGCGCGGCTGTTCATCCCCGCGCCGCTGCGCTCGCGCATCGCCATCGGCGACCGCCTGCAGGTGGGCATCGAGGGCGTCGACGGCCTGTTCAGCGGGCGGGTGCGCAGCATCGCCAGCGAGGCCAGTTTCACCCCCTACTACGCCCTGACCGGCAGCGACGCCAGCCGCCTGGTGTACCGCGCCGAACTGGTGCTGGAAGGCGAACTCGCCGCGCGCCTGCCCGCCGGCCTGCCGCTGCACGCGGAGCGCCCGGGCGATGAGTGACGGCGAGGCGGTGATCCGCGCGCGCGGCCTGACCAAGCGCTTCGGCCAGCTGGCGGCGGTGGACGGGCTCAACCTCCAGGTGAACCGCGCCGAGGTGTTCGGCTTCCTCGGTCCCAACGGCTGCGGCAAGTCCACCACCATCCGCATGCTCTGCGGCCTGCTGCTGCCCAGCGAAGGCGAGATCGAGGTGCTCGGCTGCCAGATTCCCCGCGACGCCGAGGCGCTGAAGCGGCGTATCGGCTACATGACGCAGAAGTTCTCCCTCTACGAAGACCTGACCATCGGCGAAAACCTGGAATTCCTCGCCGCCGTACAAGGCCTGCCCCGCAGCGAAGGGCGCCAGCGCATCGATGAACTGCTGGAGCGCTACTGGCTGGCGGACCGCCGCAAGCAGCTCGCCGGTACCCTCAGCGGCGGCCAGAAGCAACGCCTGGCGCTGGCCGGCGCGGTGCTGCACAAGCCCGACCTGCTGCTGCTCGACGAGCCCACCAGCGCGGTGGACCCGCAATCGCGACGGGAATTCTGGGATTCGCTGTTCGAGCTGGCCGAGGCCGGCACCACGCTGCTGGTGTCCACCCACTACATGGACGAAGCCGAGCGCTGCACGCGCCTGGGCATCCTCGACGCCGGGCGCCTGGTGGCCGACGGCAGCCCGGCCGAGCTGATGGGCGCCCTGCCCGGCCACCCGCTGCTGATCGAATGCGCGCAGCCACGCCAGGCGCAACGGGCGCTGCAGGGGGCGGAAGAGGTGATCGCCATGGCCCAGATCGGCGCCTCGCTGCGGGTGCTCAGCGCCGAGGCCGACGCCCATGAACGCATCGCCCGGCGCCTGGCCGAGCAGGGTGTGGAGGCCGAGGTGAAGGAGACCGAGCCGAACCTGGAGGACGTCTTCGTCACCGTCACCCACCAGCCGCTGCAGAAGGCGGAGGCTGCGCGATGAACCTGCACCGCCTGGGCGCCATCGTCCTCAAGGAGCTGCGCCAGTTGCGCCGCGACCGCCTGACCTTCGCCATGATCGTCGGCATCCCCATCATGCAGCTGGTGCTGTTCGGCTACGCCATCAACATGGATGTGCGCGGCCTCGACGCCGCGGTGCTGGACCAGGCCAACACCGCCCGCTCCCGCGAGGCGGTGGCGGAGATCGGCTCCAGCCAGGTGGTGAACTTCCGCTACCACCTGGGCAGCCCCCAGGAGATCGACCAGTTGCTGCGTGCCGGGCGCATCAGCGCCGCGCTGGTGGTCCCCCGGGATTTCGAAGCGCGCGTCCAGCGCCAGGACCCGGAGCGCCCACCACTGCAACTGGTGGTGGATGGCTCCGACCAGGTGGTGCAGGCCTCGGCCCGGCAACTGGCGGGCTTCCCGCTGGAGGGCTGGCGCAGCAACCAGGCGATGTCGGTGGTGAACTTCTACAACCCCGAGCGCCTGGCACCGCTGAACACGGTGCCGGGGCTGATCGGGGTGATCCTGACCATGACCATGGTGCTGTTCACCGCCATCGCCCTGGTGCGCGAACGCGAGCGCGGCAACATGGAGATGCTGATCACCACGCCGGTCTCGCCCTGGGAGCTGACCATCGGCAAGGTGCTGCCCTTCGTCGGCATCGGCCTGGTGCAGGTGACGGTGATCCTCATCGTCGGCCTGCTGCTGTTCGAAGTGCCGGTGCGCGGTTCGCTGCTGGCGCTCTACGCGGCGGCGCTGCTGTTCATCTTCGCCAGCCTGACCCTGGGCGTGTTCATCTCCACCCTGGCACAGAGCCAGTTCCAGGCGATGCAGATGGCCTTCTTCACCTTCCTGCCGCAGATACTGCTGTCGGGCTTCATGTTCCCCTTCGCCGGCATGCCGCGCATCGCCCAGTGGATCGCCGAGGTGCTGCCGCTCACCCACTTCCTGCGCCTGGCGCGGGGCATCATGCTGCGCAGCGCCACGCTGGCCGAGTTGTGGATGGAGATGGCGGCGCTGGTGGCCTTCACCGCGGTGATGCTCGGCGTCGCCGTATCACGGGTGCACAAGCGGCTGGATTGAGAGGCGGGCCTGGGCCCTGTGCGGGTGGGGATTCCCGGGCTGAAGCCCGGGCTACGGGGGACCTCGCGGTTTCACACGTAGCCGTAGGAGCAAGAGCGCGCGCGGGTTTCACCCGCCCTACGTGAAGGTTTGGGCCATCACGGGGTAAAAATCGTGGACGAAAAAAAGGGCGACCGAAGTCGCCCGAGGTGCCTTGCGTGCCTGTGAACCTGGTGAACTCAAGCCTTCTTGTTGCGCTTGTGGGAGTCCTTCCAGATGAAATATCCGAACCCTCCAAGGAAGGCGACCATCAGACCTACGGTCCCGATACCGGCGAGAACCACTACATCGATGAACATTTGAGTGCCTCCTTCTCTTGTGGCGTTCCGTGTTTCGATGGGTCAAAGGTAAGCCCGCACCGGGAAGGGGAAATTGATCTGGATCAATAGGCGCAGAGCCCCACCGGCAAGGCCGTTGGGGAACTGATCCAGGTCAATTTAAAGGGGGGGTACAGCGGAGGGTTTCAGCGTTTTTTCGGCTTGCGCGGCTTTTTCGACTTGCCCAGGGGCATGGCCTGCTCGAAGGCGTTGCGCACATCGTTCAGGCGTTTCTCGTGCAGGTCATGGATGCGTTTGTCACGCTCGGCGCCGAAGTCGACCAGTTTCTCGTCATTGCTCATGAACGGATCCAGCGGAAGGTGAGATTCAGGCGAGGGTCGCAAGGGCTGCGGGTCTTCGCCACCTGATGCTGCCAATGATGCTGTGTCGGGCCGCTCATGACCAGCAGCGCGCCATGGCCGAGCTGCAATGAATGCTCGATGCGCCCACTGCCCTTACGACGCAGGTCGAAACGCCGAGTTCCGCCGAGGTTGAGCGAAGCGATAAGCGGGTCGCGGCCCAGCTCGGGCTCGTCGTCGCTGTGCCAGCCCATGGAATCCTGGCCGTCGCGGTAGTAGTTGAGCAGCGCACCGTTCAGCGGCTGGCCGACGGTCTGCTGCAGGCGCTCGCGGATCTGCGCCAGCAGCGGCGTCCAGGGCAGCGGCCGGTGCACCAGGCCGGAGTAGCGGTAGCCGGCCTCGGGGTCGCCGTACCAGGCAAGCAGGCGGGGCACCGGGTAGTCGCGGCCATGCAGGTGGACGCTGGGTTGCTCCCAGGGGGTTTCTTCGCGCAGCCGGGCCAGCCATTCGTCGGCTTCTTCGGCGGCCAGCCAGTGGGGTTCGTAACGCAGGTGGCCGTCGGGCAGGTCCAGGGGGATGTCGTCGAACAGGTCCACGGGGTCAACCGAGCAGGTGCGGGCAGGGGATCATGCGCGCCTCAGACTTCCACATCCACCCACAGCCCCTGGCGCGGGAGCTGCTCGATCACTTCTTCGTCGGCCTGCTCGACATCGCCCTCGGCGATCTCTTCGGCGGTGTAGCCACGGCGCTGGCGGCGGCGCTGCTCCTCGCGAAGCAGTTCCTCGGCCTCCTGGGGGTGGCGCCGGTCCAGGCCGATGGCGCTTTCCTCGGAGCCTTCCTTAGCCGGGGTGACGGGCGGAATGTCGGGGCGTGGCTTGATCACGTCCTGCTGGGCGGTCACGGGCACCAGGCTATGGGGTATAGGCGGCAACATGGTTTTGGCCCTCCTCTCATCAGCCTGTCGGCAGGGCGAGTCACTACTTTAGCGCCGCTCGCTACACTGCAACAGACATATGGAGCGCAAGTCCCGTCGCTCTTGGCACGGCGTTCCGTTAAACTTGCCGGCTTTTTTGCATGGTGGGAGAGACGCATGGCGCAGCAGTACCAACCGGGGCAACGCTGGATCAGTGACAGCGAAGCGGAACTGGGGCTCGGGACCATCCTGGCATCGGATGGACGCCTGCTTACAGTGCTCTACCCGGCCACGGGCGAAACCCGCCAGTACGCCTTGCGCAATGCGCCCCTGACCCGCGTGCGCTTCGCGCCGGGCGACGAGATCACCCACTTCGACGGCTGGAAACTGACCGTCCAGGAAGTCGACGACATCGACGGCCTGCTGGTCTATCACGGCCTCACCGCGCAGCACGAAGAACGCACCCTGCCGGAAACCCAGCTCTCCAACTTCATCCAGTTCCGCCTGGCCAGCGACCGCCTGTTCGCCGGGCAGATCGACCCGATGAACTGGTTCGGCCTGCGCTACCACACCCTGCAACACCAGAGCCGCCTGCTGCAGTCCTCCCTCTGGGGCCTGGGTGGCGCCCGCGCACAACCCATCGCCCACCAGCTGCACATCGCCCGTGAAGTGGCCGACCGCGTGGCCCCGCGCGTACTGCTGGCGGACGAAGTGGGCCTGGGCAAGACCATCGAGGCCGGCCTGGTGATTCATCGCCAGTTGCTCTCGGGCCGCGCCAACCGCGTGCTGATCCTGGTGCCGGAGAACCTCCAGCACCAATGGCTGGTGGAGATGCGCCGCCGCTTCAACCTGCAGGTCGCCCTGTTCGACGCCGAGCGCTTCCTCGAGAGCGACGCCAGCAACCCCTTCGAGGACGCGCAACTGGCGCTGGTCTCCCTGGAGTGGCTGAAGGACAGCGAGAAGGCCCAGGACGCCGCCTTCGCCGCCGGCTGGGACCTGCTGGTGGTGGACGAAGCCCACCACCTGGTCTGGCACCCGGAACAGGCCAGCGATGAATACCGCCTGGTGGAGCAACTGGCCGAGGTCATCCCCGGCGTGCTGCTGCTCACCGCCACCCCGGAACAGCTGGGCCAGGACAGCCACTTCGCCCGCCTGCGCCTGCTCGACCCGGCGCGCTTCCATGACCTGGAAGCCTTCCGCGCCGAAAGCGCCAACTACAAGCCGATCGCCGAAGCGGTGCAGGAGCTGCTGGACCAGGGCCGCCTGTCCCCCGGCGCCCACGCCACCATCTCCGGCTTCCTCGGTGCCGAGGGCGAAGCCCTGCTGGCCGCCGTCACCGATGGCGACAGCGAAGCCGCTGCGCGCCTGGTGCGCGAGCTGCTGGACCGCCACGGCACCGGCCGTCTTCTGTTCCGCAACACCCGCGCCGCAGTGCAAGGCTTCCCCGAGCGCAACCTGCACCCCTACCCGCTGCCGAGCCCCGTGGAATACATGGAGCTGCCGGTGGGCGAGCACCCCGACCTGTACCCGGAAGTCAGCTTCCAGGCGCAGCAGGAAAGCGGTGATGAAGCCGAGCGCTGGTGGCGCTTCGACCCCCGCGTCGAGTGGCTGATCGACACCCTGAAGATGCTCAAGAAGTTCAAGGTGCTGGTGATCTGCGCCCACGCCGAGACCGCCCTGGACCTGGAAGACGCCCTGCGCGTGCGCTCCGGCATCCCTGCCACCGTGTTCCACGAAGGCATGAGCATCCTCGAGCGCGACCGTGCGGCGGCCTACTTCGCCGACGAGGAGTTCGGCGCCCAAGTGCTGATCTGCTCCGAGATCGGCAGCGAAGGCCGCAACTTCCAGTTCTCCCATCACCTGGTGCTGTTCGACCTGCCGGCCCACCCGGACCTGCTGGAACAGCGCATCGGCCGTCTCGACCGTATCGGCCAGAAGCACACCATCCAGATGCACGTGCCCTACCTGGAAACCAGCCCGCAAGAGCGCCTGTTCCAGTGGTACAACCAGGCCCTCAACGCCTTCCTCGCCACCTGCCCCACCGGCAACGCCCTGCAGCACCAGTTCGGCCCGCGCCTGCTGCCGCTGCTGGACGGCGGTGACGACGAGCAATGGCAGGCCCTGGTGGACGAGGCCGAAGCCGAGCGCAAGCGCCTGGAAGGCGAACTGCACGCCGGCCGCGACCGCCTGCTGGAACTCAACTCCGGCGGCACCGGCGAAGGCCAGGCCCTGGTGGAAGCCATCCACGAGCAGGACGACGAGTTCGCCCTGCCCATCTATATGGAAGCGCTGTTCGACGCCTTCGGCATCGACAGCGAGGACCACTCCGAGAACGCCCTGGTGCTCAAGCCGGGCGAGAAGATGCTCGACGCCGGCTTCCCCCTGGGCGACGACGAAGGCGTGACCATCACCTACGACCGCAACCAGGCGCTGTCCCGCGAGGACATGCAGTTCCTCACCTGGGAACACCCCATGGTGCAGGGCGGCATGGACCTGGTGCTGTCCGGCTCCATGGGCAACACCTCGGTGGCGCTGATCAAGAACAAGGCGCTGAAACCCGGCACCGTGTTGCTGGAACTGCTCTACGTCAGCGAAGTGGTGGCACCCCGCTCCCTGCAGCTGGGCCGCTACCTGCCGCCGGCGGCGCTGCGCTGCCTGCTCGACGCCAACGGCAACGACCTGGCCAGCAAGGTCGCCTTCGACACCCTCAACGACCAGTTGGAAAGCGTGCCGCGCGGCAGCGCCAACAAGTTCGTCCAGGCCCAGCGCGATGTGCTCTCGGCCCAGATCCACGCCGCCGAAGCGAAGATCCGCCCGCGTCACGAAGCCCGCGTGGCCGATGCGGTGAAACGCCTGACCGCCGAGCTGGACGAGGAACTGGCGCGCATGATCGCCCTCAAGGCCGTCAACCCCAGCGTCCGCGACAGCGAGATCGACGCCCTGCGCAAGCAGCGTGACGACGGCCTGGCGCTGATGGAAAAAGCCGCCCTGCGCCTGGAGGCGATCCGCGTGCTGGTGGCGGGTTGATCGAGGTTCGCGGGAAACGAAAAAGCGCGCTTCGGCGCGCTTTTTCATGTGCAGCGGAAAAAAATTGCTCCGGTAGCCCGGGCTTCAGCCCGGGGGAGCTTCCTGAAATCAGATGTGGGCAGAGAGATCCGAGCCCAGCTGATTGCCGAGCTTTGCTGGTACTTCTGGTTTCGCCCACCCGGGCGAGTCCCTTTTAACAATCGCCTTAAAAGGAAC
>NZ_JAOTQU010000020.1:0-143705 GCF_025685765.1 Pseudomonas sp. PDM13 | reverse complement strand
GAGCGAATTCATTCGCGATCGGGCTAACCCAAAGCTTCGCGGTTGAAACCGCTCCCACATCCGTAGCCCGGACTTCAGTCCGGAGGGCTTGTCCAACACCGCTCCCGGGCTGAAGCCCGGGCTACTGGCTGTCTCCTTGTAGGAGCGAATTCATTCGCGATCGGGCTAACCCAAAGCTTCGCGGTTGAAACCGCTCCTACGTCTATCCCTGTCAGGGCATGACCGGCGGCACGTATTCCAGGGTGCTGCCCAGCGCCCAGAGCAGCACCAGCACCAGCGGGATGTGCACCAGCAGCTGGACGAAGGAGAAGCCGATCAGGTCGCGCGCCTTCAGGCCCAGCACGCCCAGCAGCGGCAGCATGTAGAAGGGGTTGATCAGGTTCGGCAGCGCTTCGGCGGCGTTGTAGATCTGCACCGACCAGCCCAGGTGGTAGCGCAGCTCGTTGGCCACCTGCATCACGTAGGGCGCCTCGATGATCCACTTGCCGCCACCGGAGGGGATGAAGAAGCCCAGCACGGCGGAGTACACGCCCATCAGCAGCGCGTAGGTGTCGTGGGAGGCGATCTGCACGAAGAAGGTGGAGATGTGGTGCGCCAGGGTCTGGCCGTCGCCGCCGTTCACCGTGGTCATGATCGCGGCGATGGAGCCGTACAGCGGGAACTGGATCAGCACCCCGGTGGTGGTGGGTACGGCGCGGGCCACGGCATCCAGGAAGCCGCGCGGGCGCCAGTGCAGCAACGCGCCGGCCATGATGAACAGCAGGTTGTAGGTGTTGAGCCCGGAGATCGCGGTGATCGCCGGCTTGCTGGCGAACTCCTGGGCCAGCCAGCCGCCGGCCAGCACCACCAGCATGATGATCAGCAGCGGGCTGTGCTCCAGCCACTCGCCCGGGCGGGTCGGCTTCGGCTGGGGCGGCGCGGTGAAGCTCGGGTCCACGCCACAGGCCTTGGCGTCGCGAGCGCTGGCGGCACTGGGCGCGGTCATGTAGGCGATGGCCAGGGACACCAGCACCAGCGCCAGCAGCAACACGCCCGACTGCCAGAGGAAGATGGTCTCGGTGAAGGGGATGACGCCGGTGATGGCGAGGATCGACGGCGGCAGGCTGGCCGGGTTGGCCTGCAG
The DNA here is from genome assembly GCF_025685765.1 of Pseudomonas sp. PDM13. NCBI lineage: Bacteria > Pseudomonadati > Pseudomonadota > Gammaproteobacteria > Pseudomonadales > Pseudomonadaceae > Pseudomonas > Pseudomonas sp. PDM13. The sequence goes on along the minus strand of NZ_JAOTQU010000020.1, from coordinate 142,582 downwards.
CTGCGCGGCCGACGACGACAGGCCCAGGGCCCAGACGGCGCCCAGGCCCAGGTAGGCGGCGGCACCGGCGGCGCGGTAGTCCATCTTGATGTCTTCACGGCGGGCCAGGGCGCGCACCAGCAGGCCGCCGAACACCAGGGACAGGCCCCAGTTGAGCAGCGAGGCGACCATGGAGATCAGCGCCACCCAGGCCACTGCGGTGCGGCCGTTCTTCGGCACCCGCGCCAGCAGGTCGATGAGCCGCGATGCCGGGCCGGAGCTGGCGACCACATAACCGCCGATGACCACGAAGGCCATCTGCATGGTGAAGGGGATCAGGCTCCAGAACCCATCGCCGAAGGCCTTGGCCGTGGCGCTGACGGGCGCGCCCATGGCCAGCACGGCGACGGTGACGATCAATACCGCGAGTGCGGCGAATACCCAGGAGTCGGGGAACCAGCGCTCGGCCCAGGCTGAGCAGCGCATGGCGAAACGGGCGGAACGGCTTTCTTCGAGTTGCGTGACCATCGGTCTACCTCACTTTTATTCTTGTCGGCATGGCACGGCCGGGGCCGGGCACCGGATAAGGGTTGGAACCAGCACGGGGGTCTTTGCCCCCTGTTTGCCTGAAACGACGACGCCACGCCCAGGGCGTGGAATGCGTCTTGCCCCGCTCGGTGAGCGGTGCGGTGCGTGATGCAATTCCCGGCGCGACCTCTATCCGGAGGTCGTCACCGGGCGCAGCGGAGCCCAGCACGGGAGGCTGGGCCGGGTGATGCGTCGGGCCGGATTCCTCGGCCCGACTGGAGGCTTAACGCTCGATGGCCAGGGCCACGCCCTGCCCGCCGCCAATGCACAGGGTCGCCAGGCCCTTCTTCGCATCGCGCTTGATCATCTCGTGCAGCAGGGTCACCAGCACGCGGCAGCCCGAAGCGCCGATGGGGTGGCCGATGGCGATGGCGCCGCCGTTGACGTTGACCTTCTCGGCATCCCAGCCCAGCTCCTTGCCCACCGACAGGGCCTGGGCGGCGAAGGCTTCGTTGGCTTCGATCAGGTCCAGCTCGCCGAGGTTCCAGCCGGCCTTCTCCAGGCAGCGCTTGGTGGCGGAAACCGGGCCGATGCCCATGATCGCCGGATCGACGCCGGCATTGGCGTAGGCGGCAATGCGCGCCAGCACCGGCAGGCCCAGGGCCTTGGCCTTCTGGGCGCTCATCAGCAGCACGGCGGCGGCACCGTCGTTGAGGCTGGAGGCGTTGCCGGCAGTGACGCTGCCGTCCTTCTTGAACGCCGGCTTGAGCTTGGCCAGGGATTCGGCGGTGGTGCCGGCGCGGGGCTGCTCGTCGGTGGCGAAGGCGACGGGGTCGCCCTTCTTCTGCGGGATCAGGATCGGGGTGATCTCATCCACGAAGCGGCCGGCTTCGATGGCGGCGGAAGCCTTCTGCTGGGAAGCGGCGGCGAAGGCGTCCTGGGCTTCACGGCTGATGCCGTACTTCTCCACCAGGTTCTCGGCGGTGATGCCCATGTGGTAGTCGTTGAAGGCGTCCCACAGGCCGTCCTGGATCATGGTGTCGACCAGCTTGGCGTGGCCCATGCGCAGGCCGGTGCGGGCGCCGGGCATGACGTAGGGGGCGAGGCTCATGTTTTCCTGGCCGCCGGCAATGATCACCTCGGCGTCGCCGCAGCGGATGGCCTGGGCAGCCAGGTGCAGGGCCTTGAGGCCGGAGCCGCAGACCTTGTTCAGGGTCATGGCCGGCACGGCGTGGGGCAGGCCGGCGAGGATGGCGGCCTGGCGTGCGGGGTTCTGGCCGGAGCCGGCAGTGAGCACCTGGCCGAGGATGACCTCATCCACCTGGGCGCCATCGAGGCCGGTCTGGGCCAGCAGCTGGCGGATCACCGCGGCGCCCAGCTCGGGGGCGGGGATGTTGGCCAACGAGCCCTGGAAGCTGCCGACGGCGGTGCGGGTAGCGGCGACTATGACGACGTCTTGCATGTACGGATCTCCTGCAGGGCCACGCCGCACGGGCCTGGCCGATGAACAAAAGACCGCCCCGCGGACGAAGCGTGCGTGGCGTTTCGTCCGCGAGGCGGAAGAGCAATCAGAAGCTCATTTCGATCACGTCGTCCGGGACGATCAGCTTGCCGGCGGTCTTGGCGACGATCTCCTCGACGCTGACGCCGGGGGCGCGCTCGCGGAGGATGAAGGCGCCGTCCTCGATCTCCAGGTAGGCCAGGTCGGTGAGCACCTTACGGATGCAGCGGCAGCCGGTGAGTGGCAGGCTGCAATGCTTGAGCAGCTTGGACTCGCCGTCCTTGGAGGCGTGGGTCATGGTGACGATGATGTTGTCGGCGCCGGCCACCAGGTCCATCGCGCCGCCCATGCCCTTGACCAGCTTGCCGGGGATCATCCACGAGGCGATGTTGCCCTGCACGTCCACCTCGAAGGCGCCCAGCACCGTGAGGTCGACGTGGCCGCCACGGATCATGGCGAAGGATTCGGCGGAGTCGAAGATCGCCGCGCCCTTGCTGGCGGTGACCGTCTGCTTGCCGGCGTTGATCATGTCGGCGTCGACTTCGTCCTCGGTGGGGAAGGCGCCCATGCCCAGCAGGCCGTTCTCGGATTGCAGCATCACTTCCATGCCCTCGGGCACGTAGTTGGCCACCAGCGTGGGGATGCCGATCCCCAGGTTCACGTAGTAGCCGTCCTTCAGTTCGCGGGCCACGCGCTGGGCCATCTGTTCGCGGGTCAGTGCCATTTCAAACGCCTCATCTTGTTCTATTGTCGAAGAGGATCGAGCGAGCTAGAGACCGGCTAGGCGGAAGTGTGCGAGGACGCGGAGTTCAGTCGCCTGAATGAGCAGTCCGAGCACGCTTCCAACACCGCCGGGCCGACGCGCAGCCGATCCTCAGGAGCGAGTGGTGCGCTTTTCGATGCGCTTCTCGAAGGTCCCGCATATCAGGCGATCGACGTAGATGCCCGGGGTGTGGATCTGGCTCGGGTCCAGCTCGCCGGGCTCGACGATCTCCTCCACCTCGACCACGGTGATGCGCCCCGCGGTGGCCACCACCGGGTTGAAGTTCTGCGCGGTGTGGCGGTAGATCACGTTGCCGTAGCGGTCGGCCTTCCAGCCCTTGACGATGGCGAAGTCGCCGGTGATGGCCGGCTCGAGGATGTAGGGGCGGCCGTTGAATTCGCGGGCCTCCTTGCCTTCGGCGACCGGGGTGCCGTAGCCGGTGGCGGTGTAGAAGGCGGGGATGCCGGCGCCACCGGCGCGCAGCTTCTCGGCGAGGGAACCCTGGGGAGTGAGTTCGACTTCCAGCTCGCCGCTGAGCAGCTGCTGCTCGAACAGGGCGTTCTCGCCCACGTAGGAGGCGATCATCTTGCGGATCTGCCGGTCCTCCAGCAGCACGCCGAGGCCGAAACCGTCGACGCCGCAGTTGTTGGAGACCACGGTGAGGTCGCGCACGCCACGGCGGCGGATCTCGGCGATCAGGTTCTCGGGGATGCCGCACAGGCCGAAGCCCCCGGCGAGGACGGTCATGCCGTCGGTGAGCCCTTCGAGGGCTTCCTCGTAGCTGCCTACGCGCTTGTCGAGTCCACTCATGGTGCTGCCTCTTGTGATTGTCGTTGGCCCGGCACGGGGCCGGTGAGTGGGCCCAAGCTTCTCCTCGTTCGACTCATTTGTTAATTTTGTTTTTCCTCGCTATTGATCGATAAAACAAATCAATGACCGTCAAGCAACTGCGTGCCTTCCTCGCCGTCGCCCAGAGCCTGAGCTTCGCCCAGGCCTGCGAACGCCTGCACCTGTCCCAGCCGGCGCTGTCCCTGGCGATCAAGAACCTGGAGGAGTCCCTCGGCGGCCAGCTGCTGGTGCGCACCACCCGCAGCGTGGCGCTGACGCCCGAAGGCGAAACCCTGCTGCCCATCGCCCGGCGCCTGCTGGCGGACTGGGACAACGCCGAGGAGCTGCTACGCCAGCACTTCACCCTGCAGCTGGGCAAGGTGGCCATCGCCGCCATGCCCTCCTTCGCCGGCAACCTGCTGCCGGTGGGGCTGCGCGCCTTCCGCGATCGCCACCCGAAGGTCAACGTGGCGGTGCATGACGTGATCAACGAACAGGTGCTGGAGATGGTGCGCAACCACCGGGTCGAGCTGGGCATCGCCTTCGAGCCGGAATCCCTTGATGGCCTTGCCTTCACGCCCTTCTACACCGACCGCTTCGTCGCCGTGGTGCCCGGCGATTGCCCGCTGGCGCAGCAGAGCGAAGTGAGCTGGGCGGAGCTGCTGGGCCAGCCCTTCATCACCCTGCAGCGCCCTTCCGCCGTGCGCCTGCTGCTGGAGGAGCGGGTGGCGGCGCGCCATGGCCGGCTGCCGGTGGCCCTGGAGAGCCACCAGTTGGTGACGGTCGGGCGCATGGTCGCCCAGGGCCTGGGAGTGAGCGCCGTGCCCAGCCTGTGCATCCAGCAGATGGAGGAACTGGGCGCCCGCTGCATCGCTCTCGGCGAGCCGCAGATCGAACGCCGCGTGGGCCTGTTGTGGCTCGCCGGGCACAGCCTCTCCACTGCCGCCCAGGCCCTGGCCGACGTGCTGCTGCACCTGCGCGACTGGAACCGCCAGGTGCCACCGGGATCAAGTGAATGAGGCCCCGCCGCTGAACCTTGCGCCGGGGCGGCCGGCCCCGGCCCGTGCCATTCTGTATGTACTGCCCGCCAGCGCAGCGGGCCCAGCCTTAGGGTCTATACGAAAAGTTTCCGAGCGCAGGCACTTTTCCTCCAAAACCTAGAAGAAAAGGAGTCGCCGATGAACCAGCCCCTGTGGAGTCCCAGCCCGGAACGCATCGCGGCCACGCGGATGGACGCCTTCCGCCGCGAGATCAATCGCCGCCACGGCCTCGACCTGGCCGACTACGCCGCCCTGCACGCCTGGAGCGTCGAGCAGCGGGAAGCCTTCTGGCAGGCGCTGGTGGAGCTGTTCGACGTGCGCTTCCATGCACAGCCCCGCACCGTGCTGGAGGAAGGCGCGGCGATGCCCAGCGCCCACTGGTTCCCCGGCGCCACCCTGAACTTCGCCGAGCACCTGCTGCGCCGCCGTGACGACCACCCGGCACTGGTGGCCGTGGCCGAGGATGGCCGCCGCGAGCAGCTCAGCCATGGCGAACTGGCCGCCCATGTGGCCGGCCTGCAGCAGCGCCTGGCCGCCGCCGGGGTGGGCATCGGCGACCGCGTGGCGGCCTTCATGCCCAACACCTGGCAGACGGTGGTGGGCATGCTCGCCACCACCAGCCTCGGCGCCACCTGGTCGTCCTGCTCGCCGGACTTCGGCACCCAGGGGGTGATCGACCGCTTCGGCCAGATCGAACCCAAGGTGCTGATCGCCGCCGCCGGCTACCACTACGCCGGCAAGACCCTGGACCTGACCGCCAAGCTCAATGAAATCCTCCAGCGCCTGCCCGCCCTCGCCCAGTTGGTGGTGGTGCCCTATGCCCGCCAGGCGGCCCGCGCGGAAGACTTCGCCACCCCGGCCCGGGTCAGCCTGTGGAGCGACTTCTACCGCCCCGGCGGCGAACCCGTCTTCGTCCCCGTGCCCTTCGAGCAGCCGCTGTACATCCTCTACTCCAGCGGCACCACCGGAGTGCCCAAGTGCATCGTCCACGGCGTGGGCGGCACCCTGCTGCAACACCTCAAGGAACATGCGCTGCACAGCGACCTGAAGGCCGACGACACGCTGTTCTACTTCACCACCTGCGGCTGGATGATGTGGAACTGGCTGGCTTCCGGCCTGGCCCTGGGCGCCACCCTGGTGCTCTACGACGGCTCGCCCTTCCACCCCGGCCCCGAGCGCTTGATGGACCTGATCGACGCCGAGGGCATCAGCGTCTTCGGCACCAGTGCCAAGTACCTGGCCGCCCTGGAGAAGGCCGGCGCCCAGCCCCGCGAGAGCCATCGCCTGGAACGCCTCAAGGCGCTGCTCTCCACCGGCTCGCCCCTGGCCCACGAGGGCTTCGACTACGTCTACCGCGAGATCAAGGCCGAGTTGTGCCTGTCGTCCATCTCCGGCGGCACCGACATCGTCTCCTGCTTCGCCCTGGGCAACCCGGTGCTGCCGGTGTGGCGCGGCGAGCTGCAGTGCAAGGGCCTGGGCATGGACGTGCAGGTGTGGGACGAGGACGGCAGGCGGCTCGCCTCCGGCAAGGGCGAACTGGTCTGCGCCCGGCACTTCCCCTCGATGCCGGTGAGCTTCTGGAACGACCCGGACGGCGAAAAATTCCGTGCAGCCTACTTCGAGACCTTCCCCGGCGTCTGGGCCCACGGCGACTACGCCGAGGAGACGGGGCATGGCGGCCTGGTGATCCACGGCCGCTCCGACGCCGTGCTCAACCCCGGTGGCGTGCGCATCGGCACCGCCGAGATCTACCGCCAGGTGGAGAAGGTGGAAGAGGTGCTGGAGTCCATCGCCATCGGCCAGGATTGGCAGGGCGACGTGCGCGTGGTGCTGTTCGTGCGCCTGCGCGACGGCGTAGCGCTGGACGAAGCGCTGCAGGCGCGCATCCGCCAGGTGATCCGCGATAACACCACGCCGCGTCACGTGCCGGCGAAGGTCATCGCCGTCGCCGACATCCCCCGCACCCTCAGCGGCAAGATCGTCGAACTGGCGGTGCGCAACGTCGTCCACGGCCGCCCGGTGAAGAACACCGACGCCCTGGCCAACCCCCAGGCGCTGGAACTGTTCAGGGACCTGCCGGAACTGGCCGAGTGAACACCGCGAGGCCGTAAGCCGGGGGCAACCCGGCGGCTCCCCGGCACTCGCGCGCGTCACCCGCCCTGCGAACCCCATCACGCTTGGACCAATGGCCAAGGGAATGGCCGGGGCACCGGCGCTACCATGGCCGCTTCACCCCACCTGGAACCCGAGATGGATCTCATCCCCCGTGCCCTGCTCTGCCTGGGCCTCGCCCTGCCCTCCATCGCCCTGGCCACGCCCTGCCAGGAGTTCGAACCCGCTACCGCGCGCCTCGAAGGCAAGCTGGAGCGCCAGACCCACCCCGGCCCGCCCAACTTCGAAAGCGTCGAAAACGGCGACGAGGCGCGTACCGGCTTCTACCTGGTGCTGGCCGAGCCCGCCTGCGTGAAGGGCAACGACTACGAGACGGACATGGGCGCCGAGCAGGACGTGCGCCTGGTGCAACTGGTACTGGACGAAGCCGGCTACAAGAAGCTCGAACCGCACCTGGGCCAGCAGGTGACCCTCGCCGGCCACCTGTTCTCCGCCGAAACCGCCTTCCACTACGCGCCGCTGCTGATGCAGGACGTGCAATGGCTGGAGGACCAGCCGACCGCCAGCGCCGACTGCGAAGCCCTGGCCGCCAAGGCCAACGAGGCCGTGGGCTTCCACCCGCCCTGGTGGGGCACGGTGAAGGGCGAAGGCCGGCTGCACTTCCACAGCGCGCCGGACAAGGCCTGCACCATCCCCGGCCTGTTCATCATCCCCGGCGACGGCGTGACCATCTACGCCGCCGAGAACGGCTGGATGCAGGTGATGTACATCAACGCCAAGGGCGAGGACTTCAGCGGCTGGGTGGAAGAAAACCGCCTGGACGCCGCCCCGTCGCGCAGTGAAGGCGACGACCAGCCCGAACCGGCCGCCAGCGGCCAACCCGAGGACGTGACCACCTTCGCCGACCGCTACGCCAACTGCGAGCATTTCCTCGGCGAGGAACCCTACGACGCAGAGCGGGCCAAGGAGCTGGCCCAGGCCGTGGAAGAACTGTGCACCGGCATCGACGCCCAACTCGACGCCCTGCGCCAGCGCTACAAGGACGACGCCAGCGTGACCCAGGCCCTGGCCGGCTACGAGAAGGTGGAGTGACCCCTCCGCCGCGTCACCCCGACGCGGCGGCAGCCTCTCCTATACTCCTGGCGTCGCCCTGAAACGGACCACGCCGTGCTCGCCAGAACCCTGTGCCTCGCCGCCCTGCTCTGCTGCGCCCTCCCGGCCACCGCCCGGCCCCTGAAGGTCGACCTGTACCTGCCCGATGCGCCGCCGCTGACCATGCTGGAGGCCGGCAACAGCCACGGCATCGTCGGCGACGCCACCCTGCTGGCGCTCAAGCGCGCCGGCTACCAGGTGCGCATCCTCGTCGCGCCCTGGGCACGGGCGCAGAAGCGCACCATGGAAGGCCGCGACATCCTCGTCATCCCCCTGTCGCGCACGCCGGATCGCGAAGCCTCCTACACCTGGGTCGCACCGATCATGGAATTGCAGCGCGCCTTCTTCACCCTGGACGAACCGGTGCAGGGCTTCGCCGAGGCCCGCGCCCGCTACCACCAGGTCGGCGTCGGCCTGGGCACCGCGCAGAACGAGATCCTCCGCCGCGAAGGCTTCGACGACGAGCAGATACGCTCCCTGGTACTGGGCGACAAACCCGCGCAGCTGCTGGAGATGGGCCGCATCGACGCCTGGTTCACCGGCGTGCCCGAAGGGCTCTACATCTGGCCCAAGGTCTCGCGCCAACGCCTGCGCATGGGCCCGCCCCTGGCCGCCACTGACGTCTACCTCGCCTGCTCGCTGACCTGCGACGCGCAACTGGTGGCCGACCTGCGCAAGGCCATCGAAGCCCTGCGCGCTGACGGCAGCCTGAAGCGCATCCAAGCGCGGTACCTGAAGGACGCCCAGCCGCTACTGAAACAACAGGCTCCGTAGGTCGGGTGCAACCCGACATGAGCGTGCAAATGCATCGCGGGTTTCACCCGCCCTACGAAGCGCCAGCCACAGCGGGGCTGTGATTGCGGGGGATCAGCTTCATGGGCAGAAGGGTTCAGAGCACGCACACGCCCAACGGAACTCCACCCTCACCGTAGGAGCGAGCGCTGCTCGCGAAGCCCTTTCCAGGGCCCCGGACTGAAGTCCGGGCTACGACCGTGATGGAGCGCCAAACGCCGTAGGTCGGGTGCAACCCGACATGACTGTGCAGGTGCATCGCGGGTTTCACCCGCCCTACGTCCGGGCCGAGACTGACAGCGGGATCAGTAGTGCTTGCCGGGGTCTTCCGGCGGTGGATCTTCTTCGGGCAGGTCTTCGAGCTTGAGTTCCAGGCCCCAACTGGCGGCATCCTGGGTCGGCGTGGCCTGGGGCGTGGGTGCGGGAGGCGGGGTCGGTGCAGCAGCGGTGGGCCGGGTGCCGGGGCCGTCGCGGTGCAGCTTGAGCTTGAGGCGCAGGTTGTTGGCCGAGTCGGCGTTCTTGATCGCCTCCTCTTCCTGGATCGAGCCCTCGATCACCAGGTCGAACAGCGCCTGGTCGAAGGTCTGCATGCCCAGGGCCTTTGATTTCTCCATGATCTCCTTGATCGAGCTGAAGTCGCCGCGCTTGATCAGGTCGCTGATGGTGGAGGTGCCCAGCAGCACTTCCACCGCCGCGCGGCGCTTGCCGTCCGAGGTGCGCACCAGGCGCTGGGAAACGAAGGCCTTGAGGTTGTTGCCCAGGTCGTTGAGCAGTTGCGGGCGGCGCTCCTCGGGGAAGAAGTTGATGATGCGGTCCAGCGCCTGGTTGGCGTTGTTGGCGTGCAGGGTGGAGATGGCCAGGTGGCCGGTGTCGGCGAAGGCCAGGGCGTGCTCCATGGTTTCGCGGTCACGGATCTCGCCGATGAGGATCACGTCCGGCGCCTGGCGCAGGGTGTTCTTCAGGGCGGCGTGGAAGCTGCGGGTGTCCACCCCCACTTCGCGTTGGTTGATGATGGACTTCTTGTGCCGGTGCACGTATTCCACCGGGTCTTCGATGGTGATGATGTGCCCGCCGCTGTTGCGGTTGCGGTAGTCGATCAGCGCCGCCAGGGAGGTGGACTTGCCCGAGCCGGTGCCGCCGACGAAGAGCACCAGGCCGCGCTTCTCCATCACCACCTTGAGCAGGGTTTCGGGCAGCTTCAGGTCTTCGAACTTGGGGATATCCAGCTTGATGTTGCGCGCGACGATGGAAACCTCGTTGCGCTGCTTGAAGATGTTGATGCGGAAACGCCCGATGTTGGGCAGGGAGATGGCCAGGTTCATCTCCAGCTCACGGTCGAATTCGCCGCGCTGCTCCGGGTCCATGATGGATTCGGCGATACGCGCCACGTCGCCCGGCTTGAGCGGGTCGGTGCCCAGCGGCTTGAGCACGCCGTTGAACTTGGCGCAGGGCGGCGCGCCGGTTGAAAGGTAAAGGTCCGAGCCATCCTGGGAGGCCAGAACCTTGAGCATCGAGGGGAGATCCATGGGAGCGAACGTCCAAAGGGCATTTCGAATAACGGTAGGCGAATTTCGCCCGGCTTCCTGCGCGTGAACGCGCAACCGATGAACTGTATGGGCGCGCCGCGCGCTGGCACAATGAACGGCTCCACAAACCACGAGGAAATCCCATGGCCAAGGCCCTTGCCCGCCACATCCTGGTCAAGACCGAGGCGGAAGCCGAACAGATCAAGCAGCGCCTGGCCAAAGGAGAGGACTTCGCCGTGCTGGCGAAGAAGCACTCCCTCTGCCCCTCGGGCAAGCGCGGCGGCGACCTGGGCGAAGTACGCCCCGGGCAGATGGTGCGGGTGATCGACCAGGTGATCTTCAAGAAACCGGTGCGCACCATCCACGGCCCGGTGAAGAGCCAGTTCGGCTATCACCTGGTGCAAGTGTTCTTCAGGGAGTGATGGGCGGTACCCCGCGCAGGAGGATGAAAACCGGCGCTCGCCCGCTAAACCGACGCGTCGCCGACAACCGACTCCCCGCCCCGCCCGCAAAACCGCTACAATCGCGCCCTTTTGCGCGTCAGCGCCCCAGCCAGCCCAGGATTCAACCGTGATCTCCACCGCCAACATCACCATGCAGTTTGCGGTGCTTCCGGTGGAGATTAAGAAGCCCGATTTTACTGGGCTGTAGCCTGGTCCATATCTCACCGGGACGCGCAAAAAAGCATCCCAAAGCGGAAATCGGTATCAGAATTGGTATCGCCGCCCCTCCCTCTCGCCCGTTCTGAGCAACCCTTCCCCTCCCCCTGATCTACCCTTCCACCTACACCCACCACCAGCAGGATGCCGACCATGTGCGGTCGCGTTGCCCGGTACATGAGGTGGGCCGAGATCTACCATCTTCAGAATTTCCACAACCCAAGAGGGTGAATGTAAGGCCCAGTGTTTACGCGGATTCAGCGATATCACTTTGGCTGTAATTGAGGTCCAAATGGGCTGAATCGCGTGGGTTATGGCAGCTTAATGACAAGCTGCCGCAAGCCTCTTGCTCCGCAGTGACAGCCCATCTATCGTGAAAGCATGACACCACACACATGAGCCAATGCTCACGATGCGTGCAGTAATCTTCCATGCCGGGGCGCTACTGATCTGAATTTAGGAAGGCATAACACAAGGCCCCACCACATTCGGAGGGGGCAAATCAGTAGAGAAGCACATGGACCAGAAGGTCATTTTCGAAGGCAAGGCGTTCGTTTCGTTCTTCACTGATTCAGATCACCAGCAACTGGAGCTGGTAAATGTTTTCATCGTTCAGCTCGATATAGAGATTTTTGAGCTTCGCTGTCCCAAGCAGCAAACCGGCACCAGTGTGCTGATTACCTCCCTCGGAGGGTTATCAATGTCCGGGCCCATCATCATGCAGGCCTCAGGCATCACGAGATTCAGAGCCCGATAAGGAGATAGGCATGCTCGAGAGACGATTTCCCCCCCGCCAAGACAAGAACCTCGTCTACTCCGGCAAGGCTTTCATGTCCTTCACTTCCCTGTCCAGCAACCAGTCCATCGAATGCGACGACATCCAGCTCCTGCAGCTGGAGAATGGCATCTACGAGCTCCAGAGCCAGAAGCAGGCTGTAGCCTTTCGAATTCTCATCACCACTGATTCAGGTAGATCATGGGGCGGGATAGTTGTAGAGCAGCACACAGGCATAACGCGATTTGTTCAGAGGTAGCTTGATGAGCACATACCTTTACGCAATCGCTGCCGCTTATGTCGTCAGCCCTGTAATAGCTTTCATCCTGATGTCTTCCACGATGAAAGAAGAAGCCAACAACCTACTGGCGCGCGGATGCACCGCTGAGGATGTTGACGATTACTATCGCATGATGGGCAGACCAACGCTTGTTGCTTTGATGCTGTCTTGCGTCATCGGCGGGACGGCACTCTCTGGCTTGCTTTGCTTGATCATCTGGCTAGCGACCAGGTGAGCGGATGCATCGCCGAGCCTAGGATTATCAAATTTTGATGACATAAAATTACTTCTGCGAAGATAGGACGCTCTCTACTCGTCTCGAATTTCGACCGCCGGCGGTGGTGAATCATCGGAGAACCGACCCGCGGACGGCACGTTCAAGCTTGGTACCGGTCTACTCCTCACATGCATGGAAAACTGAGAGGACGCAACGATGCTCAGCTACCAAGGCCAAGCTATTGTTTCATTCACAGGCCGGGCGGGGAGCCTGATCGGTATCCAAAGTCGACGCACCGACATCTCCGTCAACGAAGTGGCAGACGGAAATTACCAACTGGAAACGCAACTTGATCTGCGAGACACCCAAGAAGTACGTCTCACCCTATCGAGCGGACTGATCTTGATAGGGACTGCCGTCCCTGCTGCCAAAGGCGGTTATATACTTCGAGCCAGATCAATTAACAGGAACAGTGCCCAGCGCGCATGAAGGGGCAGCGGCACTGAGCCGCTTGGGTGAAGCGCCCAACCCGCTGGGAGCAGTTCGCCCTGTGGCTGAATAAGAGGCCTGCGTGGACCGACGTCGAGTTTCTGTCCCGGCACCACCTCCGGGCTAGAAGCTCACCGCCCCCAGACTCCAATATGTATCCCGAGAGATATGTAACTGTAAAAGATGAAGAAAAATGAGCAAGAGCGCTCAGCATTTTTAAAAAGAGCTTTCACTAGCCAAAACTCGGATCTCGCTGTAGTGCGCCAAAGTACTAATGTTGTGCTGCTTCCGATAATCGGTGTTTTCTATACAAGCTTATAGCTCAACAAAAGAAGGAAAAATTCGCTCAGAAAAAAATCTCATTGCAATCCTGAAGAGGCACGAAGCCACCAGCCCCTAACCCTACCCAGTTAATTGCCGCCTAAAAGGTGCGTGGAATGAACAATGAAATCTCTTATCAAGGCCTCGCATTCGTAAGCTTTGAATCGCTGTCAGAAAGTTCATCTGTGGAGCTTATAGAAATTATTCTTTCCGACCACGGCAACTCAATATTCGAGCTGCGCTCCACGAAACAACTGCCTGCTCGCCGAGTAACTATAACACCGGTAAACCAGCTGTCTATGCAGGGTACGGTTCTGAGTCAAAGCTCGGGAGTGACAATATTTCGGATCTCAGAATTTTGAGGTCACACAAGGAAATGTAAGCGATGTTAAAGGAGAAGAAAAATGGAATGGGAAATACATTATCGGCACGCAAACGGAGCCAAACAAACTATTACGATTGAGTGTGATCAGTTACCCCATTTAAAGAAAGCGGCGGTTCATGTTGTTCATCATGCCTTTGGGGGTAGACCACCGAAACCGCTAGGAAACTATTCCGTAGCGACTTGGTTAGAAATTTGCGACATAGAGATTATTGACATTTCCACAAATATAGGACTGCCATACACGCAATCTGTCACATTCTCGCGGCCAATACCTTACTACAGAAAGGACCGTAGTGAAAATTAATTACTATACAACCTATTGCAAGCTCAACTCGATATATAGGCAGACATTTTATTGACCCATTTCTCTCTGAGGGCCTCAAACGGAAGTGAGAGCCATTTCTGAGGAAAACAAAATGAGTCAAGCTTTTATATACAAAGGATTAGCGTTCGTCAGCTTTGATGAAGGCTTCGGACCTGTTTCTCTAGGTTATCAAGACGTGGAAATTGTCCAAGTTGGAATGCGTACATATGAATTGCGCTCAGAGGATCAACATGTGGCTAGGCGCGTAGTGATAACGCCATCCAATTTGCCTTTCTTCCAGGGGACGATCATCCAGCAAAGGCCAGGGGTCACCACGTTCGTATGCAGCCATTTCGGTCATCGCTCCGTTTCTGGACCATTGGTCAGAAACTAGCCACCGGGCTTCGCCTTGCTGATGAGCTTCGCTACTCTGACGTCATGAACCCGACACCACTCAAGGACGACGTATGTATCTCACCACTACGAACATCAGCAAGCTTTTCGACATCTATATGCCTGCCTACAACTGTGCAGCTTCACGAATGGCTGACGGTAGCGTAACGCTTCAGTTTTGCAGCAAGGTCAATCGGGATATCGTCACCGTCCCGGGACTTCCTACAGCTCAGTTAGGATCAGCTCCGGCGATCAAGAAACTGAGCAAATCCTTGAACGAAGAGTTCGCGGTAGCAATCGCGCGTAAAGGTATTCGCGCGTGAACATTGAAGGCGGCCCACCCGCTTTCGATGAATTGGAACGAATAGCGAAGAAGATCGCGGAGTGGCGCCCTACTCTGCCGCCCGACAGGGTGGTGGCTCAGATCATGGGAAGGGCTGAAGCTGCCCGGTGCGATCCCAAGACCCTTGCCGAGAGTTACCTTGTCCGGGCACGCGGTGGTATCCGTCTTCCGTGGGAGTCTGATTAGGGCAAAAAAAACGCCGCTGTTTCCAGTGGCGTTGAGTTCCTGTATTCACGGAGTATCAGGAGAAACATCATCAGCGTACCCGATGGTTGCCCCGAGAGAAACTACTGGCAACCCGTGGCTGCAGCCAGTAGCTCCCGCTCGTAGCCGATCCGCTGCCGGCGCTCGGCGAGCAGCGCACGCACCTTCACCTCCAGCGAGTCGCCCGCGCGCAGCGTAGATACTGCCCAGGGCGGCACAGCTACTTCCTGCACCCGGCACGGAACCACCACCGGCACCTCCACGCGCACCAGCCGCGGCTCGGCTTCCTGCCGGCCGGCGCACCCCGCCAGCACAATCCCCCCCACCACCACGATTCCCAGCCTCATAGCCCCAGCTCCTTGTCGATCACTGTCGCGGCCGCGGCGCACTGATCACCGCCGATCCGCTCCTGCTGCAGGCGTTGGGCGGCCGCGTAGTCGCCGGCGGCGGCCTTCCGCGCCTCCTGCTGGGCCTGGGCGGCGACCTGCTGCCGCTGTTCGGCCTCGGCGCGCAGATGGACCACGCGCGCGTTCTGCTCGCCGACGGCGCTCTCCAGGGCGGCCTGGGCGAGACGGCACTGGGCGGCCAGGTCCTGGGCCTCGTCCAGCTGCGGCCGATAGTGACCGGCAGCCAGCCAGGCGCCGAGGGCGCCAGCGGCCAGCAGCGCCACGCCGGCCAGCACCAGGCGCGCAGGAATGCCGATCACGACAGCACCGCCTTCGCCCGCTCCCAGAGCACGCGGCGCTCGGCCAGGCCGGTGAGGCCTCCATTGATTTTGCGGGTGATGCCCTCGAAGTCCCCGCGATCAGCCAGTTCGTTGAGCCCGCGCGAGGCCCAGAACCAGGCTGCGGCCATGGCGGCGTGCTCCGGCTGTTCGAGCAGTTCCGGGTGCGCTACCAAGTCGACGCCGAGAGCCGCGCTGGCTGCCTCGTAGTTGGTCCGGCCGGTGAGTTGGATCAGACCACGACCCCGGTAGCGCCAACCATCGCCGGAGGCAGCTTGGCCGTTGCCCATCCGGCCCCCATAGACCGCGTTCGCGATCGCCTCGGGCTGACGTTGGAGTCGCAGGGCCAGCCCGTTCGGCGACTTAGTGCGCGCCTGTGGATCCTCGGCGAACCGAGTTGGCCAAGTGTTGGCCAGGGCCTGGGCGGTGTAGTTGAGGTTCTCCACCAGACAAGTGAGCCCTGCACTTTCATGTCCCACTTGTGCCAGAAATAGCGCCACTCTATTTCTTGTATCGATCTTGTACTTCGATGTCGCATCACTAAGAACTGTCGAATAAATTACGACAATCTCCTTCGCGTCAGGAAATATTTGCAACAATTCTTCACGCTTGATAGTCATATGAGCTCCAGTTGAATAGTAACGACTGACATTCCCGGCACCTTAAGGATGCAAGTCATGATCAGAGATGGATTTGGAAGACGATTGAAATTCGAAAGACTGCGAATAAAGCTAAGCCAGAGGGAACTTAGCGAGGCAATTGGGATAACACCCAATACTCAAAGGGCGTATGAGCGAGAAAAAGATACGATTGACTTGTTTTACTTAAAGAAAGCAGAGTCAATTGGTATCGATGTTATGTATGTTCTTTCCGGTCGAAACGAACAATTAAACTGCCTTCAGCCAGAAGAGCAAGAGCTTCTGCATGAATATAGAAAACTCAGCAGAGCGAAGAGAAGCGAAGTTCGTAAACACACCAAGAAACTTTCTAACTCCGCCGAAGTTGTAGGAGATATCGAGAATGTCGCATCGTCGTCCAGCGCCACAGATCGCATGTATCCCCATCGAGAAAAACTATCTTCACGCGCTAGTGCTTGATGGGAAGCTGACTCGAAGGGGACAGGCGTTCGAGGTAGCAGACACTGCTACCATGAACCTAATTTCTCGATACGTTAAAAGGTTACGCCGAAATAGAAAGACTGGCGGCTTGACCGTGGAGTTCAATGTCCGCTCACAAACATAAAAGGGACAACCAATGCAGCAGGAAGATATCAGCAACAAAGTAACAAACGCGATTCATGAGATAATTAATCAACACGCAAACCACTCAATTGGAGAAAGACTTTCTGCTGCATCGGTTGCGGTAGGGATGGCCTCAGCTCTCAGAATCGGAGAACTGATTACTGAGCAGGATTTCTCAGCTTTGGTGCTGGAAATCATCAATACCGTGGAAGTAACGCCCTCCTTAAGCACTCATTGAAGGGAATCGTGATATGCGGCCTTCAGGTGATGGGGTCGACCTCTGCCTTCGGAGGCCATTCCATAGCTGGCAACATGGCCAGCAGCTCCGCCTCGGTTGGGATCTCGGCCGTGCCGGCGCGTACCCTGTCCACCAACTCATGACCCAGCGCCCAGCAGGCGTCCCGCCATTCAACACCGGCCTGGCCCTCGGCCCGGAACTGGGCGTTCGTGCTGGTGGCATACGAGCACAGGCTCAGGATGCTGTCATAGCTGCGCTCGTGCGCTACCTCATCCATGTGAAGTTGCACCGCAGCCGTGAGCCGGACGATCACCTGCTCTTCGGTTTCCGAGGCCGCGTCATCGATTGAGAACCTACCCAGATCATAACCGTTGAACTCAGCGAGCTCTTCCAGCGTCCCGCCCCACTCGGCAAAAAAATCCCCGTCACAAAGAACTCTCATGGTCAGGCACTCAGTTCGTTAATGGTCGCCAACGGCGAGGTGTGGAAACCTACGTCAACAATTCCGCCGAAGACGGCCATGCATGCGATGTTGACTGAGCTACCAGGCACGCCGCAGAGGTTGGGCCAGGAGTTGCTGTAGCCAGTCCCCGATTGGGTCACCAAGCGTAGGTGCACCCATCCTTCAGCGACGGTAATGGGGGTGCCCGCCGCGACCAGAACACCGTTCTTGAAGCAGTCGTATTGCAGGTGAAACGACGAAGTACGAGCCCGAATCCACATAACCATAGTGGCGTACTGCTGGGCCTGGAACAGTGCCCGGGTCAGGTTCGTCGTCGACAGGTAACGGGTCACCGAATCGCTGCCTACTGCCGGATTTGCGGTGCCACTGCCGAAGGTGTACGTGTCGACGAAAAACTCGATGCCGTAACGCGCGCCGCTGCCGCTGCGTCCCATTGCGGTCATCAGCGCCTGCACTGGTTCCGTAAGCGCGCCGCCGGCTCCACCATTGGTGCTGTTGTCGCTGAAAAACTGGCCGCCGGAGGCATGCGATCCACCATTGTAAGGCGACAGAAAAGTCGATGCGGCAAACGTTGTAACACCCGGCTGTAAAGGATTGATCCTGCCCCCGAAACGGCCGCTGTCGGGCATCAGGTTGATGAACGGCATGGTGTTCAGGTTTGCAAATGCAGCCGTCCCCAGATCGTTCAGATACTTTTGAACCTTCTGAAAGGCGATGAGCACCGAGTCAGCCGCACTGACAGGAGTACGAGAAGTCGCCACAGCAAAACCAGACAGCAATGTACCGATGGCTGCAGTCCCGAAGTTGCTGATTGTGTTGGCCAGCTGAGTGCCAGTGTGGGTCGAACGATCCCGGAGCTGTCCGTCGGTGGCGTTGGCGGTGGCATTCACCGCAATGCCGTCCAGCTTCGACTTCATGGCGGAAGCGTTCCACCAGGCCGCGATCGCCTGCCAGACCCTCTGGCTGGTCCAGGAGCGAATCACCGTACCTGTACCCGCCTCGGCCTCAGCCTGAGATGCTGCTGCGGGGTTCGCCTGTGCGGCGGCTTCGATCCCGTCCAGCTTCGTTTTCATCGCAGAAGCCGCCCACCAGGCTGTCGCGGCCTGCCAGACGCGCTGCGCGGTCCAGGCCCGCCGGGTAGTCGACGTGCCGGCCTCTGCCTCGGGTTGGGGCACCGTGACCGCCGTCCACTCTCGAGAGTCGGAAAGGCGCGCGTCGCTCGTGCCAACCTTTCCGCTCTCTAGGTTGGCCATTCCCTCGTACAGTTCGGCCGTCATCTGATTGACTCGGGTGAAAGCCTCGCGTGCGCTGTCGCCGCCTTCGCCATCCGGCGAGCTGCCTAGTGGGATTTCTTGTCGTGCCATGGTGGCTCCTGGTTCGGTGGGCCCAGACTACAAACCCGCCACATCCACCACCGTTACGGTGGAGTAGATCGCGGTTATGTCGTGTCCAGTTGGAATGGGAGTTGTGGAGGGGTTGGAAGAGAAGTAGGTCATCAGTCGGAAGAACAGGTCGGTATCACTGGTCCTACTCACCAAGCTGTCAGCCTGCTGCTGATAGAAAAACTGGTTACCGACCCGGACTACGACGGTCATGTATGCGTAGCCCCGGAATGAAACAACTACAGCCGGAACTTTCCCCGGGTAGCTTTTAGTGACATCCGCATAACTTGCTGTCGAAAAGAAGTCGATGACCTTCATGTACTTCTTTCGCGAATCAAACACTACCAGCCCAGTATTCCGGTTCCGAATTCGTAGCCCCACAGGACCAGAGCCGATGGAGTAATCCGGCTCATCGAATATCCAGTATTCGACAGTCGCTGCGCCCTGTGTGGCTATCGTGTAGGTGAAGGTTGAACCGTTAATAACTGTTGAGCTGAGAAACCAGGTAGTAGAGCAGCGAATAGCAACGACCGGGCTCTTCGCGCCGCTGATTGTCACGCTTCCACTTCGCCACGACGTATAAACCACTGCGGAAGTTGTGAAACTTCCTTTGTGACTCAGGGCCATATTGGCGTATTCCCCGTCAACTTGCAGGAACTCGCCGGAGTTGCCTCTTAGCCTTACACCAATTTCAGCCATTAAAACGCTCCGTAAGCAATGACGGTACTTAGTCGAGTGCTCAAGGTGTTGTTGAAGGTCCAGGAGATAACCCGGCCATCCAAGCGAACAGCCGCACCTACAACGCCCAGCCCTCGATAAGAGTCCGTAATGCAGGTGAAATACAGGGTGCCGAGCACGGAAACCGGAATGGTGAAACTTCCGTTTGATGTTCCTGTTTCCACATACCCCGCGTGCCGACTCAAGCGGTCCGTGTGGCGCAGCGTTATTCCGCCTACTGCACTTCTTACGCGAAGTCCGACTGCCATCAGTGCAATACCCCCAGTTCAACTACAAGAACTCCGGTAGTTGTATCGGTCAGATAGAAACCCTCGTTGTTCAACGCCAGGCTGTAGCCGGTCCCCTGCCCGTTCAGTTGGATTTCCCCGTTCTTACCCAACCGCCAGCCACGGCTGTTGGCCACGTAGTTATCCGACTGCAGCGTGTCGGTGATCTTGGCGAAGGAGATTGAGGCGTTGCCGATGACCGCATCGTTCATGAACACCTGCCCGTTCTGGACCACGAACGGCGACACCAGGCTCGACGATCCAGTATTGGGGTCGATGATCGCCACCCGCCCTGCGGCCAGCAGAATCTGGCTCTCGATCACGCCCTCGTCGTTCTCGACGCCAACGCCGATGCCGGCCATGTAGGTCCGGCCGTCGACTGTGAGCTGGGTCTTGATCGTGTACATTGCGGCGAGCGCGTCGGCCAACTGCTCCACAGCGACCATCGCTCCGCCGCCGTCGTTGATCTTCGTGAGTAGCGCCTGCGCCAGGGCGGTCTCGCTGATCCGCTTGCTGAAATACTGGTCGTAGTCGTCCTGGTTGGCTGACGACTGTCCTCGCGTCCAGGCCGTCCATGGCCCGACGTTGCCCAGGCGGTCAACCAGTCGAGCCTTGAACCAGAGCACCACGCCAGCAGCGAGCTGGCCCAGGGTGTGCTCGGCGATCGGATAGGCGTACTGCCCGAGCAGAGTGGCCCCGGTGTCACTGGCCGCGACGTTCTGCATGATCTCGGTGTGGGCGGTGTCGCCGGCACCGGCCGGGAACCCCCAGCGCAGATTCATCGCGAACACAGCAGGCGTGGCGGTGAACGAAGCCAGCGCAGGTGGGTCGCCGACCTTGCCATCGAGGTTGGTGAGCACCGAGGTGGCGGCGACGGACACCACGTCCATGACGTTGACCGCGCGCACGCGGGCCAGGTAGGCGCCGGCGTAGATGCCCACGATGTCCACGTTCGTGTTGCCGGTGCGCGGCAGCTTGATCCAGTCGCCATCATCACGGCGCCACTCCACGTCGTAGGCCACGGCATGCTCCGGTGCCACCCAGCGGATGGTCGCGGTGGTCACCGTCAGGCCCTGGGACACCGCGCTGCTCGTGATGATCTGCACGTCGGTGGGCGGGGCCTGGTGGCTCGGTGGGATGACGGTGATCGGGCGGTCCTCGATCCGGGCGCCGGTGTCCACCTCCTCGAATTTGTTCGGGTCGTGCTGGGTCGCCGTGATCGTGAACAGGTGCATGTCGTCCCGAGCGATCCCGGTGACTCGGAATTGCTGGACGGCCAGGTCGTCAGCGTCGATAGACCACTGCAGCTGCGCCTGCGGCACCTCGCTGTAGGCGGTGGTGACGGTCACCACGCGGCCCACTACCGCCTCGATCGTGCGCGCCTCAGCCCGGCCGCTGGGCAGGTTGATGAGCAGCCGGTCACCGGCCTTCGCCGCCGGCTCGCGATCGAGCGTCAGCTGCCGGCTCGCCTGGAACGAGCCGATGCGCCCACCGATGGGCCGGCCGGCGAGCAGCGGGTCGGCAATACCGATGATGTAGCCCGGCATCGGGATCTGACCGTCGAGCCCGACCTGGAAGGTCACCACGCGGTCCTTCGCGTTGGTGAGAAGGGCCCAGGCACCGCGGCGCTGCGCCTCGGATTCCTTCGTGCAGCCGATGGCGCTGAGTTCCAGCAGGTTGACGCCGTAGCGCCGGATCAGCGCCAGGTCCGGCGGCGGCGCCGTTACATCGGACTCGTAGCCGTTCGCCGGGTTGTCGTAGCTGACCAGCGCCCGGGTGAACCTGGTGCGCTCGCTGCTGCTTGAGTAGGTGAACTTCCCGTCGATGACGTTGGCGCGGGTGTACAGGTAGTCGATGTCCCTCGGCATGTCGGCGATCGACACCATCTGGCCCTGGGCCCAGTAGGTCATCCCGCGGTAGATCGCTGCGAGATCACGCAGCACCGTCCAGGCCTCGGACTTCGACTGGATGTAGATATTGCAGGTGTAGCGCGGCTCCTGGCCGCCCTGCCCGTCCGGGACCAGTTGGTCGCAGTATTGGGCGATCCTGTAGAGCTCCCATTTGTCGACCATCCAGGTCTTGACCCGCTTACCCAGGCCGAAGCGCTCCATGGTGATCACGTCGTAGGTGATCCAGGCCGGGTTATCGGTCCAGGCGGGCTGGAAAGTGCCGTCCCAAGGCCCGGAATAGGTGCGGGTCGCCGCGTCGTAGTTGCTGGGCACCTGCACGATGCGCATTCTGGGCTCGCACGACACCTGGGGGATGTTGGTGAACTGCGAAGCGTCGAACTCGATGTACAGCAACGCGGTGTTGGGGTAGCGGAGCTTGCTGTCGATGACCTCGGTGAATGCGGTCACCATCATGGTGTCGGCAACCGCGCCGGTGCTGCTGTTCGGCGTGATCCGGCGGACGCGTATCTGCCAGCCGCTGGTGGCCGGCGGGAGGTCAACGCGGTGGCTGCGCTCGTAACCGGAGGTGGTCTTCCCGCTGGCCGCGGTACTGATCACGGTCTGGTAAGCCCCACCATCGGTCTGCACGTCGATTGCATAGGCGACGGTGTAACCGGTGACATCTCCATTGGATTGCTGCTGCTGGAGAGCCGGCCAACGAAAGCGAAGGCGCACTGCCGACAGCTGCAGGTTGGTGACCGCGCGAACGTAGGGGGTGCTGCTTCGAAGCTCGACGTTCTGGGCGATCTCGTTCTCTACCGAGGCCATACCCTGGATGTAGCTCTGGTGCTGGCTGCCAGGGCGAAATTCCCACTTCACGCCTGGGAAGTTGCTGGTCCCCGCCGCGTCTGTAAGCGGCGTTCCATCGAGGAATATGCGGGAGCCGTCGAGCTGGCCCGCAAACTCGCCTTCGCCGAGCGCCAACAACATCTTGGCCTTGGCCACGGAACGCAGGCTATCGGGAGACTCCACCGGTTGTCTGCCCTTACTCTCCCCGCCTTTCCTGCCATGCAGCTCGACGCCCTGGGCAGCGAGCATGTACTCGTCGAATTCGATCATGGGTTTCCTCTGGGCATAAAAAAACCGCCCTCGGGCGGTGTGTGGTGGTGCGGTGGAGCCGTCAGGCGATGTCTTCAGCCCAGATGCCGGCGGAGATGATGGCGCCGCCAATGCGCCGATAGCCGTAGCCCAGTCCCATCGGGTTGCCCATGGCCGTAGTGTTGACCGGGCCGCCGAATGCATAGCTGGGTTGGTTTTCGGTGGCCTGCCGCCCCTTCAGCCCCTTGGCTTGTGGGCTGAGCATCTGGATGACGCCTCCGATCATCAGCGCGACGCCGATTTGGGTGAGGTACATGGAACTGCCCCCGGTGAAGGGCGACATAACGACACCGACGACAATCAGAACGACGCCGATGATGGTTTGAAGTACGCCGCCCCGCTTGCTCCCGGCAAGCACTGGCACGATGCGAATCTCGCGTGTTCCCCCGAGCTTGAATTCGCCTTCGGCAACGTTGCGACGGTTACGGAATATCGCGTAGCGCTGGCCGTTTCGGCTGGCCCGCTCAATCTCCTGTCGGAAGCCGGGGATGGTGTTGCGCAACGCGCTGAACGCCTCCCAGGTACTCCCGCCGTCGAGCTGAAAGCGGTGCTCGCGCCCGAACAACCGGGCCAGCCGTCCGGATAGCAGGATGGTGCAGAATGGCGCGTGGTGGAGTGCTGTAGCCACGATTCCTCCGGGCATAAAAAAACCGCCCGAAGGCGGTCGTGTGTCGTGAGCGGTTAGGTCGAGCTGGGCCGGATATCGAGCCCGTTGGTGTCTCCCGTGATCCTGAAGCGCAGCACCTCGCCCGCCTCTACTCGAGTAGCGGTTTCCTTCAGGGGCTGGCCAACTTGCATCGCGCACAGTCCTTGCCCGGATGGGTCGCCGGACATGCCTACAATGCGGCGCCCGGCGGGAACGTAGAAGACGGCGCGCTCACCCACATCCATTCGCGCGGACAACTTCCCGTCGATGAGGACCGCAACGTAGCAACCGCCTCCGGCCAGCCACCCCTCGTCCCGCGTTACCACTATCTCGGCACTATCAGCCGACTTCAGCCCATAGGCGAGCAGTCGATCACCAGGGGTGGCGCTAAGCGATGCGCCTGGCTTACTGGTTGCACACCCGGCCAGAAGGGCAGCAGCTGCGAGAAAAATGATGGTCCGCATCGTTGATTCTCCTTTTACTTGATGCGAGTGAGCCGCAGCCCAAAATCAGAAGGGGTCAGGATGCGGTAGGCGATTGCGCCAGCAGGCTTCAAGTTAGCATCCTGCGAGGTCGCGACGTTGGGGCACGCACCTCCCCCGGTTTCCAGCCGAAACGAATACTCGCCCGGCTGTAGCTTGAGACTGATTCCCTCGCCGGCTCGAATGGAAAAAACCTTTCGATTGTTGACGTAAATGTCGTGAGTACATCCAACGCCAAGTATGCCGGTATCGCGCAGAAACAGGACCGACGCTTGGTCACCTTGAGCCTTGCCTACCAGGTCGCTCGCATAGATCCGCTCCGATGGTACTCGCTCGGCCTCGCCTTCGCTCACAGGGCTGGTCGAGCATCCCGCTGCCAACGCCAGTGCCAAACCGAGAAAAAGAACGCGCATCAGGTATCACTCCATGGCTGATTTCGGCCCAGTGTATCGCACCACCATTCGCGTCCGCTCCTGCCAGTAGCCGCCCCAGACATCGCGGCAGGAGGGCCGGCCGTACAGGTGGTGGAGGATATGGCCCTGGCCCAGGTAGATCGCGCCGTGGTTGATCTGGCGGGCTTGAATCTGCATGAGGATGACGTCGCCCTCCTGCAAACTGCCGTCCAGCACCTGCTCGAAGCCCGCGTCGCGGTAATGCGTCACGTAGAGGTCGGCCCCACCCTCCCACCAGTGCCAGTCGTGCGGGAACCTAGGCAGCTCGATGCCACGCTCCTGCCGATACCAGGCCCTGATCAGCCCGTAGCAGTCGTGGTCGGTGCCGTGCACGAAGTGCCGCCCAATGAGCGGCGCATCCTCGGGGGCGATGGTGCGCAGGTCACCCTCGGGCCAACTGACGATGTGCCAGGGCAAGTCGCCCGAGTTGCAGGCGGCCACGTCGCGTGGCGAGGGCTGACTGGTGCCGTCGGGATGGCTGTGCACCACCCCGATGACCTGGCCCTGGTCTTCGGCAGCTGCATAGGCCTCCGGGGCGATGCGGAACTCCTCGGCCGGATCCGCCGCAGTGTTCTCGCACGGCAAGTACACATGCCGACGACCGATGGCCACCACCAGGCCGCAACACTCGCGTGGGTATTCGGCCGCAGCGTGCTGTTGCACGGCGGCCAGGATGTGCTTGCGCATGGTCAATTGCTCCGCAGGAGTGAAGCGCCCGGGAACCCCCCGAACGGCAGTTCATTGTTCTCTCCCCATCGAGGTTTGCAGCCGGTGGAGAGCAGCCCCGAGCACCGGTCTTTCTCGGGATCGTCAGTGGGGTTTCCATCCTCGTCGAACATCGCCGCGCCGGTGTAACCGCACTCCGGCCCTCGGTAGCGGCCTCGGACACACCATTCGCAGATGCCGGAGATAATTCGCCCCGGGATTGTTTGCCCCTGCATGTCGGCCGGGCTGGACAGCTCCCACTGCACCACCTCGTTGGTTTCCAGCGACTTCCGGTCGGCGTACCAGATGTCGATCGACTCTTGGGTGGGGTCAGCGTCGGGGTTGCCGCCTTCGAAGTTCTCGGCGTCCAGGTAATGCGCCATGGTGTGCCGGACGGTCACCTGGGCTTGCAGAAGGTCTTCGAAGTAGAGGCACGCGGCGCTGATCGATCCGTCGATGTTGCCCACGGATAGGGTCGGCGTTGCTGGCGAGCCTGTGCCGCTTGCCTCGATGCCCTCGATCTGGCAAGGCCAGGCGCCATACTCCTCGCCCTGCCACCAGATGGACCTTGCAGCCAGGTCCGTCGTCCTGCCAATCAGCAGCGAGGAATCACCCGCCAGCCACTGCAGGGAGCCGGCATAGAGAGGGTTGGCTGCGGCATCCACATCCTCGGGGCGCAGCACGATGTTGTGCCCGTGGAAACGCAGGAAATCGCCGCCGAAGGCCGTGCAGTCGACCTCGATCAGTTGCACCAGGCTGCCGGGCTCCAGCTTCTGGAAATCGGTCCGGATCATGGGTGAAACGCCTCCTCAAACCTTGCGGTGAACACCACGAAGCCCCCGCCGACAAAGCGGAAGCTCCAGCTGGATGACTGATAAAGCCCGGTTTCGCCCCATGGGTTGGTCCATGCGAAAGAGCGACCAAGATGACGCCTCATGAACGACCGCATCTGAGCCGCCGCCGCCTTCGGTTCCGTACAGGTGACGGCCCAGGTCTGGTTCACCGAGTTCAAGCCGTCACCAGACGTCTGGCGGTAGCCGTCCCCGAACTGTGCGGACCGCACCGTGCCCTCCTCCTGCCCATCGTCTCCGCGTTGTACACGCCAGGTGAAAGTCTCAAGTGCTGCCATTACGCTCTCCCGCTCGCGTTCCGCCAGCTCGTGCCGCCAGGGCGCCAGGAATCGGCAACGACCTTCTCCGCAACGGACTTGAACTGGTTCTGTAGGTTGTTCGCCAGGGCCTGTTGGTCCAGTTCCCCGCCCTGGGCGGTGCGGTCCTGAGTGACCACAGTCACCGGCGCGTTGACTGTCACGTTGACCCCGCCAGCAGCGGCGGCCGCAGCAGCACCACCGCGGCCAAGCGGCGTGATGCTGCCTCCCTGCTCTCCGGTCATGAGGTAGGTTTTGCCGTTCTGGTTCAGCAGCTCGGGGCCCAGCTCGTTGACCTCATAGAGGGAATTCGGCGACACGTCGCCACCGCCTGCGCGCTGGCCGGCGACCCAACTGTCGAAGGACGAGCCGGTGTAGCCGGACGTGGTAGCGCCGGCACTGGTACTGCCTGCAGCTGCACCGCCGCTGAAGTAGCCGCCCACCATCGACCCAATCGCACTGGAAGCGATGGACGAAAAGATCCCGGTGACGGCCTGCCTTGCTGCGATGCGCGCCAGGTCAGCCAGGACGCTCTTCGTGAAGTCGGCGAATGACATCTTGCCGGTCACCACGAACTGCGTGATGGCGTCCTCCATGTTGTTGAAGCTGCTGGTGACGAAGGACTTCGCCTGGCTCGCGGCATCCCGCGCGCTCTCCATGTAGGTCTCGAAGCCCGCGCGGACGCCGTTGGTCCAGTCACCCTGGGCGGCGTCCAGCTTCTCGTAGTAGTCCTCTTGCATGGCCAGGCGCTGGTCCAGCGCGCTGCGCAGGGCCTCGGTTTCCTGGTCGTACAGGCCCTGGCTGATCTGGCCCTGGTTGAACTGCTCCTGAAGGCGCCGGCTCTGCTGCTCGAAGTCTTGCTGGATGCGCAGGGTTTCCTGGGCGCGCTGCCGCGCCTGGTCGCCCATGCCGATGCCGGCGAGCTGCAGCCGCATGCCGTCCTGGGCCTGGCTCTGCTGGGCGTCGAGGCTGGCCTGGTAGCTGGCCAGCTTGATCGCCTCGCTGCGCAGCCGCAGCTGCTCCTGCAGCACGACTTGCTTCTGGATTTCGGCACGGATCTCGTCCTCACTCGCCAGCACCTGCTTCTGCTGGGCGGTGAGGATGTGCCGCTCCTTGAGGTCGGCTACTTCCTGGTTGAACTTCGCCAGGGCGCGCTCGGCAGTGCTGAGCTTTTCGGTGCTGCTCAGCTGCTCCGTGAGCGCGGCATTCTCCCGGGCGATCGCTGAAACGCGGGCGTCGCCGGCATCCTTCCGGACCGAGCGAGTGCGCGGGGTGCGCTCCTTGTACTTCTCGCGCAGCTGCTTCTCCAGCGCTGCTTCTTCGTCGGCGGTGATCTTGTATCCGGCGGCGCGCGCCTTGTTGATCTCCCGCTGGCTGTCCAGCAAGGCTTTCTGCAGCTTCTGCTGCTTCGAGGCGGTGCTATCCAGGGACTTCTGGATGTTCTCGTAGGCTTTATTGCCCTCCCGATCAATTCCCTTCCAGTACCCATCAAGTGCCGCAATCTCCTTCTCAGCATCGCGACGAGACACCAAGTCATCGCGCTGCTCGCGCAGGCGATTCAGCGATTCTTCACGGTTGGAGAAAAGGCCGAATCCGCCCTGTTGTGCCTGTGCGATTCTACGGTCTACGTCGGCGATGCGGTCGTCGTAGGGCACCTCACGCCCGATGTCGAACATCACATCCAAGGCGCTCTTGGCTGCGTCGGTTACACCCTGCCAGCTTCGCTCGATGACACCCAGGTTCTGCTTTATGCGTTCGGATCGCTCGTCGATTGTGTCGCTGAGTGCGTGCCACGCAACACGTGAGGCGCCGATGGTATCGCCCTCCTCCTGCAGCGCGCGGACCTGTTCGAACACACTGGCGGTGAGGAAGTTGTATTTCTCGTTCAGGGTCACAACGCCCTTCACCGGATCTTCGCCCAGCTTGGCGAACTCGGCGATGGTGACCGATGCGGCCTGGACGCCGGCCCTCTCCCAGGCGATAGCGGACGTGGCGGCCATTTCGAGGGCGTCGGAGGTTACCTTGCCGGTACCAGCAAGCTCAGCCAGCACCTTCGCAGCCTTGCCGGTGGTGCCTATGGTGTCGCCGACCCGCTGCGCCATGCTGGCCAACTGATCGACGGTAGTGCCTGCCGCGTTACCGGTGCTCTCCAGGGAGATGCGGAACTTGTCCTGCTCCTCACTGCCCTGGTAATAGGCCACGGCCAAGGCACCGACTGCAGCCGCTGCCAGGGTGTAGGGGTTCACCAAGCCGAGGATGTAGCCGCCAAGGGCGCGGGCTGCGGGCCCGATGCCGCCGAACATGTCTTTCAGCTGGCCGCCCTGCTGCAGGAACACGGTCAGCGGCGATTGCCCGGCCTGCAGCGACACGACGATGTCGGTCAGCTGAGCCGGCACGTTGCGCAGAGCGGCGGCGGTGGCCTTTGCGGTCATGCCGGTCTTTGCCAGCTTGTCGTCGAACTGGCCCAACGCGGCGCGAGACTGGTCGATCCGTGCGCTGTAGTCGGCGAATTCCGCCGGGCTCAGCACGCCAGCCGCCTTGAACCTGCCCAAGCGCTCTTGCATGTCGTCCAGGCGACCATAGGCGGCCACCGTGGGGTCGATTTGCCCGAGCAACTTCTGCAGGTCTGCGGCCTGGTCGGTAAATGCGCCGGAGGCCTTCGCGGTCTGGGCGGCGACTCGCTCTTCCGACATCGCCAGCGCGCGGCCACGATTGACCATCTCGCCCTGGAACCGAGCCCAGTCCGTGGACTCCTTCGAAACCCGCGCCATGGACCCGGCAGCGGCCTCCAGGTTGGTCGACAGGGTCTTGGCGTAGTCGCTGCTTTCCAGCGACGCCGCGACCATGGCTTTGATGCGCGCAGCAGCAGCCTCAGCCGATTCCCCCACCCGCTTCGTCGCCTGCTCGGCACCGGCGCCGGCAGTCGTCAGGCGGTCAAGGTTTTCGGCCGCTTCGGCGGCATCCGCCGAATCGACGCGAATACCCAGCGAAGCGAGGGACGGAGTGGTCATGAGGATTCCTGGATGCGTTGCTCTGCCATCACGTCCAGCGCTTCGAACTCCATGACACGGAGGTCACCGAAGAGCTGCCGGCGATCGGCGGGGATGTTGAGGAGGTCAAAAACGGCGGGGATGGCGGTGTAGTCGAGACCGGTCGCACCGCACATACCGGTGCGCCACTGCGTCCGCATCGTCTCGAAGACCCGGAAGGCGTCCCAGTTTTCCGGGTACACCTGCAGGGTCTCCTCGGGGATGTCGGCCAGCGTCAGCCCCAGGAGGCCGAGGGATTCGGCATCGATCGGGGGCTGGTAGAGCTGGGCCGCCGCCGCCCTCAGTTTCCCAGGCGGGCCGGGGCGTAGCCGCCTTCGAAGGCTGCCAACACCGCGTCGGGCACTGCGGCCAGGCCTCCGACCAGGGCGGCCAGGTTCTTCGCGTTGTAGGGCTCGTCGAAGCCCCAGTCCTTCACCACCACCTTCAATTCCTGCAGCTGGAAGGCCGTGGAGCGCTTGGTGATATCCGCCACGGAGACGCTGCCGTCCTTGAGCAACTCGAATACAGCGCGCCGCTCTTCATCCTTGCGGTCGACATAGGCCGCGAACTTGCTGCGTTCGAGGAAATGGAAGGTGAAGGGCACCTGGATCGGCTCGCCGCCGATGCGTGGGATGGTCACGTCGATGGTGAAGGTCGGGTCTTGAGAAATGCTGTACTTGGCCATGCTGCCCCCTTACGCGGCGTTGATGCGCACCGGGCGGCCCGACAGGCCGACGGTGATGGTTCGGGTCATGAGGTTGTTCCGTTCCATCGTCGGGGTGCTGGTGATGCTCACGTAGCCCGGGTAGAGGAGCTGGTCACCGTTGGGCAGCTTCAGGCGAAGCACCGTCAATTCCTTGTTGTCGCTGTAGTCCTCCACCACGTTGACGTAGGCGGCGGCCGGCTGGTCCTCGACGGTGATCGACACCGTGATGGGGTTGCGGTTGGTAGGTGCCTGGCGGTCGTCGTCGTCCTCCAGATAGCCCACGGTGAGGAAGTTCTGGTCCCCGCCGGTGACGGAGAAAGCGGTGACCTTCGAGACCTGGACCCAGGTAGAGACCGGGATCAGGTTGCCGAGGCCAGCGCCGGCGGTGAACTTCTGCAGGTTGGTGGTCTTCAGGCCCGCGAGCGCCAGGGTGTCAGCGGTGACGCTGGCGACGGCAGCGGCGCGGTCGGTGATGCCAGCCCAGCCGGATTCGAGCATGACGATGGCGCCGTTCTGCAGGTTGTGGTCGTCAGAAGTGACCACCGGCGGCGCGGCGTTGGTGATGGCGGTAAAAGCAATAGCGGCGCTGAGTGCGGAAGCGATCTCCAGCACAGAGCCGTTGGGCAGCGGGAAGCGTGCGGCCATGGTGTGTTTCCTCGTGGTTGCCCGCCCGGGGGCGGAGGGTTCGCCCGGACGGGCTATTTGTCGGCCTCACCCTGGTAGGTGAAGCTGGTTGGAACGGTGTAGGTGGTGCCCTCGACGATGCTGGGCCCAGGGTGAACGGGCGTGAGCACCAGGCCCTCGAATCCGCCATTGCTGAGCGCCATGTCGACGGGGAACAGGTCCGCAAGCTCGTCCACCAGCTGCTCGGGCTCAGCTGCTGGGCGCCCATTGGGCACCACGATGCTGACCTGGTAGACCCCGGTGTACTCGTAGGCCTCGCCGCCCAAGTAGCGGCTCAGGGTGCTGGCTGGCAGCAGGAAGGCGCGCAAGTAGATCTCGCCCTTTGGTGGTGTAAAGGGATCGGCGCCGAAGGCTACTTCGATCGGCCGGGCCTCAGCCCAAGGCGCCAGAAGCGCCTCGATAGCGCGTCGTGCGCGTGCGTGGCTCATGACGTGACCTCTCGGATTGCCTCGTCGACAATGTGCTGGAAGATGGCCAGGGTTACCCGCACCATGCCGGTGGGCGCCTGGCTGCTGTGCCCGTACTCGAGCGGGATCGCGTAGACCAGGTTATTCACCAGGTAAGCGGTCTGGCCGAAGCTGAGGTGCTGCACGTCGGCCACGAGGCGGGCGATGGTCTCGTGCCCCTCCTTGTCGAAGGTGTTGAGGCTGGCGGCGGCCGGTTGGTCGATGGTGAACTGCCAGTTCCCCCGGAAGCGCCCGGTGTCCACCGGGGACAGCCGAATCACCGTGGTGCCGATCTCGATCACCACGCGGCGGAACACCTCGTCCATGTCGTCGAGGGCCTGCTCGGCGAACCGTTGCAGCTGCTGGGAGAAACTGCCCTGCAGGCCGGCATAACGGCTGGCCATTACAGCTCCCTCGCCTGCACCTCGTACCCGCAGGCAAGGCCGGCGTAGTCCCAGGGCTTGCAGTGCTCGACGTTGTAGGTCGTGCCCGCGAAGGTGATGCGGTCCTTGGTCTTGGGCTTCGGCAGGTCGCTGCCGTCGAGCTTCACCGGCGATACCAGGAACTTGACGTCTCCGACCCTGATGGCCGTGCCGTCGATGTCCTCCTGGTCGTAGTCGGCCCGAACTGCTGAGCCGTTGTGGTCGACGCTGACCTGGCCAGCGCCTCCCGCCTCGGGGTCGTATTTGCCAGCGGGCCCGGTGACGCGCAGGACCATCTCCAGGCCCTTCCCGCCCTTACTGCGGGGCGCAAGCATGCTCGCAGCCATCTTGCGGCCGCGGTCGTAGATGTCAGCCATGTTCAGACCTTCAGTTGGTAGATGCAGATGCAGCGGCAGCCCGCTGTTTCGTCCTCGCCGGCGCCGAGGGAGGTATCGCCGGGGTACATCAGCAACGCGCCGCTTGGCGCGCGGAAAGGCTCGTGCAGGTGCACTACCTGGCCGCGCATCGCGCGATGGCTCACCCGGACCTTCTCGTCCGCGCGGTCCGACCAGTCCTTGGTCACCAGGTCCAGGGGCAGGCCCTGCTCCACCAGCTGCTCCCACGCCCGTTGGCGGCCGGCGTTGAAGGATTCGTGAGCGAGCCCCTTCGACAGCTGGTCAACGTGGGTGCGCATCAGGCGATCGGCGTAGCGCCCAACGATGCGTTCGGTGTCCGCGGCACTGACCGGTTTGCCCGCCTTGATGGCGCGCGTGACGATGCCGTCCTGGCGCCGGTCGCGCCTAGAGCGCTTCAGGAAGGCCGCGAGCTGAGCCGGGTCACCGCTGAGCAGTTGCTCCCGTGCCTTGGCGACATAGCGCGCCATGTTCCCCGGCAGGCCGACGGTGCCGCCGGTTCGCTGGCCGGTCTGAGCGCTCACACGCCCCAGCAGGTCGAGAGCGGCCTGGCGAGCAGGTAGCGCGCCCGAGATGGTCCGGCGGGACGACACGGCGGCGCGGATCGCTTCACGGACACCATCGGCAGCAGCCTGCCGGACCTCGCCAACCTGGCGTCCAACCCAGGCGTCGACCGGTCGCAGGGTCTGGTCGAACTCGGCCCGTCCAACCACAGAGCGAACGCTGCGCGGCAGCACCAGCACCGCCATTTCGTAGCGGCCGCCGGCAACGTAGGCGGCTCGCACCAGCTCCACCAGCAGCGCCAGTGCACCGAGCGCCAGCAGCGCGACCAGGCCTTCCTCGTCGTCATCCGCCAGCAGTTGCTCGACCTGTGCGACGGTGGCCGCGTCCACGGTGCGGCGGACGCTGTCCAGGTAGGCGCGCTCCAGCCCGGGCTCAAGCGCTTCGATCTGCCGCAGGATCTCCTGGGCGGTCATACGACGCGCACCGCGGGCGCCAGGCTGCGCCGCATCATCAGCGGGGCCAGCAGCTGGTCCACGGTGGCCAGCACCGGCAGTACCGCATCGGCACCGGCGTCGGAGTTGTCGAAGAACTCAGTTTCCAGCGGGCCCACCTTCTCGCGCTTCACCGCCCCGGCGCGCACGAAGTCCGGCCGCAGGCTGCCGGGGGCGGTCAGCTCGCGTAGAGCCGCCTCGTAGGTGGCGTATTCCACTTCGACCGGCACCTGCCCGGGGTCGATTGCGTCGCCGTTACGATCGATCGCACCAGCGCGCGGCCACTGCAGCAGTTGCGAGCGCCCGCCGACCTTGTGGCCGGGGAACGCCAGCACGGCCTTACCAGGCATTGGCAGCCTGGTGCCGAGCCCGTCAACGAACGACGACGCGCGCACCAGGGCGGCCTGCAGCACCGCATCTTCGCCGGTCCACGCGGCATTGCCGCGCGCAACATGGTAGGCCTCGGCGCCGGCAAGGGTTCCGTAGTAGTCAGGCATCGTCGTGTCTCGAATAGGTGGCCATCCATGGCCTGGTGTCGCCGTCCTGGCTGGTGGGGTATTACGAGTCCGCTTTGGTGGTAGCGGTGGTGTAGGCGGCGTCCAGCTCAGCCAGCGAGACGCCCTCGTCGGCCACCGGCACACCCAGCTCCTTGAGCTTGGCGGTCAGCAGCTCGGCGAGCTTCTTGCGCAGAGTCTCGTCCTTGGAGGTGGGCCCCGGGGTGGCGCCCAGTTCTACCAGCCGAGCCACCAGCTGCTCGCGGGTGTAGCCGTCGGCGGGACCATCGCCTTCCGTGGTCACGGCCGACAGCAAGCTGTGCTTGAGGTAGAAAGCGATGACCTTGTGGGCCTTGATCTTGTCCCAGACATCGCCGTCGACTTCGACGGTCTGTTGGGGCGGGACCAGTACGCCATTCGGCAGGCCGATCGGGGTGACGTTGCCGTTGTTGGTTACCTGTGCCATGTCATGCCCTCCTTACAGGCCGTCGACGTAGAGCATTTCTTTCGGACGGCGCACGTCGGTGCCGCCAAGTCGGAAGATGCCGGGGATCTCGATGCGCAGCGGGCCCGCGTCGTAGGGCTTCAAGAAGCGGTGCGGCATCGGGATGTGGATCTTCACCACGTTGGGGTCACGGCGATAGGCGACCATGCGGGCAGTGTTCCCGGCACCAGCAGTGTCCAGGCGGCGCATGGCACGAATGGTCAGCGGCAGACCGGTCTGCGCGGTGTACACGTTCTTTTCCTTCAGCCAGGACAGAATGGTGTCGGTGCCGTTGTCATTCAGCGGCGTGGTGCTGACGTGCAGGAACTTGCTGTAAGGCATCAGCAGGGTGTCAGCCAGGCCGGTGTAAAGAGTGCCAGCGTATTGACCTGCCAGCGCCTTGTTCACGTCGCCGAGGATCTGCCCGGGGGTGGCACTGTCCCAGTCGCCAGTGGTGGCAGCGGCAGCAGTAACGGTCGGGGCGTTGGTCAGGCCTACGAAGCCTTTGCGGGCATCACCGTACAGCGCGACCTGGTCGACCATCTCTTCGTAGGCGCGACGCGCAGCCGCCGCGTCAAGCCCCGGCAGGTTGATGCCGAGCCATTCCGCCTGGCTGATCTCTTCCAGGCCGTAGCCGTAGCCGATACCCGCCATGTGAACGGCGGTTTCGTGCTTGGCCATGTCGGTTCCGGCCATCGGGATGTCGTCGGCGTTGCCGTTGATCCAGTCGGCCTTACCGTACTTGTCGGAGGAGTAGTAGGTGACGGTCTTCGCCCACGGATGGGCGGAGGTATCCACCGGCACCAGGCCGGGATACTGGATTTCGGGGTACACGGTTTCGTTGACCTGGCGCTCGATGTGCGAGGTCTGCGCAGTAACGAAGCCCAGTGCGGCCTGG
Organism: Pseudomonas sp. PDM13; assembly: GCF_025685765.1. Taxonomy (NCBI): domain Bacteria; kingdom Pseudomonadati; phylum Pseudomonadota; class Gammaproteobacteria; order Pseudomonadales; family Pseudomonadaceae; genus Pseudomonas; species Pseudomonas sp. PDM13. Next base: position 107,889 of record NZ_JAOTQU010000020.1, on the reverse strand, counting down.
GCGTCGAGCAGTCGGTAAGTCATGGTTGGCTCCTGTTTGGTGGCCGATTACGGGGCGGGGGCAGACACGACGCCAAGGCGAACTTGGACGACCTGGCCGGCGGCAGTGGTGCTGGTGTCATAGCGAGCGCCGGGGATCAGTACGCCCCCCAGGGTTACGGTTCCACCGGCGCTAACGGCGCCCGGTGCTGCAACCCAGACGGGGCCTTCGGTGATCAAGCGGGCAGAGTCGTATTGCTTGAAGCCGTCGGCTTCGGCACGCAGCGAGCGCTCTCGTACGGTGATGCCGACAAACTGAGTTGCGGTGCCCGAGTTCTTGATGCCCTTGTCACTGGTGCCCTGGAAGGCAGGGAGACCGAAGCCGATGCCATTGGCATCCTCGACGGTGCGGGAGATGAGGGTTTTCGGAGACGAGTCCACCAGCTGGCCGGGGACCGCGGGGCGCATGTTTTCCGAGTAGGTGTCTTGAACGGCCATTACTTGGCACCTCCAGTTTTCCAGGCGTCCTGCAGACGCTGCTCATAGGCCGATTGACCGTTGTCGCTCGGATTACGGGGCTTGCTGTCCTGCGCGCGGAAGTGCGAACGGACCGGGTCGGGGCCGCCAGCGTCTTCGAGCAGGATGTCGAAGCGGGCGGAGATGTAGGCATCACCCTTGTCAGCGATCGCCGCATCGCCGAGCTTGGCCACCACCGCGGCCTTGCGGATCTCGTCGGCCGACTTGCCGGTATAGTCGCCGTCGGCGATCTGCTTCGCCTTGGCGATCAGGTCGGCGCGCTCTTGCACACGCTTGTCGATGTCGGCGTCGCTGAGCTGCTTGCCCTTCAGGGCGTCGATTTCGGCGTCCTTCTTGGCCAGCTCGGTGTCCTTGGCAGCCAGCACGGTTGCGTGGCTGTCGTTGACGGACTTCAGTTGGAATCCGGCGTCGCTGAGCTGCTTCTTCAGCTTCTCGATCACCTGTTCGCCCTGCTCGGTTACCTCGATGGTGAGGCCGTCGACCAGGATTTTGCGGAGTGCTTCAGCCATGTCATGGCCTCCTGTTGGGGTTGATTGCGCGGTTGGATCAGCGACGGGGGCGCGCTGATCCCCGATGCGCAGTTGCTCGCCGCCCCGAGCGCGATGCTCTTGGCTGAGATGGTTCATGGTCATGGGGCCTAGGTAGGCGTCGTAGGGTTCGCCGGCGGGCGTAAACCCATCCTTGAAGATCACTTCGGCGGTGTAGCCCATGGAAAGCTCGCGCTTCCCGGCCTCGTAATCGCGGATCGCTTCCGCATCCATCAGCACCAGCGGCACACGGACGAAATCGCCGTCGCGCAGTACCTCGCCGCCGGTCTGCCCTACCGCTAACTCCTTCCAGTTCTCGGAGTTGACGTCGGTTCCGGGGTGGCCATTGGTTATGGGCCGGTGGGCGTAGGAGTGCATGGCGTCTTTGTGGAACACCGACTCGGGAGGCCGGTAGACGCGCACGATGGGCATGTCGGGGCGGTCAAGCTCGGAACCCAGGTATTCCTGGATGCCGGTGCGGGCTACCCTTGCGTTGGCCACGAGGTAGCCGTCAGCGGTCCGGCGAACACCAGACACTGGGACGGAGTCGTACAGCAGCATGTCAGTCCTCTTTGGCGGTGTACGCCTTGGCGGGGTTGAGTTCCTCGAACACCTCGGGGCCCAGCAGGATGCGGCCGCGATACGGCACGACCTTGGCCAGGTCCAGCTCGCCGGCGTCGTAGGTGATGGTGATGTGGGGCTGGTACTCGGCGTAGTCCCAGGAGGCGCCAGCCTCACGGATAGTCATGTGTCGCCAGGTCAGTTCCGAGCAGTTGAACAGCAGGACGACCGCGCCCTCGCCGCCCAGGGGCTCGACCAGGCGCGCCCCGCCGGGATGCACCAGCAGCTCGCCGTTCTGATCCCCCCAGGAGCTGCCGACGGCCATCCAGTTCACGGCCTGCCGGCTGTAGGCGATCGTCACGTGCAGGTCATCGGCGGCCAAGGTGGTGCCGAAGCCCTGCGCCGCAGCCCATGCCAGCAACTCGTCGGCGTTGAGCACCTGGCGCGAAACGTAGAGCGACCGGGGCGCAGCATCGGTGACTGCTGTCCGCCGCTGATTCGGCAGGGCCTCGCCCTCCTCTTCGCCTTCCTCCTCGTCGGGCAGCTCGGTGCCGAACTCGTCCAGGGCGGCTTCCAGGCCCGGCAGCACGCTCTCCTCCACCAGCACCGTCGCGGCGGCCTGGCTCAGTGCGTCGCCGGGGAACAGCTTGGTTTCGGCCAGAATCTTGATCGTCTCGGCGGTGCGCTTGCCGTTCTCGGATCGCTCGGTAGCCGTTGGCTGCCACAGCGGTGCCCATACGTAATGGACCTCTGCCGGGCGCGTGCCCAGCGAGGAGCGCAGCAGACACTCGTCGAGCACCGTCATGCCCGGGCCAAGATCCAGCTCCTGGGCGGCCTGGATGCGGTCGTAGTAGTTGCGCAGGTCCGCTTCCCCCGTCGCGTTCAGTCCGGCCGGTGCTTGGCCGAGCAGCCGCGTGGCGGGGATGTCAGCGGCGCCCGACACCTGTTGCAAGAACCTGTCGATCACATCGGGGAGGCCGCTGAAGCTGGCCTGCTTCGTCTCGTAGTCCTCGTCGGCGTCGAGCAGCAGCGTGCCGTTGATGCCCTTCGCCGTGGCGGCCAGGTGGATACGCTCCATCACGCGCCGCTCAAATTCGGGGTCTTGGAGCTGATCCATGAAGTCGGGAATCTTGATGACGTCGACTTTGGCCTCGAATACCAGGCTGGCGACGTTGCCCATGGTGCTGTCGGACTGCTTCACGGCCTCGAACAGCGCCTGCAACACCGAATCGCCCCACCCGTAGTGGCTGGCCTCGCACATCTCCGGGTCGGGATGCTCGGCGCCCTGGAACAGCACCAGCCGCGACGGGTGGATGTCGACCGCGCTGTCGGCCAGGCGGTAGGCCTTGGGCTTCCCGAACAGGTCCGAAGCCGGGTCTTTCTCGATCTCCGTCGGGCTGAGCTGCCGCCTGTTCATGACGGTGAGGTACTTCAGCCCACCCGGGCCAATGCGCGAGGGGTCCAGCGGCAGCGAGGTGTCGCGGTCACCGGTCCCGATGAAGATCGCCGCCCCGCCGAACAGCCGCCCCCGAATCATCGCAGTGCGTACCTTGCTGCGCAGGTGCAGGCGCGTTTCGGTTGCCTCGATCTTCTCGATCTGGGATTTGTCGGCCTGCCATTTGCGCCACTTGCGAGTGGCGTCGAGGGCCGGGATGTCGACGATCTTGCGCGGCAGCCAGGCGCCCCGGTAGGCGTTGACCAGCTCCTGGTCGGAGAGGAACGTCGGCGCATACACGGAGCCCGACGCCTTGTCGCGGCCGGTGCCCAGGTTCGCCACCAGGTTGACCAGCTTGTCGGTGAGGAAGCGGAACGCGCCCATCAGGAGACCCCTGCGAGTGAGTACCGCTTGATGGGGTACTCGTGGTGGATGAAGTAGCCGCCGGCGTCAGGCCGGTGGTCGTTGCCGGCCTTCTTGTCCGGCTCGCCGTTGTCGCCCCACACCTGCTGCTCCAGGTCGTCGGCGTAGGTCGGGCAGCGATCGGCGTTCACGAGGTAGCGCCGCTGGCCCTGCGCGTTGCGGAACATGGCGTTCATGCAGTTGATGCGGTCCTTGACCGGGGGGTTGGCGTCCGGGGCGTGCACGCTGAAGCCCGCCTGCTTCAGGAGAGCGATGTCGGTGAGGCTTGCATTGACCGACTTGCGCGAGTCGCCCGAGGCGTCGGGGTAGATGCGGATCTGCCGCGTGTTGCGGTAGTCCTTGCCGTCGAAGAGCCAGTAGCGCTCCTTCAGCTGGCGGACCATGTCCGGGGTGTCGTAGCCGTTCACGATCTCGTCGACCGCATGGGGCAGGCCCAGGCGCTTCACGTGGACGATTGCGGACATCTTCCCGACGTTGAAGTCCATGCCGACGAAAATGGGCTCGCCGGCCTGGACGGTCTCCTTGCTGGCGTTCAGCGCCCTGTCGTAGGCGGTGTAGATGGTCCCCGCCGTCAGGTTGACGAACTGGCCGTTCAGGTAAGCCCTGATCAGCTGCTCGGGGTAGGACTCCATCAGCGACGGGATGTAGTCCGCCGGCAGGTTGAGTTCGTTCTGGAACGTGGAGGCCTGGACCAGGCCGTACAGCGAGGACAGGTGCGGCTTCTCGCGTATCCCCTTCACGAACTGCTGATAGACGAACTTGAAGCCCTCGGGCGTCGTGGTGACATCCACCCCGTTCTTCAGCCCGTCGACCTTGAAGCGCATGCGCGCAATGATCTTGCGCCAGGCGTGCTGGGCCTTCGCCAGCGCAAGCACGTCTAGCTCGTCGACCAGGGCGTGTCCGATCTTGAAGCCGACGATGGTCGAAGGGTTGTCCATCGACCGGCATATGGTGGTGCTGCGGTAGCGGCCGCCCCAGTAGTAGTCGACCTCCTTGTCGCTCACCTTCACACGGACCTTCACGCCCCAGTCGTGCGCCACCTCCTCGATGGTGGGGAAGAAGATGTCGCGGATCTGCGGGTAGGTCGGCGCGAAGTAGCCGCTGTCGATGCCTGGCCACTTCAGCACGTGCTGCAGGAGGCCCGCGCACCCTACCCAGGTCTTGCCCGAGCCGAACCCGGCGACGAAGCCGCGGAACTTGTGCGGCAGCTGCAGGAAGCGGCCCTGCGGGACGTTAAGCGTCGGCATCGTCTGGCTTCCTCGCGCTCGCGTCGACGATGGTCACCTCTACGGACGACGGGGGCACATCGTCAGGAGGCGTCTCGGCCCGAGCCTGGCGGTTCACGTACATGTCGCCGCACTCCTTGGCGGCCTGCTCCAGGGCCTGCATGGCCAAGGAGATGTTGCGCATGCCCTCGGCCTTCTCCACGAAGCGCCCCAGCGCGCGCAGCCGGTAGGCGCGGTTCGCGATCGCAATGTCGGCGGTCTGCTCCCGGAACTGCTGCCGGCAGTGGTGGAACAGCTCCACCCACTTCTTCGCCAGGCCTCGGCCGGCGTACTTGGTCGGGTCGTGCGACTCCACCTGCTGGCGGCTGACCTCGATGCCGTAGTCCTTCTTGACCTGCTCGGCCACCTGCGATGGCGTGTCGAAACAGGCGAGCGCCTGCACGATGAACGCTTTCACCTCGCCGTTAAGCGCTGCCATAGGGGGTCGTCCGTCAAAACCTGTCAGGGGATCAGGCCGACTTGAGGAGACAGGTTCCGCAGGCCCTCGCGATGTTGGTCAAACCCACCTCTGGCGGGTTGCCGGCGGCCTCGATGAGCCGCTGGACTTCGTGGGTGGGGCCGTAGCGCCGGACAACGCCGACGAACTCCTCCACATCGTGGCCGCGGAGCGTGAGCTTCGGCAGGCCGGCGTCGGTGAACTTGGGTGCGCCGTATTCATCCAGCGCCTGGGCGACGTGGTACAGCTCGTGCTCCACCAGGGCGCAGAAGTCGGCGTCGGAACAGATGGTGCTGTAGTCGGCGGCCAGGGTGATGACGATGTCGGGCACGCGGCCGAACCATTCCCCCATCTGCTGCTCGCCCCGGGCGCGCTGCCAGCCCCCAACACGGAACGCCACCTGTTCGGCCTGGCCCAGCACCATGCGGCCGGCCTTGCGGTAGGTCGTGCTGGCCCACATGAATTCAAGGTCAGCCTCTGCCAAGTGGGCGTGGTCTTCGTTGAACAGCCTGGCCCCTTCGCGGATGAAGGTGGCCATCACCCACTCGCGCAGCTCAGGCGCTGGCACCAGGTCGGCCGGCCAGCGGCCACCGTCGGGGATATGCCCTATGCGGGCAGGCGGGAGGGGTCGCCGGGTTACAGCGTCTGCCCCCTGCGTCGCTCGATTCCGGACCATGGGCGCTCCCAATCCACACGAAGAAGAGCCGCGACGTTGCCGCGTGCCCGGTACAGCTGAATGGTCAGCACCACCAGCAGGCCCACCAGCAACGGCGAGACCGGATCCACCGGCATGCCGTACACCGAGTGGAGCAACACCGACAGGCCGTAGCCGCCGGAGAGGAACGCCAGCAGCCAGGCCATCAGGGACGGGACGAGCTTGTACTGGTGCCCGTCAGGCCTCCAGAAGACGATGCGCAGGCAGAAGGCGCCGCAGGTGACTGCAGCAACTGCTGCCCAGGGGTCGAGAGGGGTGCTAGTCATTGGTGCCTCCGGAACCAGGGCGGCCCAGCGCGTGGCGAGCCCAGGACAGAGCCGCGCGTATCCAGCTCGGCATCTGCCCGCCCTTCACCCACTCGGCCACGCTGATCAGCAGCGTAACGATCAGGGCAGCGGCGACCAGCGCCGGGAGCCCACTGAACGTGGTAACGCCTCGCCCGACCATCTCGGTCGCAACGAAGTAACCACCGATCCAAGAGACCACCAGGTAGCCGAGTCGTGCCCAGATGGACAGGTCACGAGCCCAGGTCACGAAGAAGAGCGCGCCGCCGCAGGCGCCGATCACGGCGCTGATGTCAACGCCGGGGATCATGGAAGCCGCAGTGATGCCGAGGAGGCTCGGTACTGCAGAGGCTGCAATCGAGCTCGGCTCGGTCATGGAAATCTCCAAAGCGGTCGTGTGCGCATAAAAAAACCCCGCGAAGGCGAGGTAAGTTCAAATAAAAAAGCCCAGCAATTCTGCTGGGCCCTGTCGAAAGCTAAAGAACTATTTCTGTATCGATCGTCGGTTCAGGTCTTTCGGCTGTTGATCCTGCGGAGGCAGCTGCTCCTGCACTTTCGTGGGCCCTTGATGATTCCCACTTGTTGCAGCCCCTTTATTCTGGGCCTGCTGATTTTTACCTTGATTATCACTATTTCGGCTGTTCATTCTTTTTCTCCGTTGATGAGGTTGTACATTAAGCCTCTCGCGGGAAATAGATAGTCAATGTAGACCGCCGGTAATAGTGGCTCAATGACTTGTAGAGCCTTTCTACAGTGAAGGCCAGCAGGGCCGGCACCTCAATGCACTACAAGAGCTGCCTCACCTTCAATGTGTGGCATGTACTTATTCAACTCTTCCAAATTAACGAAAGCAGCTTCAAGCTTTCGCCCAACAAAGACACAAAACATCGAGTCATAACCCCCGTCACGAATTCGTTTGGGGACATCCGAACCAATTAATTGCGAAATACTAATTCGCTTACTTTTCATACTCACCTCTTCTGATAAATATCAGTATGACAGAGAAGAGTGATTAAAATATTTCGAAAGAGAAATAAAAAGCCCGACATCTAGTCGGGCCTTGATATTTAAGACATTTCTTTCGAGCGATGAATCGCAAAGTGACAAAAATCTATCAAAACACTCGTCAAATGGTCAAGCGGCCTTGTGCTGCTTGACCACAGCCGCCACCGGCCGAAGGGCTTTTGCATCGAGTTCGTCGATGGTCTTCGCTAGTGTCTCCCACACCACGGCCCAATCCCTGGACCAGTTACTGGCGTCAACGCGGTAGCCGTACCAGTCCTGCACGAACAGGCAGACGCGACCTGGCCCCCACCCTTCCCCGCCCCACACCATGCCGCGGTGCGAGTTGAACGCGGCCATGGCCATCCAGTAGGCCACCGCCTGGCGCCTGGGCGACATCGCCTGCATCTCGGTTGTGAACCAGACCAGGGCGTGAGCGATGTTCAGGTCCTGGCCGTTGCCCACCGGGGAGTAGAGCGCGTGCCCGAAGTGCTGCAGCGGCTTCGGTAGCGTGGCGATGGCGCTCTGCACCAGCCCCGAGGCCAGCATGTGGGCGCATCGGCTGTTGGTTTCCTGCCGCGACGGGAAAGTCTCGTTGGCCACCCTGCCCCGCTTCCCAAGCGTCGCCTTGTCGGCAGCGACGGCCAGGGCCGACGGGGTGCTGTCGTGGAATGCATCGTGCCATGCCTGGCGCGCTCCAATGAGCCTCATACTGCCTCCTGGTGATCTGCGGTGTAGAGCGGCACAACGCGCACCCTCACACCTGGTGTTTCCGCGTAGCGCTTGCGCACCACGGTGTCCACGACCTGGACGTCGTCGACCCACACGGCTCCGTTGAGGCCGTCGAAAATGGCCTTGATGACGTTGTCCATGTCGGGCTTCTTGGTGGGGAAGACTCGGCCGGCCACGGCCAGGGCTTTCAGCTTTTTCGACATCGACTGAGGGATGCTCAGGCCCATGTGCATCTCAACCAGCACCGGGCCGTCGATCAGTGCACGCGCTTGCATGGCCTGGCTGCCGGCATGGGCGATCAGCCCCTCGTAGTTGACGGTCTTCGCCGGTGTGAACAGCCGAGCGTGCTGCCCGACCTTCCCCACCCGCGGCCTGCCCTTCCCCACTGGCTCGCCAGGCACGAAGAACTCGACGATCTGCAGCAGCTCACGCATGGCGGGGCTCCCGGTGGATGCCCATCTTGCCCAGCAGCAACTCGCGCGCCTGCTTGCCGTCCGTGGGCAGCTCCTGCAGGCGGATCAGTTCCTGGGCCTGCTTGTGGGAATGCGCGTACTGCACCTGCATGGGCGATTTCACCTCGTGGCCGATCGCCTCCGGGATGTGGTCGTCCAGCGGCTTGCCCATCACCGCCCTGGCCCGGACGATCGCGTAGTTGCGGCTGAAGCGAGCGCGCAGCCCTTTGTCGTTGAGCCTCGCGCCCTGCAGGTCGAAGGGGCCTGTGGCCCTGGCCGCAACTCGGACGGCTTCGTGGCCATAGACGCCCTTCAGCGCCTGATCCCATGCCTCGTCCTCGGTGGGTAGGCCTTTCACGTGCTGGCAGAGCGCACGGAAGGTGTTGGCTGGCGGCGGCCAGTCGAATTCGTCGCCGCGGTCGACCAGTGCGGCAAGACCGACAGCCAGCTGCGAACCGGTGAGGCCTGCAAGCACCTTGCCCCACACGCTTTCGGGCTTCGGCAACGCCCCGTAGTTCGAAATCCAGCGATGGCCGTACATCTCAGTCATCTTGAGCCAGAAGCTGTCCAGCAGCTTCGTCGCCAGTGTCCCGGTCGGCGTCTCGCTCGGCGATGGCTTGCTGCACTCGGTCGAGGGCTGAGCCAGAGCCTTGCCCACCAGCGCCGCTGCGCGGGGGGCGGTGTGGATTGGTTTTTGTTTGAAGTGGTCCGGCACCTGTTCCTGTGGACTGTGCATAGCGGGTCTTCCTCTTGAGTTCCTGGGCCAGTGCGTGTTCCCACTGGCCCTGGGATTGGTGTTTGTCGGGGCAATTGATCCAGTACGAACGGAACTCGAGCAGGACGTCGTCGCTGAGTGCGGCCGCTTGCATGCCGTTGCGCAGCAGCGTCGCCTTCCAGCCCTTGGGGCTCGGTATCCAGTGGTCATGCATGGCGAAGCGGCCAGCGACGCCGATGGGCTCGCGCGGTAAATCAGGGGGGGTAGGAAGAACTCCGGAGGTGGGCCCCACCTCTGGCCCCACCTCTTCCGAACCTCCGTTCCCACCTACGGCCCCACCTGCCGCGTCGTAGTCGCTGAAGCCCACGTGATCCGGGGCTTCCAGAGTTTCCGGCTTGGCCCCAGCTAAGGCCCCAGGTCTGGCCCCACCTGCGCCGGAAATACGGCCCCACCTCTCCGAGGCGGATTTATCGTGTGCGGCGTGGGGGAGCTGGAACACGAGAGGGCCAACGGATGGCAGAGGCGCGAGAAGGCCCAGGCGGGCCAGGCTGTCCAGGGCGTAGCGGATTTCCTTGCGGGTGGCGGTGTACGCCGGCCGGCCAGGTGACGCGGGGATGCTTAGCAGTTCGCGCAGCATCTGCTCGCTCAAGCGGCGTTCGACCCCAGCAATGCCGGTGGCGAAGTCCATGGCTCGGCGGATCGCGCAGTAGACCTTGAGCAGGTGGTGCGGCTCGTCAAAGAGCGCATTCCACTCGTCGTCGTTGATCTGGAACGCTGGCACTTCAGTCGAACTCCAGCTGGTCGACGCCCTGGATGTGCTCCATGTAGCGCTTCGCCTGGTGGAGGATCGTTTCGATGTCGCGCTCGTGGAAGCAGCGCATTTCCTTGGGAACGATCTTCAGGTCCAGCACCGCCAGGATCTCGGCGAACTGCTGGAACTTCTCCGGCTTCATGCGGCTGATGGTCGCTTCGTCGCAACCCACTGCAAGCGCCACAGGCCCATTGCCTATCGACGCAAGGCGCTGCATGAGAACGGCGAAGTTCTTGCGGGCTCTTACCGTCTGTTCCTGGCTCAATTGCTCCGTGGACATGGCTATGCCACCGATTGGGCAACACCACCCTGCTCCGGAGTCGTGAAGCGCTCTGGATACAGGATGTGGATTTCGGTCAGGTCGCCGCCGAAGACTCGAGCGAGCTTTTCAGCGGTGGTCGGCGAAGCGCGCTGTTCGCAGCGTTCGATCCTGGAAAGGTTGCCGGTATCGATGTTCTCGCCCAGATCACGGAGGCGATCGCAGACGTCAGCGAGTCTCCACTTCCGTTCGGTCCGGGCCTTCTTGAGAGGGGTCATGGTTGGTTGCATGGCTGTGCCCTATGTGAGTGCCAATTAATTCTGCGCACAGCGCAGATTTATTTGCAAGGAAATCTGCGCCACGCGCTTTGCGTGCCACGCAGATGCAGCCGGAAAATCAGGACATGAATATCGGACAAACAATCAGAAAGGCGCGGAAGGCCAAAGGCTGGACGCTCGAAGAACTCGCGCACCGGGTCGGAACCGACACGGGCAACCTCTCTCGTCTTGAGCGTGGCCAGCAGGGTGCTCGCCAGGACCTCCTGCAGAAGATCATCAAGGAACTGGACATCACGATCGGCGCCGAAGGGCCTGCTGGTGAACCCAGCAACGTCTCGCTGGCGGTGCAGCCGGATCGCTCCTACCGCTACCCGGTGCTGAACTGGGTGTCGGCCGGACTGTGGGGCGATGCCCTACAACCGTACGAACCTGGTGCCGAGGAAACCGAGCTCAGCAACTACATGGGCAAGGGCCTTTGCTTCTGGCTGCAGGTCAACGGCGACTCGATGACGGCGCCGATCGGCGACAGCATCCCGGACGGCAATCTGATCCTGGTCGATACCGGCCTGGAGGCCCGCCCTGGACACCTGGTTATCGCCAAGCTGGAGAATGACGACAAGGCCACCTTCAAGCGCTTGGTCCAGGACGGCGGACGACAGTTCCTGAAGCCATTGAACCCCGCCTACCCCCTCATTGAAATCACCAACCACTGCCGCTTCGTCGGCGTTGTCGTAGAGACGAAGCGCAAGCTGGTCTGAGTTCAGATGGACACGAGAGCCCCGCACAAGCGGGGCTTTTTCGTTTACATGACTGAAAAGTTTACATATCGACCAAGGGATATCCCCGGCCGCTATTGAAAGCTCGGTCCCTGCCGAAATACTGTATATATATACAGCAATGGAGGTAACCGATGGATGCGCAGTCCCTACAGCAAACCACCTACCAGTCCTACCGCGCACTGGCGCAACGCGTGCAGGCACTGGTGAGCACACCCCGAGCCCAGATCGAGCACCAGATCGTGCTGGCCCGCGAGCCAGGCGACATGCAGCCAGCCTGGGACCAGTTCCTGGAGGAGATCCGCGAAACAGAGGGGGTGACGCTGACGCCTAGAACCGACGGCAGCATCCATATTGCTTGGTTCGTCTCCCACCGCTAACCCTCTCCTTCCTGTCCCCAAAGCCCGCCGCGAGCGGGCTTTGTATTTTCTGCAATTCTGCGCTTGACGCAGAATTTAATCTGCGCATAATGCAAATCACATTCTGCGCAGAACGCAGAATTACAAGCCGGGTAATCGCCGGCTAGCCCGGGACTCAGCGAATTGAGTGGGCTCACGAGATGAGCTCTCTACCCCCTGCCCCGCAATGGTTTGTCCAGCGGGACCGACAGGAGCACAGCGCCCAGCCGCAGGTGGCGCAGGAAGTAACAGCGGCCAGATTCACCAACCCTGGCGCTCCGGCGCCGGGGCTGTATCGGTGGGCGGTTCGGCGGCGCACCTGCGCCACGGCTGAGAGCCGGACCGTCCACCGATGCGGCCCCTCCGCATCACCTGCTGCTCCACACCTTGCCTCGCTCACACCGGGGCTTTTTTGCGGGCGTAGCTCAGTTGGTAGAGCACCGGCCTTCCAAGTCGGTCGTCGCGGGTTCGAACCCCGCCGCCCGCTCCACGCTTCACTCGGAAAAGGAATCCACCATGCTTCTTCTCTCGCGCCGCATCGGCGAAACAATCGAAATCGGCGAAGACATCAAGATCACCATCGCCGGCATCCAAGGCAACCAGGTCCGCATCGGCATAGACGCACCGCGAGACGTGCCGGTCCACCGGGAGGAAATAGCCCAGCGCATCCGGGATGAAGAGCAGCGCAGCACCTGACCCCCTTTTCCAAGCCCCGCAACTGCGGGGCTTTTCGTTCCAGCCCCCAGTCGAGAGCACTCGCCCCGCGCCCACCGGCAAACAGCGGGACGGACGAGTGCTGCCCACTGAAGGCTCACCAGCGAGGACACGACCATGGGCATGACCGCCATCGCTCACCAGCACCTGATCAACCGCGACCATGACCGCCGCATGGCGCACGACCGCCGCTCTGACCAGCTCCGCGACGACATGGACTGGGAGCGCCTGGAGGAAATCATGGCCGATGCTCCGAAGGCTCAGCGCAAGGAGTTCTGGAGCAACCTGTTGCCGCTGCTGGACACCTACCCGCGCTTCCTCGGCAAGCAGAGCGTCCAGCTGATCGCCGAGCCGCTGCACGACGCGGTCGCCGAGGCGATTGACGCCCAGGTGCGCAAGGAGATGACCCGATGATCATCTTCGCCAGCTTCCACGGCGAGCGCCGGGGCGACTTGCTCGCCCGGGCCATGGCCGCCGGCATCACTTCCCTCCCCCGCCGCGACTTCCAACACGGCGGCCGTGTCCTGATCACTTTCGAGGTGCGCCATGCCCATTGATCCCCGCGCGAACAGCGCTGAAAAGCTCGTGCCGCCGGCACCGCTGCCCCTGGTCAGCCGGGCCGCGCTGCGCCGTGTCCGCGATGCGATGCCGCCGCCGACTGCCTGCCCGTACTGCGAGGGCCCGGTGGCCCTGGTGTGCAACAGCGAAATCTACGGGCGCGAGTTTGGCGCCTGGCCCTACGCCTACCGCTGCGTGCCCTGCGACGCAATGGTAGGCCTGCACCCCGCCACCGACCTGCCGCTGGGCACCCTGGCGAACAAGCAGCTTCGCGCAGCCCGCGCCACCAACAAGCAGCTCTTCCACCGCGTCAAGGACCGCTTCGGGTTCACCCGCTCCCAGGCCTACGAGTGGTTGGCGCTGCAGATGGGCATCCCCAAGGCGGAATGTCATTTCGGATGGTTCGACCTGGCTCGCTGCGCGCAAGCCGGTGCGGTCTGCAAGGAGGTGCGTCGTGGATAAAGTGCTTGCGGCCATAGTGCGGCACGAGCGAGCAGCCCAAGAGAACCACCGGCTAACCACGGAAGTCGGTGCTGCCCTGGCACGGTGCCCGGTGAACGTCGAGCTACAGAACTGGAGCTTGCCCGCGCATCGTCGGAAGGAGTTGACGACAGCAGACGGCCTGTCCAAGACCCACCTCTGGGAGGCGCTGGACATCCGTGAGGCTTCGCCCACCGGGCACGGGAGCGAGCGGCTCAGCGAGAGCGAGATTGCCGACTACCTGGCAGATGACCCCGCTTGCGAGCACTGCCAGCTCGCGTGGCAGCTGCTCCAGCAGCGCAAGATCGTTCGTTCGGAACTTGGCATCGCCAAGCGGGCACTTCGCGCCATTGGCCGCGCGGCGCTTCGCAAGGAGGCTGCTCATGGATAGGAACGACCGCAAGGCCCTGGCCGCGGCCCGTCTAAAGCGCGAGAGCCGCATCGAGCGCAACCTGCGAAACGAGTACCTGCAGGGTCGGGGGCCCGAGGGCCTGGAGCTGATGAAGGACGGTAGCTGGTCCGCATGCTGCCGTCGCTGCGAACAGCCTTACGAATGGCCGGCGATGGCGGTGGAGTATTCCGAGGAAGGCAACTACTGCGGTGGAAGCGAGTGGTGCATCCCATGACCATCGCCACCCAGCAGGCCAGGGTCTACTACGCCCCCACCGCCGGCCGGCGCTTCCTCACCAAGGCCGCGGCGATCAACAAGGAAGCACGGGCGATCATCCGGAAGCACTTCCCAGTCGAACCGCCGTGCAAGTGCACCATGGAGCACTGCGGGCTGTGCGGTGACCGTGGATGGTCCCTAGAGGTGAATCAGCCAGAACGCTTCCAGCGTTACTACCGGCTCCTGACCGCCGCCCTACGGAGGTCCATCCAATGACCCCCTACCAACGCGCCAAGCGCTTCGCCTTCTGGCGCGGGCTCTTCGCCGCCCTCGCCCTGTTCACCGGCCTGCTGGTCGCCATCTCCTACGGCGGCCAGATCACCGCCGAGCAGCCGGCCACCTCCTACACCCGCCAGAGGTAACCCAATGTCCACCATCACCGTGCGAGCCTCCTCGTGGGGCTCGCTGTTCGACTGCGCCTACAAATGGGAGGGCGTGCACCTGCTGGGCATGCGATCGCCGAGCAGCCCGCGCGCCCTGCTGGGCACTGCGATTCACGCCGGCACCGCCGCGTTCGATATCGCCCGGGTCACCGGCCAGCCGCTGACGCCGTTCGACGCCGCCGCCCACTTGGTGGACGCGCTGCAGAACCCAGACCGGGAAGTCGACTGGCGCGGCGCCGACATCACACTGGCGCAGGCGGAAAGCACCGGCCTCGCCCTGCTGACCAGGTACTGCACCGACATCAGCCCCCGCTACGACTTCGTGGCCGTGGAGATGGAGACGAAGCCGCTGGAGATCGATTGCGGCGGCGGGATCATCGTCCGCCTGACCGGCACCCTCGACCGGGCGCGCATCAAACGCAACGAGTACGGCACCGGCATCGCTGACGTGAAGACCGGCACCGGCGCGGTGGTCGATGGCGTCGCGAAGACGCGGGGCCATAAACCGCAGCTCGGCACCTACGAGCTGCTCTACCAGCACACCACCGGGCATGCGACCACAGCACCGGCCGAAATCATCGGCCTGAAGACCAAGGGCAAGCCAGAGGCCGCCACCGCCGAGGTAGAGGGCGCGCGCGAGCTGATGGTGGGCACCGACGCCGCGCCCGGGCTGATCCAGTTTGCCGCCGACATGTTCCGCACCGGCCTGTTTCCCCCGAACCCCCAGAGCAACCTCTGCAGCGCCCGCTACTGCCCGCGCTGGTCCACCTGCCCCTACCACGACTGAGGCTCACCATGACCCAGACCCAAACGCTTCAAGGCCTGCAACAGCAGCAGCTCGCTGCTGCTCACCACCAACCGCCCGTGGCGATGAGCTTCTTTGACCTGCAGGGCTTCGAGCTGATGCAGCGCATCGCGAAAGCCTTCTCCAGCTCCAACCTGGTGCCCAAGCATTACCAAGGCAACCTGCCTAACTGCATGATCGCCTTGGACATGGCCCGCCGCATCGGTGCCAACCCGCTGATGGTGATGCAGAACCTGTATGTGGTTCATGGCACGCCGGGCTGGTCCAGCAAGTTCCTGATCGCCACCGTGAATACCTGCGGCCGATACAGCACGCTCCGCTATGAGTGGGTCGGCACCAAGGGAAAGGACGACTACGGTTGCCGCGCCTGGGCGATCGAGCGCGAAACCGGCGAGCGCCTGGACGGGATCGTCGTCGACTGGGCGATGGTCAAGGCCGAGGGCTGGTCCAGCAAGTCGGGCAGCAAGTGGATGACCATGGCCGACCAGATGTTTATCTACCGATCGGCGGCGTTCTGGCAACGCGCTTACGCGCCGGACCTCGGCATGGGCCTGGTGACCGAGGAGGAAATCCGCGACACCTACGACGCGCAGCGCAGCAACGACGGAAGCTTCAGCGTCGATCTCGATTCGTTGCGCGACACCGCCCCGGGCCCGGTGGTGGACATGGAAACCGGCGAAATCCTGGACGCCGAGCCCGAGGCACCAGCGCCTGCCGCTGCTGCGGCCGACGAGCCCCAGCAGCAGGACGACGAGCCGGAAGGCGGCGACCTGGTTCTCGAGTAATCCCCATGGCATCCCGCACGGTTGAAGAGCGCTTCGACCGTGTCGAGGAGTTCAACGCCCTGCTCTGCGCCGCCGAGATAGTCGCCCAAGGCGACTGGGACGAGCAGTTCACCGCCGACCTCCGCGACACCTTCAAGCGTTATGGCCCCCACACCTACCTCAGCGACTCCCAGCTCCAGCAGCTGGAGCGCATCGCCGCCCAATAGGAGCCCCACCCCATGAAGATCGAACACCGCAGCATCATCGACCGTGCCCGCAGCATGGGCCTGTATCCCAGCGAGCTCGCCCACGAGCTGCTGGTCCACGACCTGGTAGCCGCTTGCCTGGGCGAACTGCGCAACCTCAAGGCGGCCTACAGCAGCCTGAACGAGTCCACGCAGCAGGAAGTGATCGACCGCTTGACCGACGCCGCACGTGACGCGGCGACGGTCGCAATTCGCACCATCAGCACCCGCGACGTGGAACACGTGCAGGTCGAGATGAAGTCCATCAAGGTCGAAGCGAAGACGCTGACGATCACCGCCAAGGTCGATGCGCACGAGCCGAGCAAGCACGCCCTCACCGACTCCGCCGGGAAGCTGTGCCTGCTGGTGATCGCGCCGAACGACTACGAAGAGGCGATGGACGACATCGTCCCCGATCGCGACCAGAAAACCCTGGCACTGCCGGCCAGCGAAATCCTTGGCGGCCTGGACCTGCGCGGTAGCGACGACGACATCCCGGATGGCGACGACCCTCTGTACCAGGACGTTGTCCGCGTCATCAGCGAAACCCGCCGCGCGACCATCTCCGCGGTCCAGCGGAAATTCAAGGTCGGCTACAACCGCGCCGCCCGCCTGATCGAGCGCATGGAGCGCGAAGGCCTGGTCACCGCGCCGAACTCCAACGGCGTGCGCGACGTGCTGATCCCGCCGCCCGCCGGCCACGAGCAGGAGCCCGAGCCGCTGCACACCCCCGAGGAGCAGGCCGACGACCTCTACGCGCAGGCCGTAGCCATCGTGCGCGAGGACGCTGGCGGCAGCATCTCCTGGTTGCAGATGCGCCTCGCCATCGGCCAGGACCAGGCCGAGGCCCTGATCGCTCGCCTGCGTGATGCAGGTGTGGTCGGTGAGCCG
This sequence comes from Pseudomonas sp. PDM13, assembly GCF_025685765.1. NCBI lineage: Bacteria > Pseudomonadati > Pseudomonadota > Gammaproteobacteria > Pseudomonadales > Pseudomonadaceae > Pseudomonas > Pseudomonas sp. PDM13. The sequence goes on along the minus strand of NZ_JAOTQU010000020.1, from coordinate 90,777 downwards.
GACGACAAGGGCAACCATCCGCTGCTGGATGCGTCTACGCCGGACATCGCCGTGATCAGCACCGAAGAGCCCGCGGCCCCGGAAGAGGCCGACGACCAACCCGAAGTTCCGATCACCCTGGAGTGACCCATCATGCGCCTGGACCGAATCCTGGTAGAGAACGTCCTGGGCTTGCGTAGCGCCGACCTGGCGCTGCGTACCCCAATCACCCTGGTTGCCGGCCCGAATGGCGCTGGCAAGTCCAGCCTGGGCGACGCCGTGAGCATGGCGCTGCTCGGCAGGCCCCGCCGTGTCGCGAAGAAGAAAGACCTGGCCCAGCTGGTCAGCGAGGGCGCCAAGCGCGGCCGCGCTGCAATCTGGGCCGACGGCGAGCAGATGGGCGAAATGAAGCTGCCCAGCGGCGACCACGGCGAGCACCTGCCGGCCGGCGCGCAGTACCTGCCCTATGTGCTGGACTCGACGCTGTTCGCCACCGGCAGCGCCGACGATCGCCGCCGGCTGCTGTTCCAGCTCACCAACTGCAAGGCGACCCCTGACCTGATCGAGAAGCGCCTGCTGGAACTGGGAGCGCAGCCCGACAAGGTGGCGACGATCAAGCCGCTGCTGTTGTCGGGTTTCCCGGCCGCCAGCGAGGACGCCAAGGCCCGCGCCACCGACGCCAAGGGCGCATGGCGTGGCGTCACCGGCGAGGTGTGGGGCGAAGTGAAGGCCGACGGCTGGGAGCCGGAGCTGCCTGCTGCCTCCGTCGACCAGCAGGACCTGGCCAACAGCCAGAAGGAGCTGCAGCAGGTCGAGCAGGACCTGGCCGACGCGCAGGAGGCCCTGGGCGCCCACCGCGCGAACGGGCAGAACAACGCCCAGCGCCAGGCCAAGGTCGCCGAGTTGGTGCCCGAGGCCGACCTGCTGGCCCGCCGGCGGGTCAAGCTGGAGGAGGACCGCAAGCGCCAGCTGGAGTGGTCGCAGAAGCTGGTTGACGCCGAGCAGGCCGCCAGCGTCGCAACCGCGCTGACGTGCCCGTGCTGCAGCGAGCTGCTGGTGATGGAGGACGGCAAGCTGATGAAGCTGCCCACTGTCCCTGGCGCAGATGCAGCCGAAGCGGCAAAGCGTGTCGCGGAATACGAGGGCTACCTGCAAAGCGCCATGCGCGCGATCGACAACAGCCTGCGCGACGTCGCCAGTTCCGAGGCCGCCGTCAAGCAGATCAAGGAGCTGAAGGCCGAACTGGCCGCAGAGGTGTCGGCGGAGGCGATCGAGACCGCCGAGCAGGCGATCAACGACCTACGCCAGCAGCGCGACGCGCTGCGCGCCAAGGTCGAAGCCCTGCAGGAGGTGGCCCGAGCCATCGCCGACCGCCAGGCCGTGATCGACAAGGCCGCGCGGCACCATGCGGACGTCGTCACCTGGTCGCTGATCGGCGACGCCCTGGCCCCTGCCGGCATCCCCGCGAAGCTGCTCGGCGAGGCTCTGGCACCGGTCAACGACTCGCTCGCCATCCTGGCCCGCCTGGCCAAATGGCGCCCGGTGGTGATCGGCAACGACATGGCGCTGACCTACGGCGACCGCGCCTACGGCCTGCTGTCCGAGTCGGAGCGCTGGCGCGTCGACACCCTGGTGGCGCTGGCCATCGCCCAGCTGTCCGAACTGCGCGTGGTGCTGCTGGACCGGTTCGACGTGCTGGACCTGCCGTCCCGCACCCAGATGCTGGTCCTGCTCCTGGAGCTGGCGAAGATCAAGGCAATCGACTCGGTGGTGCTGTGCGGCACGCTGAAGGAGCCGCCGGCGAAGCTGCCGGCGCCGATCGCAGCCTACTGGATCGAGAGCGGCGCAATCGTCCAGCCCAGCACCAGCCAAGCCGCATAGCCGCCCACTCGGGCGGTCCCTCCCTCATCGCCCTGCCGCGCCAGCCGCGGCCAGGGCCGGCTCGCCCCGAGGAAACCATGGCCAGACCGAACAACCCAGCCCGCCCATGTGCAGTGCTGACGCCGGACCAGGTGCGCCAAATACGCGCCGCCGGCTACCGACTCACCGCGCGCCAGCTCGCCACAGAGTACGGCGTCCACTACCGGACCATCGAGAAGGTCCGGGCCTACGAGACCTGGGGAAGCACCTGAGCAAGCCGCCCAGCTCGACATTTTCACCGACAAAAGAGGACTGGCATTCGACTCATCGCGCTAGAACTTTGTCACCAATTTCGAACAGCCCAGCCGCAACCCTGGCCACTGTTTTGCCGGGATCCCGCAACGGGCATCCCATATGGCTCAGCACAAACTCGTCCCAGATGCGCTCATGCCGCAGGCTGCCGTCTTCTCGATATACGCCAAGGAATACTTCCTGGACCACGCCAAATTCAACCCCAGCGCGAATTTCCGAATGGCAGCCATTGTCGTGCTGATAGGCCCTGACTAAGGCGTCGGGAAAGCGCCGATTGAATTCGAAAAAGCAGTCAGTTCTCTGAAGCATGTTTTCTCCTTAATCCGGCGTTGAGCCGGGCCTTCCGAACCTAGACCACTTCATTTCTAAGCGCCACTACGGTGCGGCTTTGCCGTGCCTGGCATAAGGAGCCCGCCGCATGACCCCTGACTACACCCTGCACCTTGGGGACTGCCTCGAGGTGATGCGGTCCATGCCCGACAACAGCATCGACAGCGTCGTCACCGACCCGCCCTATGGCATCCGCTTCATGGGCAAGGCCTGGGATGGCAAGGACATCGAAGACCGCGCAGCTCAACGCGCCAGGAAGCCTTCCCGCGACAGCGCATGCGGCGCTACAGGTGGCCACCGGTCTGTGGCGGCTGAGGCCGGCAAGTACGACCTGACCCCATCGGGCATGCGCGCCTTCCAAGAGTTCAGCTTCGCCTGGGCTGCGGAGGCGTTCCGCGTGCTCAAGCCCGGCGGCCACCTGGTGTCGTTCGCATCGCCGCGGACCTATCACCACATGGCCGTCGGCATCGAAATGGCCGGCTTCGAGATCCGCGACCAAATCATGTGGGTGTTCGGCTCCGGCTTCCCGAAGAGCCACAACCTCAAGGGCGAGCACGAGGGCTGGGGCACCGCGCTGAAGCCTGCCCACGAGCCCATATGCATGGCGCGCAAGCCTATGACCGGAAGCGTCGCGCAGAACGTGGCGCAGTACGGTACCGGCGCGATCCACATCGATGCATGCCGAATCGCCGGCGAGGAGATGCGGCCGAACACCGGCGCCGGCGGACTGCCACGGCGGCAGGCGGACGAGCAGCGCGGCCCTGGCATCTTGACCCAGCCGCACGCCGGCGGACGCTGGCCCGCGAACCTGATTCACGATGGGAGTCGCGAGGTAGTGGCGCTGTTCACCGCCGAGGCAGGCGCCGCCGCCCCGGTGAAAGGTACCGAGCCCACTGCGAACGGGTTCAGCGGAGCGGTGGCGTACAGCGGCATGCTCCAGCGGGTGGCTGGCGTCTTCCACAACGACACCGGCAGCGCGGCCAGGTTCTTCTACTGCGCAAAGACCAGCAGAAAGGACCGCAACGAGGGTTGCGAGCACATGGAACGCAAGCCCCTGAACTGGTCGAGCGGCGATGCAAACCCCGGCAGCTTCCAGAGCGAGGGCACGGACAAGACCAGCCCGAACAACCACCCGACCGTGAAGCCGACCGACCTGATGGCCTACCTGATCCGCCTGGTAACGCCTCCTGGCGGTACCGCGCTTGACCCTTTCATGGGCAGCGGAAGCACCGGCAAGGCGGCCATCCGCGAAGGCTTTCGGTTCATCGGTTGCGAACTCTCGCCGGAGTACTTGGCGATCGCAGAAGCCCGCATCGCCCACGAACAAAGCCGCGTTACAGCTGAGAGCAGCCAGCTCGACATCTTCAACGACAGCAAGGAACCAGCCGCATGAACATCTATCGCCACACCTTCGTGGCCCGCTGCCCCAGCGATGGCGAAATGATCATCTACCGGATGGAGATCAAGACAAAGGGCATGGTCATGGTCGAGCACATCAAGACCGCCACAAGCCTGATCAAGGAGGGATACCAGGAGCAAATCGCCGACCAGTTACAGCAGCAACTGGGTGGCGTGCTTCGGATAGAGGCAACGCACCAGGGCGTGGAAATCGAGAGCATCAGGGGGGTGCCGTGATCCACTACCACGGCACCCCGATCGGCGGTACCCGGCAAGATGCTGCCCGGTTCCTCGCCGGCCGGCACGGCCTGGTCCCGTTCCCACGCCAGGACGATGTGGGAATCGTCGCCGAGGTCTGCCAGTCCTTTGTCTTCGACAATGGCGCTTTCAGCGTCTGGAAGCGCGGCGGCCTCTTGGACGTAGACGGGTACACCCGATGGGTGGACGAGTGGCACCGCCATCCTGGTTTCGATTGGGCCCTGATCCCCGACGTGATCGATGGCGACGAGACCGCCAACGACCGGTTGCTCGAACAGTGGCCTGCGCACCTTCCTGGCGTCCCGGTCTGGCACCTGCATGAATCACTGGAGCGTCTGCATCGCCTGGCCGGTACCTGGCGGACCGTGGCACTCGGTAGTTCGGGGCAATGGGCAACGCCTGGCACTGCCCCATGGTGGACACGCATAGGCGCAGCGATGGACGCCATTTGTGATGAACACGGCCGCCCATCTTGCCGGCTCCACGGCCTGCGAATGTTGGACCCGGCCATCTTCAGTCGGCTGCCCTTCGCCAGCGCTGACAGCACCAACGCCGCAGTGAACGGCGGGAGCGTCACCCGGTTCGGCATGTACTGCCCACCAACCGCGGGGCAGCGCGCAGCCGTGATCGCCGACCGCATCGAAACCCACAACTCCGCATCGACCTGGACGCGTAACGCCCAGGGCGAGCTTGCTATATAGGAACCAGCTGCATGATCAAGCGCACCCTCTACCACTTCCACTTCTGCTGCGGCCTCGGCGGCGGCGCCAAAGGGTTCAACCGCGCCAAGCCCATCGTCGGGAACCTGCAGGCGGACTGGGAATGCCTGGGCGGCATCGACGTTGACCCGCGCGGCTTGGCCGACTTCTCCCGCCTCGCCGGCGTGCCCGGCACCCTGCTGGACCTGTTCACCCGTGACCAGTACATCCGCTTTCATGGCAAGGAGCCGCCGCCCGGCTGGCGCGAGGCGACCCCGGAGGACGTCCGGCGCGCCGCCCGTGGCATCCGCCCGCACGCGGTCTTCATCTCCAGCCCCTGCAAGGGCGCCAGCGGCCTGCTGTCGGAGAAGATGAGCCTGACGCCGAAATACCAGGCGCTCAACGAACTGACCCTGCGCTGCATCTGGCTGATGGGCGAGGCCTGGAAGGACGACCCGGTCCCGCTGATTGTGTTCGAGAACGTCCCGCGCCTGGCCACCCGGGCCCGCCACCTGCTGGACCAGATCAACAGCCTGCTCAGCTTCTACGGCTACGCGGTCGCCGAGACCACCCACGACTGCGGCGAGCTGGGCGGCCTGGCCCAGAGCCGAAAGCGTTTCCTCCTGGTGGCGCGCCACGTCGAGAAGGTGCCGCCGTTCCTGTACGAGCCGGAGAAGAAGAGCCTCCGCGCCGTGGGCGACATCCTCGGCCGCATGCCGCTGGCGGGCGACATCGCGGCGGCCGGCCCGATGCACCGCGTTCCGTCCCTGCAGTGGAAGACATGGGTCCGTCTGGCCCTGGTCGAAGCCGGTGGCGACTGGCGCAGCCTGAACAAGCTGGCGATCGAGGACGGCTACCTGCGCGACCTGGTGATCGTGCCGGCCTACCGCAGCGGCTACATGGGCGTGCATGGCTGGGACGAAAGCATGGGCACCGTCGCCGGTCGCAGCAGCCCCACCAATGGCGCGTTCTCGGTTGCCGACCCGCGCTACGAGGCCTCCGCCCGCTGGAACTACGGGCAGCAGTTCGGCGTTCTGGACTGGCGCGAAACCTCCGGCACCATCACCGGGCAAAAGTCGCCCGGGCAAGGGAAGTTCGCGGTGGCCGACCCGCGCGGCCAGAGCTTCGGGAAGTACCCGGTCACCGATTGGGATGATCATGCCGGCACGGTCATCGCGGCCAGCACCACCGGCCAGGGCGCCTTCGCCGTGGCAGACCCGCGGCCGACCGGGGTGCGCCATAACAACGTGTTCCGCGTCGTCGGCATGGACCAGCACGCCGACACCGTGACCAGCGGCCACGGGCCCAGCTCGGGCGGCCAGGCCGTCGCAGATCCTCGCTACCACAACTGGCACGCCGGCGCGTCGAGCCGGAAGCTGAACGTGGTGCCCTGGGATGGCACCGCCGGCACCGTCACCGGTTCCCAGCAGGTGGCCAGCGGCGCCCTGTCGATCGCTGATCCCCGTGCGCTGCATCGCCAAGAGGGTGACGCCTGGGTAGGTGGCGGCCACTACGGCGTGGTGGGCTTCGACCAAGCAGCCGGCGCCGTCTCCGCCAGCGCCCGCTACGACAACGGCCGCTGGAGCGTCGCCGACCCGCGCATGCCGGCGGCTGATGAACGCCTCACCTGCATCATCCAGTCGCTCGACGGCACCTGGCACCGCCCCTTCACCACCCTGGAGCTGGCAGCCCTGCAGAGCCTGGTGGACCCCGAAGAGCAGTTGGAGCTGGACGGGCTCAGCGACAGCGACTGGCGCGAGCGCATCGGCAACGCCGTTCCGCCGGCAGCGGCCGAGGCGATCGCCCACGTCATGGGCACAACCCTGCTGCTGGCCGAGCTGGGTGAAACCTTCATCCTGAGCAGCATGCCGGTTTGGGTGCGGCCGGTTGCCGTGGGGCTGAGCGTTGCCCAGCAGCAGTAGATTCACAGGAAATGGCGACCTGGCGACAGCTATTACCCCGACAACCCACAAACCGTAGGAGGTAATCATGTGCTGTTGCTGCTAAACAATCATTTTGGTTCTGCTCATCATCGCTCTGATTGTTTTTTCTGAGTGACCGCCCCGCCCGGCCGCGCCTATGCGCGGCTCGGGCCACAACCTTGCGCTGTGACAGACGAAACGCCGAAGGCCTAACCTAATTAAGGAAATCGGCAATGGGCACACCTGAACGCATACAGGAAGAAGTAAAGCCGTTAACCCACGTATATTCCAACTTCAAAGTTCTCCATGCTAATAGCGTACAGCCGCCCCCAGCTTTTACCATCATGAGAGAGTTCAAGGCCATCTTCGCCACCTCTTAGGTAACAGCCGTTGTATTGCATGTTTATGCGCTCAACCGTCATTCTGTGAGGCGGCTCTAGATATAACGAGAGCGCTATATCACCAGGCCCCCTTCTAATTACAACCCTCGGCCCAGTACTTTCAACATCCCAATTATCAGCACCAACAACCAGAACATTATCATCGATTTTTAAAGTGCATGCCCCCGTCTCGTCCGAGAAAACTCCGGACAATCGAAATGGCTGTCCAAGTTCCAAAGGAGGGGCTACGGATAAAATGTCACATCCCCCCAAATGAATTAGAGTCCGGCAATTTTTAAAGCGATTACCTGCCACGATCACTTCAATGGGCTCAATTCCAAAGTCGAAGGTCTCGCTTGAGTAACCGGACTGTTTGCACTTTGGGTTATCGTTGCTCCTTGCAACTGTTTCGCGAGACAGCATACCGCGCGCCCTTTTTTGATTACATTGCATGCAAAGCAACGTAATTCCATCAGCCTCATGGGTAAGCGCATCTTTGAAGTCAGGATTAAAGTGCTCATAGTCGTAGAACGCGAGTCCACATATTACGCAGCCAAATCCACAGCGCTGCCGAACCACCCGCCGAACTTCACTTGGTACGTAGCGACCTAGGCCATGTTTGTTTCTTTCCCCCATAACTCCTCCGCCCTCTTCAAATACGAACTATATTTGTGCGCCTGTGCCGCATACTGATTCTTTTATTTAGAGAATGCTGCCACTCTGCCCTGGTTGATTAATAGGTTCTAGCCATCAGCTTCGCGAATCGCCCGCACTCGTTCTCCGCTCGATTCACAGGCGGCATCTCGAATCCTCTTATAAAGGGCAAAGCTGCCGTCTGCATAGTCGTTGCCATACCAAGCTCCAGTTGTTGAAGCGGCGAATGTAGCCGACGAGGAGTCCCCATGAAATTGGCCTCTCCCGCACCGTGAACGCTCCAACCCACTGCCGCTCCACCGGCCTGCACATCGGGCTCTGCTCCTGCACTCGCTCCAGCACGCCGGCCACCGCACAACCCCTGTAAACCATCCCCCACTTACCGACTCTGCGCACAGCGCCGGAGGGTTTCCCCATGCACCGTATTTACCTGGCCGGGCCAATGACTGGCCTGCCCGACGAGAACCGCCCGGCCTTCAACGCTGAGGCGGCACGCCTGCGCAAGCTGGGCTACCAGGTCGAAAACCCCGCAGAGCTGAATCCGCCTGGCACGCCGCGCCACATCTGCATGCGCGTCGACATTCAGGCGCTGCTGGGCTGCGACACCATCGCCCTGCTGCCTGGCTGGATCGATTCCTCTGGCGCCCTGCTGGAGCGAACGCGGTGCAGTTCGGCTTCCAAGTCATCGCCACCAAGAACATCACCGAGCCCTACCAAGAGCCGGCCGACGCCGCCCTGGAGCATTGACCATGAACAAAGAACAACGTGAACAGCTCGCCAGCGACCTGCTTGCCGAGGCCGAGCACCGGCGCGGCCGCGTCGTGGATCTGCTGCGCAACGCGGCTGCCGCGCTCTCCGCCCCGACTGCTGCTGGGGTGCCAGTGGTGGGCACCAGGCCTCAGACTTGCAACGGAAAGCGCTGTGGCTGGTGCAAGGAGGGTGCCGAGCCTTGCCACTACACCCCGCCGGCATCCGCACAGCAGCCGGCAATCGTGCTACCGCAGCGCTGCACGGAGTACGTCGGCGACCGCGACAATCTGCAATGGGCCAGGGGCGCCAACTTCATGCTCGACGAACTCCTGCGCCTGAACCCGCACCTACAGCCGCCTGCGCCGGCGCAGGGAGGTGAGGCGTGACAGGCCCCTCCCGACTTAGACCGTTGGCCATCGTCACGGGGACCAAGACGGTCCCTTCCTGGAGGTGGCCGACGCGAGCGAGCTCTACGCCGACGGCCTGCTGCCGCTAGGCACCGAGCTGTGCCGCCTGGCCCACGCCGAGGTGCTGCGCGACCAGGTCATCGCCCTGGCCGCCGAGAACCAGGAGCTGCGAGAGCGGCTGCAACTGCGCGCCGGGCGCGTGCGCAGCTTCGACCGCGAGCGCCAGAACGGCACCGGCATCATCAGCCAGTGGCTGCGAGCCTACGGCAGCAAGACCCCCTGACCTATTCAACGAATCAGCCTGCCGGCGCTGCCGGCGGGGAGGCCTCCCTATGTCTGCAGCACACCAAAGCGTTGAGGACGAACACGACAAGCTCACCGAGGTGCAATTCGCCGCCTTCCTCGGCACCACCGTCGCAGCATTGCGCACCAGGCGCTTCCGCAAGCAGATCCCTGAAGGGGTCTGGATCAAGCTCGGCCGCGAAACCATCTACAGCAAACGGAGATACGATGAATGGCTGGAAAACCAATGGACTTGCCCGCCGGGGTGGAAATCTTCCGCAACTCCCTCCGCGTCCGCTTCACCTGGAACGGAAGACGCCGCAGCGAAACACTTCCGCTTCCCGTCACGCAGAAAGGCATCCAGGCTGCATCCCGACTGCGTGCTCAGGTAGTTGGCCTGATAAAGATGGACCTGTTGGACGACGCCAAGTACGCCGAGCTTTTCCCAAGCTCGGCGAACGTGGCAGGGCTCAACACCTTCGGTGAATACGCCCAGCTCTGGCTGGACAGCCGGGGGATGTCGAAGGGCACCAGGGGCAACTACGTCAGCGCTCTGAACCTCTACTGGCAGCCGCATCTGGCCAAAACCCGAATCGACCTGATAACAACCACCCTGCTCCGAAAGATCATCGCGGACACCGAATGGTCATCCCCTGGGGTGAAGCGCAACGCCATCTGGCGCCTCGGCACCGTGCTGCGCACGGCCGTTGAAGACGGCGTCATCGACAAGAACCCTGCAGAGCCCATTGAGTTGCCACGGCGCGGGAAGAAGGAGGTTGACCCATTCACCCAAGCAGAGGCGGACCAGATCATCGAGGCGATGTATGCCCGTGATTTCTGGCCGAGCAGCATCTACGCGGCGCTTTACGAATTCATGTTCTATTCGGGGCTGCGGATCGGCGAGGCAATTGCGCTGCAGTGGGACGCCGTCGAACTCCAGAAGAGGACAGTGCGGGTATTCCGGGTAGTTGCATTGGGGGAAGTAGAGGAGCGCACCAAGACCCACAAGGACCGAACGGTGCTGCTGAACGATCGCGCCATCCACGCGCTGGAGTTCGCCCTGGCATATGCCGAGCGCCGGAAGATGGGAGAGGGGCGCATCAAGGAAACGCCGTTCGTCTTCCCGCCGTCGAAGAACAGCGAGTTCATCAAGCAGACTTCCGACGTCCACCACCAGTGGCGACCGATCCTCAAGGGCCTGGGTATCCGGTATCGCAAGCCATATAACTGCCGTCACACCTATGCGACAATGTGCCTAATGTCAGGCATGAACCCCGCCTTCATCGCACAGCAGTTGGGCAATAGCGTCCAAATGCTTCTCTCTACGTACGCCCGCTGGATCAACTCTGGCTCCGATTGGACCGAGATTGCGAAGTTAAATACTGGTATCAAATCGGTATCGACTTCGGCAGACAGCTTGTAAGTCATTGAAAGGTAAAGCTCTTGATCTCCACCGCAAATATCACCATGCAGTTCGGCCCCAAGCCGCTGTTCGAGAACGTTTCCGTCAAGTTCGGCAACGGCAACCGCTACGGCCTGATCGGCGCCAACGGCTGCGGCAAGTCGACCTTCATGAAGATCCTCGGCGGTGATCTGGAGCCTTCCGGCGGCCAGGTGATGCTCGAGCCGAACGTGCGCCTGGGCAAGCTGCGCCAGGACCAGTTCGCCTATGAGAACTTCAGCGTCATCGACACCGTGATCATGGGCCACGAGGAACTGTGGCGGGTGAAGGCCGAGCGCGACCGCATCTACTCCCTGCCGGAGATGAGCGAGGAAGACGGCATGGCCGTGGCCGAGCTGGAGACCGAGTTCGCCGAGATGGACGGCTACACCGCCGAATCCCGTGCCGGCGAGCTGCTGCTGGGCCTGGGCATCCCGCTGGCCCAGCACTTCGGCCCGATGAGCGAAGTCGCCCCCGGCTGGAAGCTGCGCGTGCTGCTGGCCCAGGCGCTGTTCTCGGACCCGGAAGTGCTGCTGCTGGACGAACCGACCAACCACCTGGACATCAACACCATCCGCTGGCTGGAAAACATCCTCACGGCGCGTAACAGCACCATGATCATCATTTCCCACGACCGCCACTTCCTGAACAGCGTGTGCACCCACATGGCGGACCTGGACTACGGCGAGCTGCGCCTGTTCCCGGGCAACTACGACGAGTACATGACCGCGGCGACCCAGTCGCGCGAGCAACTGCTGGCCGACAACGCCAAGAAGAAGGCGCAGATCGCCGAGTTGCAGACCTTCGTCAGCCGCTTCTCCGCCAACGCCTCGAAAGCCAAGCAGGCCACCTCCCGCGCCAAGCAGATCGACAAGATCCAGCTGGCCGAGGTCAAGCCGTCCAGCCGCGTCAGCCCGTTCATCCGCTTCGAGCAGCACAAGAAGCTGCACCGCCAGGCGGTGACCGTGGAGAAGCTGGCAAAGGGCTTCGAAGACAAGCAACTGTTCAAGGGCCTGGACCTGCAGATCGAAGCCGGCGAGCGCGTCGCCATCATCGGCCCCAACGGCATCGGCAAGACCACCCTGCTGCGCACCCTGGTCGGTGAAATGACCCCGGACGCCGGCAGCGTGAAATGGACCGAGAGCGCCGAGCTGGGCTACTACGCCCAGGACCACGCCCACGACTTCGAAGACGACGTCACCCTGTTCGACTGGATGGGCCAGTGGACCCAGGGCGGCGAGCAGCTGGTGCGCGGCACCCTCGGCCGCATGCTGTTCTCCAACGACGAGATCCTCAAGTCGGTGAAGGTGATCTCCGGTGGTGAACAAGGCCGCATGCTGTTCGGCAAGCTGATCCTGAAGAAGCCCAACGTGCTGGTGATGGACGAACCCACCAACCACCTGGACATGGAATCCATCGAGGCGCTCAACCTGGCGCTGGAGAACTACCCGGGCACGCTGATCTTCGTCAGCCACGACCGCGAGTTCGTCGGCTCCCTGGCCACCCGCATCATCGAGCTCTCGGAGACCGGCGTGACCGACTTCAGCGGCACCTACGACGACTACCTGCGCAGCCAGGGCGTGATCGTCTGACGCACGCTCCAGCGCCCTGAAAAAGCCCCGCCGATGCGGGGCTTTTTCTTGCCTGCGTGGCGCCCTAGCCGGGCAGCCCCGCCAAGGCGGCGCGCAGCCGCTGGGTGCCGGGGCGCTGGCAGGTGATGGCCACCGCCTCCAGCCCCAGCCAGGTGGCGAGGCTGCGCAGCTGCTCGGCCAGGGCCTGGATGCCCGCCTCGCTCAAGCCCCGGGGCTCTTCGTGCAGGGCATGCACCGCGAGGCGGTCCTGGGCGCGTTCGGCGCGCAGGTCGACCCGGGCAGGCAGGCGTTCGTCGTGCAGGAAGGGCAGCACGTAGTAGCCGTACTGGCGCTTCTCCGCCGGGGTGTAGATCTCCAGGCGGTAGCGGAAGTCGAACAGGCGCTCGGTGCGGGCGCGCTCCCATACCAGCGAGTCGAAGGGGGAAAGCAACGCACTGGCGCGCACCTTGCGCGGCACCGTCGGCTCGCCGATGCAGTAGCCGGGCTGTTTCCAGCCGCGCACCGTCACCGCCTGCAGGTCGCCGCTCTCCACCAGCTCGGCGAGGGCCTGGCGGCTGTCGGCCGGGTCCAGCCGGTAGTAATCGCGCAGGTCCTTCTCGGTGGCCACGCCCAGGGCCTGAGCCGAGTGCAGCAGCAACTGGCGGATGGCGGCGTCTTCCGGCAGTTCGGCGGCGTTGAGCAGGTCCGCCGGGATCACCCGCTCGGGCAGGTCGTAGAGACGCTCGAAGCCCCGACGGCCGGCAACCGTCACCTCCCCCGCGGCGAACAGCCATTCCATGGCGTGCTTCTCGGCGCTCCAGTCCCACCAGGGGCCGGCGCGCTCCTGGCGGGTACTCAGGGCACCAGCACCCAGGGCGCCCTGCTCGCGCACGGCGGCGAGCACGCGCTGGATCACCTCCTGCTGCTCACGGCCGAAGCGCGCCAGCTGCTGGTAGATGCCCCGCCCCTGGGCCGCACGCTGCATACGCCAGCGCAGCGCCGGATAGAGGTCCAGCGGCAGCAGCGAGGCCTCGTGGCCCCAGTACTCGAAGAACTCGCGGCGACGCAGCTTGCCCCAGGCCAGCTCGTCCAGCAGCTCGCGCGGGTAGTCGCCGAGGCGCGAGAAGAACGGCAGGTAGTGCGAACGCACCAGGGCGTTGACCGAGTCGATCTGCACCACGCCAAGACGCCCGGCCAGCGCACGGACGTGGCTGGCGCGGATGGCGCCACGGGGCGGCCGCATGAAGCCCTGGGCGGCCAGGGCCAGGCGGCGGGCTTCGGCGGCGCTGAGTTCGAGGGGCATCGGCGGGGTCCTGGCGGCGGGATCAGCCCAGGACATTAGCACCCGTCGCGGCGGCTTTCCCATCGTTCGGCAAGGGCGCCGGCGGCGGGAAGGGATGGCGGAAGGTGAAGGCCCGTGGCCCCGGCCCCTGCTCGCGCAGCAGGGCCAGGCGTTCGGCGGCTTCCCGGGCATCAGGGCGATGCCCGGCAGGCACCCACCAGCACACCAGGTGCGCTTCGCTGATGCGCGCGAACCACTCGTTGCGGCGCTTGAGCATCTCGGTGTGGGCACCGCGGTAGGTGAAGTCGCGCAGGGATTCCATGTCCCGCCAGACCGAGAGGTTGACCAGCACGTCGTCGCCGAAGGGGCGGATCGCCGTGGCGTCACCGCCCTCGTCCTCCAGGCGCCACACATAGCCGGGCGACGCTTCCGCCAGGCCATTGATGCGCGCCAGGTTGGCGACGAAATCGGCCATGCCGGGGGAATCCAGCGGCGCGGTCATCAACGCGATATTCAGTTGTGCCAGTTCGAAGGCCGGGGCCATCGGGGGTCTCCTTTCCGTGTGGCGTCAGATATCGAGGGTCAGGGTGTGCATCACCTGGGCATTGCCGCCAGCCATCAGGCGCTGGATGCGGCCTTCGCCGTCCAGGTCCAGGTCGACGGTGATCAGGCTCGGCGAGGCCGGTTGCATCAGGTAGCCCTGCTCGATCAGCAGCTGCGCCCCGGGCAGGCCCATGCGGTCGTGCAGGTAACAGGCCAGTGGCCCGGCGGCCATACCGGTGGCCGGCTCCTCGGGGATGCCGAAGCGCGGCGCGAACATCCGCGCTCCCGCCACGCGGCCAGGCTGGCGGCTGTCACGGGAGAAGGCGTAGAAGCCCACCACGTCCAGTTCCTCGCTGATGCGTTCGAGGGCATCCAGGTCGGTGCGGATGCCGGCGACATCGGCTTCGCTGCGCAGGGGCACCACGACAAAGGCGACCCCGGTGCTGACCCGCGACGGCAGCAGCCCCTCGGCCAGTTGCCCAGGCTCCAGGCCCAGGGCCGCGAGGCTTTCCGCCAACAGGCGCGAGCCCTGCTCGACGTCCTGATACTGCGGCGCGCGCTGCTCCATGAACACCCGCTCGCCGTCGATGAAGATGTCGCGATTGCCGTCGATGGTTTCCTTGTTGCTCCAGCCCTCGCCGACCCGGCCCAGCTGGCGCAACAGCGAGAAGGTGGCCACGGTGGCGTGGCCGCAGTGGGGGATCTGCCGGTTGGGGGTGAAGAACTCCAGCTTGAAGGCGGCCTGCCCGGAGTCGGAGACGAAGGCCGTCTCCGACAACCCGAGCTGGGCGGCGATCGCCTGCTTCTGCGCCGCGCTGAGCGCATCGGCACCGACCACTACACCGGCGGGGTTGCCACCCTGCCCGCCATCGACGAACGCATTCACGATCCTGACTTCGACTTGCATCGCTTTTCCTTGTTGTATGGGTGTTGCGTGGGTTCATTGTTGCTGGGGGTAGCTGCGTGGGTTCATTTGCCCAGCGGGTCGTCCCAGAAATGCCGCTCGCTTTCCTGCATCACATCGCCCCGGGTCAGGCCCAGGTCCTTGAGCATGGCATCACTCAGGCCGGCCAGCTCACGGCGCTGGCTGTACAGCTGGTACCAGCGCAGCAGGCGGGTACCGAGGGAAAGATGGGAGCCACGAACGGCGGGCCGGTGGGTGGGGTGCAGCGTGCCTACGAAACCGAATTGACCTTTCATCGCATCGCCCTCCTTGTGGGGTTGGCGCCAGTTTCCCGCGACGCTTATGATCAATCCAACGAATGTTTCTTATGCACTGCATCTCAGGAATTGATGAATGAGCTACCCCGCCATCGACACCGAACTGCTGCGCACCTTCGTCGCCATCGCCGACAACGGTGGCTTCACCCGCGCAGCGGAAGTGGTCAACCGCACCCAGTCGGCCGTGAGCATGCAGATGAAGCGGCTGGAAGAGGACGTGCTGGAACGCACGGTGTTCGAGCGTGACGGCCGCCAGGTGCGCCTGACCGCCGAGGGGCAGATATTGCTGAGCTATGCGCGGCGCATTCTCAAGCTGCACGGCGAGGTGATGACCACCCTGCGCGAGCCGCACATGGTCGGCTCGGTGCGCATCGGCACCCCGGACGATTACGTGATGCGCTTCCTGCCCGGCATTCTTTCGCGCTTCGCCCAGTCCTACCCGCTGGTGCAGGTGGAGGTGCATTGCGAGTCGTCCTCGCAGCTGCTGCAACGCCAGGACCTGGACCTGTCCATCGTCACCCGCGAGCCGGGCACCGAGATCGGCCAGTTGTTGCGCCAGGAGCGTTTCGTCTGGGCCGAGGCCATCGGCTTCAGCCCCCACGAGCAGACCCAGTTGCCGCTGGCGATGTTCAACACCGACTGCTTCTGCCGCGCCTGGGCCTGCAACGCGCTGGACGCCATGGAGCGCCCCTACCGCGTCGCCTACACCAGCCCGAGCCTGTCGGCGATCATGGCAGTGGTCAGCGCCGGTCTGGCGGTGACCGCCCAACTGCAAAGCCTGATCACCACCGACATGCGCATCCTCGGTGAAGCGGAGGGGCTACCCACCCTGCCCGCCTGCAGCATCGTGCTGGTACGCAACCCACGCAGCAGCTCGCCGGTCACCGAGACCCTGGCCGAGCACATCGTCGAAGGCTTCCGCCTGTAGCTCCGGCAGCGGAATGTTGAAGGGCGTTCTGCACTCGCGGAACGCCCGTCCTGCCCACGTCACGCACAGCGCCCGCTTCGAGGTCGATCACTCGAACGCCAGCATCACCGCACACACCAGCAGGAACACGCAGAACGCCGTGCGCAGCACCCGCTCCGGCAGGGCATGGGCCAGGCGCACGCCCCAGCTGATGCTGAGCAGGCCGCCGACGGCCAGCGGGATGCCCATCGCCCAGTTGACGTGGTGGTTGAAGCCGTAGGTGGCGAGGGTCACCGCCGTGCTGGGCGCGGCGAGGGACAGTGACAGCCCCTGGGCAACCACCTGGGTGGTGCCGAAGACGCTGGTGAGCACCGGCGTGGCGACCACCGCCCCGCCCACACCGAACAGGCCGCCCATGGCGCCGGCGAAACCGCCGAGCACGCCCAGCCAGGGCCAGGGGTGGCGCAACTCGGCGCTGGTGGCGGCCTTGGCCATGAACATCCGCGCGAAGTTGTACGCCGCCAACACCAGCAGGAAGGCGACGAAGGCCAGGCGCATGTTCTCCGCCTCGATGCGCACCGCGAACAGCGACGCCAGCCAGGCGAAGCCAAAGCTGGTCACCGCCAGCAGCAGCGCATAGCGCGGGTCGATGCGGTTGCGCTGGTGGTAGCGCCACAGCGCCAGCAGCACGTTGGGCACCACCATCACCAGTGCGGTGCCCTGGGCCAGTTGCTGGTCGAGGCCGAAGAACACCCCCAGGGCGGGAATGGCGATCAGCCCGCCACCGATGCCGAACAACCCACCCAAGGTGCCAAGAGCCGCACCGAGCACCACATTCAACGCAATTGCCAGCAGATCCATAACGCCTCCGTTCCGATGACGCGCATGCTACGCAGCGGCGGCTACCACGGAAACGCACAGCAGCGCACAATGGCTTTGCGAAATCCGCATAGGCACCCTCATGAACCCCGATGCACTGACCGACCAACTGGCCCTCTTTCTCGATGTACTGGAAGCGGGCAGCTTCTCCGCTGCCGCCCGGCGCCACCCGCTGACGCCTTCGGCCGTGGCGCGGCGCATCGACGCCCTGGAGCGCGGCCTCGGCAGCGCCCTCTTCACCCGCAGCACCCACGCGGTGCGCGCCACCCCGGCAGGCCTGGCCTTTGCCGAGCGGGCAAAACGGATACTCGCCGAACTGCGCCTGGCACGTGCCGAGGCCGTGTCCCTGAGCAGCGCGCCGGAGGGGTTGATCCGCATCGATGCACCCGCCCCGTTCGGCCGCCGACACCTGGCACCGGCCATCGCCGAATTCCTCGTCACCTACCCGGGCCTGGACGTTCAGTTGCGGCTGATCGACAGCTTCATCGACATGCACGGCGCCCACCTGGGCGAGGTGGACCTGGTGCTGCGCATCGGCCCGCTGGCCGACACCCGCCTGGTGGCGACGCCGCTATCGCCTCTGGTGCGCGTGCTCTGCGCCAGCCCCGGTTACCTGCGCCGACGCGGCGTACCCAGCGACGCCCGCGAGCTGACCGAGCACGACGGCCTCGACTGGGATGCCCTCGCGCCGCCCTATGCCTGGCGCTTCGAGGTGGAGGGCCGCGCCCAGGTGATCCGCCCCCGGCGCATGCGCATGACCGCGAACAATGCCGAAACCCTGCTGTTCAGCGCCGTCGCCGGCCTGGGCGTCGCCCACCTGCCGACCTGGCTGATCAGCGATTACCTGCTGCGCGGGGAACTGGTGCCGCTGCTCTGCGAAAACGGCTTGCCCGCTCCGGAGCCGAGCGGCATCTACGCCCTGCGCCTGGAGGGCGAAGCCAGCTCGCGGAGCCGGCTGTTGCTGGAGTTTCTCAAGAACCGCTTCGGCCCCGTGCCGCCCTGGGACCTGGCGCTAAGCGGCCTGGGGCAGTCTTGAGGGTACGGTGCGGCAACGCCGGCGAAACGCTTCGCGAGCAGAGCTCGCTCCTACCGATCCAGGGCAGAGCAGGCAGAGCCGCAACGTAGGATGGCGTAGAGCGAAGCGAAACCCATCACCACGGAATAACCGCCCGGATCAAAGCCCGGGCGGCCGCGCCATCAATTGGGCAGTTGCACCACGCGGGTGCTGGCGGTCAGGTCATGCAGGCAACGGCGATCCGCGCGGAAGATGAACAGGTAGTTCGCCAGCAGTATCAGGCCGCCGATGATCGGGATGTAGGCAACCAGGCCCCAGAGCAGGTAGCGCTTGAGGTACATCGTGATCCACTCGGGCTTGTTGCCCTGCAGGTCGACGATGGCGAGCTTGAGCACACGCTTGCCGACGGTCTGGCCGTAGTTCTTCAGGAAGTGCCCGTTGATCGCCAGGAACACCACGATGCCCACCAGCGAGCCCAGCGCCTGCTGGCCGAAGCCGGGCTGCACGCCCTCCATGAGCCCATCGTAGACACCCAGCAGGTAGCTGATGGGGATGGTGACGCACAACAGGATCAGCCCGTCGATCAGCGCAGCGCCGAAGCGCGAGCCGCGGGCGGCCAGCGGCAGGCCGGTGGCTTCGTGGGTCAGCTCCGCCTGGGGCGATTGGTAGGGGTTCTGGGCATCGGTCATTTACAGCTCTCCTTGCAGGGGTCTAGCCGGCAATTCTGGCTGCTGCGCACGGCGGCGCAAGTCCCAGTGCGCCGGAATGAGAACCGGTCAAATTTTGCTCACGAAAGGCTTGTGCGCTAAATTACGTCCATTCCCGCCCCCAAGGAGGCCGCCATGAATACCCCGCTGGAACGTTGCGACGACCTGCTGCTCGATAACCAACTGTGCTTCGCCCTCTACTCCACCTCCCTGCTGATGACCAAGGTGTACAAGCCGCTGCTCCAGGAACTGGGCCTGACCTACCCGCAATACCTGGCGATGATGGTGCTCTGGGAAGGCGACGGCATCACCGTGGGCGATATCAGCGCCCGCCTGCTGACCGACCCGGGCTCCCTCACGCCCCTGCTCAAGCGCCTGGAAGCCGAAGGCCTGATCACCCGCACCCGCAGCAGCGCCGACGAGCGCGTGGTGGAACTGCACCTCACCGAAAAAGGCCGCGCCATGCACCAGCAGGCCCAGCGCGTGCCGGCCTGCATCCTCGCCGCCAGCGAGATGGACATCGCCGGCCTTGGCCAGTTGAAGGACGAACTGGTGAGCCTGCGCAGGAGCTTGCAGAAGGCCGTCTGACGGCCTTATTCCCCTCTGGCTGAGCGCTATTCGTTTTTCTTCTGAATAAATATCTTGCGCGCAAACTAAATGATCGCTAACGTTCGCCCTACGCATTTAGTTAGCGCGCAGTATTTTACGAAACCAAACGAATCCAGCGGAGAATCACCATGAACACCCAGCGCATCGCCACCTTCCTCACCGGTAGCCTCCTCGCCCTGTCCGTCGGCAGCGCCTTCGCCGCCGGCAGCCCCGGCGTCGAACACAACACCCAGGCCTTCCTCGAAGCCCTCGAAGCCGGCAACGGCAAACCGCTGGAAACCCTCGCGCCGAAAGATGCCCGCGCCGTGCTGGTGGGCGCCCAGGCCGGGGTCAAGGTCGACCTCTCCGGCACCCGCGTCGAGAACAAGACCATCAGCATCAAGGGCCAGCCCCTGGAGCTGACCATCGTCCGCCCCGAAGGCGCCAAGGGTGACCTGCCGGTGTTCATGTTCTTCCACGGCGGCGGCTGGGTGCTGGGCGACTACCCCACCCACGAGCGCCTGATCCATGACCTGGTGGTGAACTCCGGTGCGGTGGCCGTGTACGTGAACTACACCCCCTCGCCCGAAGCCAAGTACCCCACCGCCATCAACCAGGCCTACGCGGCGACCCAATGGGTGGCCGAGCACGGCAAGGACATAGGTGTGGACAGCTCGCGCCTGGCGGTGGCCGGCAACAGCGTCGGCGGCAACATGGCGGCGGTGGTGGCGCTGATGGCCAAGGAACAGGGCACCCCGAAACTGCGCGCCCAGGTGCTGCTGTGGCCGGTGACCGACGCCAACTTCGAGACCGCCTCGTACAACCAGTTCGCCCAGGGGCACTTCCTCACCAAGCCGATGATGCAGTGGTTCTGGGACAGCTACACCACCGACCCGAAGCAGCGCGCCGAGATCCACGCCTCGCCGCTGCGGGCCACCACCGAGCAGCTCAAGGGCCTGCCGCCGACCCTGATCCAGACCGCCGAGTTCGACGTGCTGCGTGACGAAGGCGAAGCCTATGCCCGCAAGCTGGACGCCGCCGGCGTCGAGGTCACCGCCGTACGCTACAACGGCATGATCCACGACTACGGCCTGCTCAACGTGGTCAACCAGGTTCCGGCGGTGCGCTCGGCCATGCTCCAGGCCGGCGCCGAACTGAAGAAGCACCTGCAATAACCGCGACGGTTGAATCGCAGGCAACAAAAAGCCCGGCCTAGGCCGGGCTTTTCACATCTCGCGAAAGGCTTAGGCCTTGACGCGGGATTTGTACTCGCCGGTGCGGGTATCGATCTCGATGGAGTCGCCGATTTCGCAGAATGCGGAAACCTGCAGCTCGGCACCGTTGTTCAGGCGAGCGGTCTTCATCACTTTGCCGGAGGTATCGCCACGCACGGACGGCTCGGTGTAAGCGATCTGGCGAACGATGGTGGTCGGCAGTTCAACGGAAATGACTTTCTCGTTGAAGAAGATGGCTTCGCAGACGTCGGTCATGCCGTCTTCGATGAAGGTCAGTACGGCTTCCAGATCGTCTTTCTCGATCTCGTACTGGTTGAATTCGCTGTCCATGAACACGTACAGCGGATCGGCGAAGTAGGAGTAGGTAACTTCCTTGCGATCCAGGATTACCGGTTCCAGCTTGTCGTCGGCCTTGTACACGGTCTCGGTGGCGGAACCGTTGAGCAGGTTCTTCAGCTTCATCTTGACGACTGCGCTGTTACGGCCGGACTTGTTGAACTCGGCTTTCAGGATGACCCAGGGGGAGCCATTGATGTTGGCAACCTGGCCAGCGCGGAACTCTTGAGCGGTTTTCATACGAATATCCGATTTGGATGAGTGACAAAAAACAGGCCGCGTATCATATCCAATTTGTATAAAAATGCACCAGCCCCGCAGCCAGATCCCGCCGCCCCGCCTGCAAGCCGCACCATTGCTCGGTGTGAGCCTGCAGTTGGGCCTCGAACGGCTGCAGCGCCAGCCAGGCGGCGCCCATGTCACCGCCCTGGTTCCAGGCGCGCCAAGCCGCCAGCAACGCTTGCGCCGGGGCATCGTCCAGGCCGGCGACATAGAGCGCGAGGAAGGCCTCGAGCTTCTCCAGGTGGACGTCCTCTTCCTGCTGGTAGATGTGCCAGAGCAACGGCCGGCCGGCCCATTGGGCGCGCACGAACGAATCCTCCCCACGCACGGCGTTGAAGTCGCAGCACCAGAGCAGGCGGTCGTAATCGTCCTGGGGCATGAAGGGCAGGACCTGCACGGACAGGTTGCCGCGCAGGCCCTTGGCGCCGACGGCCAGTGAATCGACACCGAGCCAGCGCGCCACATCACCCAGCACACGCCCCTCCGGCACCAGCAACTGGGTGGGGCGCGACGCTGCCGCCAGCACATCGAGCCAACCGGGCAGCGCCGCGTTCTCGTAGGCGAACAGGGAGATCAACCGGGCACCGACAACCCGCTCCACGCCAAGCGTTCGCAGGAAGTCAGCCTGGGCGGCGGCATCACTGCGCAGCGTGTCGCGTCGTTCGAGCAGCCCACGCTCACGCAGCAGGCCGCCGGTGCCTTCGCTGAAGCCGGGGAAGAAGAAGAACTTCTGCAACCCGCCGGCCTGCGGAGATGGCAGGCCGTGAAAGCTGCCGACCCAGTCTTCGGCACTGAGGTATTCCAGGTTCAACCAGAGCGGCGCCCTGTCGCGTGCGGCCATGGCGTCTATGTAGGTGGCGGGCAATTGGCAGGCGAACGCCTCGATCACTGCATCCGCAGGCTCCACCGGCTGCCACTCGGTCGCCCAGCGGCGTACCTCCACGCCCTGGCGCAACTGGCAGTCGGCCGCCGCGTCGGCATCCGGGCACAGGCGCGCGAAGGCGGCCGGCTCATCCACCCACAGGCGCACCTGCAGGCCATGCTCGGCGACCAGCTGCCGTGCCAGGCGCCAGGTCACGCCGATGTCGCCGTAGTTGTCGACGACGCTACAGAAAATATCCCAGTTCACATGGGGGCTTCCGCGATAAAAGCCGGCAGTTTACCTGCAGCCGGCCCGGCCGGAAAAAACAAGGCCCGCCAAGTGGCGGGCCAAAGGGGGTGCGGGATGGGCACCAGGAATAAACGGGCAGCCCCACGCTGCCAAAATGCGCCGGAGCGGGCGCAAGAAACCTCAGGCGGCCATGGCCAGGAAACCCTTGTGGCGCTTGGCCATTTTGGCCATCTCCAACTCCCAGATGGCCTTGCTGGCGCTGGCCATGTCCTGGGTGGTGTAGGGGCCGGATTTGCGCTGGCCGTCGATCACCACGAACCAGCAGGCGAGATGCCCTTGCGCTCGCAGCGCCTCGGGGACTGCACTTCCAACCAGGGACATGATGTCGATATGTGGCATGGCGACCTCCTTAACTCTGTTGGGAGCCACTTTATGGGGGCCTGGCGCGGCTTTGAAATCAGTCGTCTCGATAGTGCTTATGGATAAGCGCAATCACAGCCGGCAGCCCGCTCGGGAAAATCGGCAAAACCAATTCCCGCCCTGCCCGTCTATTGGCAAGGACACCCCGGCAAGGAGGAAGACATGAACGGGCACAACCGCTACGAGATCATCTACAAGGAAAACGGCAGCCCACGCGCCTTCATGGTCGAGGTGGATTACCAGCCGTCCAGCACCGACATCTACGGGTTGCTGATGGAGAAACACGGCATCCCCTTTACCGGGGAGCCGCGGGACAACGGCGACTACCTGCGCATGACAGCCGAGAAGGGCATTACCGACGTCGCGGTGCGGCGCAAGTACTGAAAGCAACGAGGATTAGAAGCAAGAAGCCCCGGTCGATGCCGGGGCTTCTCTATTGCTGCACGTCTTCCGCGCAGTGATCAGCTCAGGGTGCCAAGGTTGAAACCGGTCACCGAAGCGAGGGTACCGCGCCACAGCGTCAGCCCGGTGCAGGTCAGGCCACCGGCGGCATAGACGTTGACGTTCTTCAGGTGGATGTACTGCGGCGGCAGCAGCTTGGGGTCGTCGCCCGTGGTCTTGGTCATCACCCCGATGTTGGCGAAGGTGGCGCGGATCTCCTCCCTGCCCTCCTGGGGCCAGGAGTTGGCGTACTCGTCGGCGAACTGGGCGAAGTAAGTCTCCACGGAAATGAGCGTGCCGCTGATCATCCCCGCCCCGATGGTCAGCGTGATGCCGACCTCTACACCCAGGTCGTTGGCCTGACGCACCAGCATCTGCAGGAACCAGTCCATGCTGCGGCCCGTCCACTCGAAATCCTTGGCCTTGCTCAGGTCGTATTCGGGCAGGGCTGCGGGTTCCTGCTTGGCGAGTTTGCTTGTATCGCTCATGTGTCCGTCTCCGTGGCGTTGTGGCTTTAAACCATAGGGTTATAGCACGCGCCTTCGTTGGACCCGCTACGCCACGCAAGAGTTGCGGCTAATGCGCCAGGTGCTTAGGGGATCTAGGGGTCACCCCTAAGCCGTGTAAGAGATTGCCGACAAATGGTTAAGAAATGAGCTAGCTATCACCTAGCCATCACCGTACACTTGGCGCCAAGTTCATGGCGAACCTGCTGGCGTAGCGCCCCCTGCAACGCAGCGTTCAATCAATCCAAGGAAAGCAATCCAAGCTGTCAGTTGTGACTCGACCAGGAAGGCCGATCACCGTCAGCTTCACCGTCGAGCAGTCGGAATGAGTACGGCCTTCAAGCGCTCCATCTTCGCAGCGTTAATGATCACCAGTGCTTTTTTCTCCACCACCAGCAATGCCGGCCAAGCCGTTGGAAACATGGGCGTCAGCTTGACGATCTCCAGTTCCTGCGCGGTCGACAGCGGTTATGACGCCAGCTCCCGCTCCTACAGCGTGACGCGTCAATCCTGCTCCAAGGGCGGTGAATACCAGGTGCGCACCGAGCACGCCAATGGTCACAGCGAAACCCTCGCCGACCAGGCCGTGACCCAGGTCAGCGGCGACGCCAAAGGCGACACCCGCGTAACGCTCTACTGGTAACAGCGATGCTTTCCATCGCCAGCGCGCAAGCCTGGCGATGCCCCCGCACCAATCCGCCACACCCGCGCCACCCGCCGTTTTCCTAGGGGCTCCCCCTAGCGCCTCTTTGCCATCATTTCCTGCCTGGCCAGCCCATGGATGCCCCAGGCACTCCCTCAGGGCGCTTCTTGCCGGGCCAACCTGACAAAAAAGCCCGGCACTTGGCCGGGCTTTCTTTACAGGCGCTGAATCAGTTCTGGATCATCTCTTTGCCGGTGGCAGTGATGGAGTACGACGCCATCGGCGTGGTGCCTTGGAACAACTCGACCACGAAGGTGAAGTTGGCCCCCTGCTTGGCGTCGTTGACGAAGTTGGGTGCAATATCCTTCAACTGGAATTGCCCTGTGGTCGTCAGCCCGGTCTTCATGACCGTGGAGTTCCCACCGTTCAGGTAAGACGTGGTCTTGATGGCGTAGTTGCGGGAAGGCGCCGTCCAGTTGGTGTTCAGGTTGACGCGCAGCTCTCCTGGCTTGCCCACCGGGCGAGCCAGCTCCACGAACATGTGCTGGAAGAACTTGACCGAGTTCGAAACCCCCGGCGAAGAAGTGATTGAACAGCCGGCAACGGTCCCGTTGTCCTTGGTGAAGAAGTTATAGGGCCTGATGGGCGGCGCAGCACATCCCACCATCCCATCCTTGAGCAGTTCGATCTTGAACTGCTGGATGGTGCCGATCTTGGTGACGCTTGTGACTACGTAGGGAGGCTCCCAGCCGTGCAGCTCCTGGGGCTTCGGAATGATCATCCCCGAGTAAGGCGTTTCATACTTGATCGCCTTTCCGGTCGGGCAGCCACCGGTGGGAATGGCTTCCTGGACCGTCAGGTACCCAGCAGGCCGCGAGATGTTCTCGCACTGGGTCTTGGTAGCAGCAGCCGCCGTGGCAGCGACGCCCATAGCTGCAGAGATAATTGCCAGACGCGCAATCATGCGGGTTTTCATCAATAACACTCCTTGTGGTAAAGATCCCTCCGGATCCATGTCTGATCCGAACGAAACCACTCTAGCACGGTACTTTCAGGCGACTTGAGCACCCTCTGGCAAAGCAAAATCCAACCAGTTGGCAAGAATCGAAACACGCGCTGAACAAGGATTACAGCAACTCGCACGGACTCACCCGGGAGGGAAGCGCTGACAGAACGCACCTTGCACAACACATGCTCGCTCTGTAAAAGCGCCCCTCTGCAGCTCCCTCTCAAGGAAGAGACCCATGAAGATCAACAACCTCCTCGGCAGCGCCATCCTGGTCGCCGTCGTCTGCTACGGCACCTTCCACCTGATAAGGGTGCAGTCCTGGCCGGAAACCCAAGGTGTCATCAGCGGGGTGACCATCGGCAAGCGGACCGATCACGAAGACAATCGCCTGGTCAGTTATTACTACCCCAGCTTTACCTACACCTATGAAGTCGACGGCAAGCACTACCAGGAGAAGGGCCGCACCCAGGAAGAGTCGACCTTCTATTCCGATGCCCAGCGCAAGATCGCGGATTTCCCCGACGGCACTCCCGTCCGCGTCAAGTACAACCCCGACGCCCCCGAGAACTCGGAGCTGGCGACAGCGCGACTGGCACGGCAGAAACAGCGCCTGTTCGGCCTGCTCTAGCCCACTCGCTCCGATGTACTAGTACACCCCCAAGCGTGAGCTGGTTGGCGTAACGTAACGGCCACCGCCGCTATGCTCGGCTGCCCCGAATATTCCCCGCCCCTTTCAAGGCGGAATTTCCAGGACCGCATCCAGAAGGAACGCCCCATGAACAAAGGACTCCCCTGCCTCAGCCTTCTCGGCCTGGCCCTGCTCAGCGGTTGCGTCGCCCGGCCGCCCATGGCCTACCAGCAGCCCACATACGAGCAGAGCCTCGAGGAGCAGGTGCGCCAACTGGAGGCAGCCACGGACGCCCTGTTCGAATCGGCACAGGCCAATGGCATGGCGATAGTCGTCACCACCACCGTCAACCTCGACAGCCAGCAATACAATTTCGAGAACAATGACGACACGGTCCGCTTCGAGAAGCTGCGCACCGCCACCGCCGTGTGGCGCAACAGCGCCAACCCCGACAGGCAGCTGTTCGTGGGCAACAACATGCAAGCCACCAAGATCGGCCCCCACGGCTCCCACTACCAGACGGTGTTCGGCCGCACCCTCTACCAGGTCTTCATCGTCCAGCCCGGCCACTACAGCCTGGTCGGCAGCATCTACGACTCGCCACGCACCAGCACGCCCAACCCGCGCACCAACCAGGACATCAAGCCCTCGAAGCTGGGCCAGGTGACACTGGTGGAAAAGGACTTCACCGAGTACGACCACGGCCAGCGCTGGCAAGATGCCCAGTACCGCACGGAAACGGTGAACGAGAACTACTGCTCCTCCGTGCGCGTGGTGAGCGGCGAATGCATGAGCTGGGGCACCAACTCCTACAACGTCACCAACCAGACCGCCGCAGCCGGCTGGGTTTCCAGCATCAGCGCGCGCAAGGTGGCGAACGTCGAAACCCACAGTGAACTGCAGAAGGACTTCGCCTCCTTCGACGTCGCCCCCGGCGAAGCCATCGTGGTCGACGGTTTCTACCCCGAAGCCCCCAACGTCGGCTTCGAGGAGAAAGACTGCCGCCGCATCGCCAACGACAAGCTCAAGTGCGAGCTCTCCGCCCTTTATATGGTGCGCATCCCCACCGGCCTGCAGGAGTTCCGCGGCGCCACCGACCCGGCCGAGTACGGCTACGTGAAGATGAGCAAGGCCCTCGCCAACCTGCAGTACCGCCCGGTGAAGCTCAACGCCAAGCCGGTCAAGGATGAAACCATCTGGGGCGAAACCTACGTGCTCAAGCGCTGAGCCAACGGCCGGCCTGGAAACGCAAAAGCCCCCTGGAGTCCTCGACTCCAGGGGGCTTTTTCATGCACGCGAAGATCAGCGCTTGATGAAGGTGTACGGCGGCCGCTTGAACAGCGACTGATCCGGCAGCAGCTTCAGGCTGCCCGCCTCGACACCGAGCAGGGTGTACTCGGAACGCTCCGTAGCCTCGCGCTCCCCACCGCCCGAGAAGCCGTCCTTGAAGGTGTTGCGGGTCACCACCCGCAACGTGTCGCCCTTCAGCTCCCAGGTCCCGGCCGAGCGCCCGGTTCCCATGCTGTCGACCAGGGTGCCGGCAAAGCTGCCGTCGGCCTTGAAGGTCCAGTCCAGCGTTTCTTCATCGTTCTTCATGTACCAGCGCCCGACGATATCGGCGCTCTTGAAGGCCGAAGGCTCCACAGGCGCGGCTTCGGTGGCCGGTTTCGCAGCCGCCTCGGGCGCCTTCTCGGCCGGGGATGCAGCCGCCCCCTTGATCTGCTCCGCCCCACTCGGCGGCGGCACGTTGCCGAACTGCACCTTGCCGTTGGCATCCACCCATTTGTAGATCTGCGCACCCGCCACCACCGGTAGCCCCGACAACACCATCACTGCGGCGAGCGCCGCCAGCCATTTCCCTGAAACCACGATGCAGCTCCCGATGTACCCATGAGTGAAGCGCCGACCGGCGCAGGCAAGGCAGTTTCCGGGTTGCGTCACCAACCGGCAACCCATGCAGCAATGACCCCACACGGAAAAACCGGCACTGCGCCACAGGCAGGTTGCGACGCGACGCACAACCTGCCTGACGGCACCGCGCCACTAGCTCATGCGCCCTATTCAAGTCGCCACGAGCGCTCGCTAACGTCCGCGCTTTGCCGTGCAAGGGACTGGCCTCTCCAGTTGCCGAGCGGCCCTTCATGGAAGACACGCATGAACATCAAGAACAAAGTCGTACTGGTCGCATCGCTGGCACTGCTGCTGATCCAGGTCCAGCAATCGGCGATGGCTGCCGACTGGTGGGTGATCTTCGGCACCGGCGACCAGCCAAACCGTGACCTCTTCTACGCCGACGGCGCCTCCGTCGCCGAACTCAAGATGGAATCCGGCCAGGCAGAGCCCGCCCGCTCCGTCACCGTCGTGCAGATATTCGAAACCGCCGACGCCCCCGACTTCGTCGCCTACGACCTGCAGTTCCAGTGCAAGAAGCGCCTGCTGAAGATCAACGCCGTCACCGCCTACAACCGCTCCGCCACGGCCTCGTCCCTGCCGGCGCCCCAGGGCTGGAAACCGGTCCCGCAGAGCTGGGTCGACCGCTCCTACGACTTCACCTGCAAACCCGACGAGCGCGAATCCAACGCGATGATGCGCCTCGGCAACACCACCGCCGACGTGCTCGCCACCGTCACCCGCACCAAGATGTGGGGCATCACCCGCCCGAGCGCCTACGAAGAGAACCACGGCCCCAACGCCGTGAAGAACAGCAGCCAGGGCGTCCTGCGCGACCTCGACCTCCTCCTGGGCAACAAGCCCGCCAACCCGTGACAGGCAGCCAGGCCCCAGGAGACAGACAGATGAAAACGCTACGGATACTCGCCCTGGCCTGCCTGCCGCTCGCACTGGGCGGCTGCATCCAGATGGACACGCTCCCCGAGCTCTACGCCGCCAGCCAATGGAAGGGCCGCTCCGCCGAGGAGGCCATCAACTTCTTCGGCAAACCGGACCAGATGAACCCCACCGGCACCGGTGAAGTCGTGCTCAGTTGGTACAGCGACACGTCCTACTACCGGAACGAAGTGGTCGGCACCTCGTCGGAGCAGCAAGGCAACGTCATCGTCACCACCAACTACTGGGACAACGTCCACCACCCCAACCGCTGCATCATCACCATCACGGTCGACAAGTCGAAGACCATCACCGCCTTCGAGGCCGATGACGGGCAGATGCTGCTGTCCCACGGCTGCGCCCAGATCGAGTTCGGGCCGCCTTAAGAGACGTAACGACCGGATACCTCAAAAGCGCAACCCCTGGCTCCACCGGAGATCAGGGGTTTTGGTTTCTGGAGATGCAAGGTGTATAGGCACTATTTCAAGGGCAAACAAAAAACCCCTGACTCTTTCGAATCAGGGGTTTCTGTATACGGAAAGTGGCGGTGAGGGTGGGATTCGAACCCACGATACGGTTTCCCGTATACACACTTTCCAGGCGTGCTCCTTCAACCGCTCGGACACCTCACCGGAATCTCTCCGAGGCGTCAGCCCCGTCGAGGTGCGCTAATTTAGTGGAGTGTTTTCCGGAATGCAAACATTTTTTTGAGAATTTTCATGCGCTTATGGAGAACGGGGCGAGTCGCCGTCCTGGCCGCTGCGGTAGTCGTCGAATTTGAGGCTGCCGAAGAAGATGAAGCCGAAGGAAACGAACACCCCGGCGACGAATAACAGGAGCACGCCGGTGGGGTTCTGCAGGGTGGCGCTGTTGGCCACGAGCAACGAGCCGAGCAGCAGAACGACGGCGAGGATGATGCTGGCGCTGTGGGCGAGTCGGTCCATGGGAGCTCCTTTCGACAATGGAGGCGAACTTACCGGCCTCCCGCAGCCCCGCCCAATTGTCCCTGCCCATCACCCCCATAGAGAACGCCTTATAGGGAGGAAACGCCCGGCCCGCCTGACTTGTCAGTCAGTCAAAGCGCTTTACCTGAATCCTGCGCCTGAGTAGTGTCTGCCCCATTCCACAACAAGGACCCCTGCCATGAGTGAGCTGATCTCCTACCAATTCGAAGACGGCGTCGCCACCCTGACCCTTGCCAACGGCAAGGTGAACGCCATTTCCCCGGACGTGATCGCCGCCTTCAATGCTGCGCTGGACCGCGCCGAGCAGGACCGCGCCATCGTCATCCTCACCGGCCAGCCGGGCATCCTCTCCGGCGGCTACGACCTCAAGGTGATGACCTCCGGCCCGCAGAACGCCGTGAACCTGGTCGCCGCCGGCTCCACCCTGGCGCGCCGCATGCTCGCCCACCCCTTCCCCATCATCGTTGCCTGCTCCGGCCACGCCGTGGCCAAGGGCGCGTTCCTGCTGCTGTCGGCGGACTACCGCATCGGCGTCGAGGGCTCCTTCAGCATCGGCCTGAACGAAGTGCTGATCGGCATGACCATGCACCACGTCGGCATCGAGCTGGCCCGTGACCGCCTGACCAAGGCTGCCTTCCAGCGCTCGGTGGTCAACGGCGAGATGTTCGACCCCAAAGGCGCCCAGGAAGCCGGCTTCCTCGACAAGGTGGTGCCGGCCGAAGAACTGCTGGCCACCGCCCAGGCCGTTGCCCAGCAGATGAAGAAGATCAACTCCACCGCCCACAAGAACACCAAGCTCAAGGTGCGCAAGGCGCTGCTGGAAACCCTGGACGCCGCCATCGAGCAGGACAAGCAACACCCGCTCTGATCGCGTCGTCGCTGTCGAAAGCCCGGCCCTGTGCCGGGCTTTTTCATTTCCTCCTCCCGCCTCGCTATAGCCGCCTAAACTCCCCTCCCAGACGAGCTGCATAAATTTCCGACAAATGATGGCACTTTGCTTCGGACAAGCACGAAAACCTGTATTACTTTTAAGCCATGACGCCAGGCACGGACGGAAGGCATCAGGCATTTCACTCGCCAGGAGCTCCGCATGAAGATTGCCCACAAGGTCAGCCTTGCCGCCGCTGCAGTACTCTTCCTCACCACCGCGCTCCTGTCCCTGGCTCAAGTGAGCCAGGTCCGTAGCACCCTTCGCGCCCAAGCTGAATCCAGCATTTCCGAATCCAGCAACGCCCTGGCCCGCCAGATCGAGAACTGGTTGAACGCCAAGCTGCGCCTGCTGGACCTGATGTCCCAGACCATCGACAGCAAATACAGCCCCGAGGAAACCCAGCGTGTCGTCGACTCGACGATGCTGAAGAACGAATTCATCCTGGTGTTCGGCGCCCTCGAAGCCGACGGCAAGCCGATCAAGAACGACCCCTCCTGGCAGCCCAAGCCCGACTGGGACGGCCGCCAGCGCCCCTGGTACGCCACCGGCAAGGCCGGCAGCCAGGCGGTGCTCACCGAGCCCTACGTCGACTCCACCACGGGCGAGATCCTCATCTCCGCCGTTGCCCGCATCACCGATGCCGGCAAGTTCCTCGGCGTGATGGGCGGCGACATCCGCCTGAAGACCGTGGCCGACGCGGTCAACACCCTGGACTTCAACGGGGCCGGCTACGCCTTCCTGCTCAGCCGTAACGGCAACATCATTTCCCACCCCGACACCCAACTGAACGGCAAGCCCTACAGCGAGCTGTTCGGCGGCAAGAGCCCGGCCCTGAACAAGGACCTGCAGGAAGTCGACACCGGCGACAAGCAACTGCTGGTGTCCTTCACCCCGCTGCCCAACCTCAAGGGCATGGACTGGTACATAGGCGTGGTGCTCGACCAGAGCAAGGTGATGGCCGAAGCCAACGCCCTCAGCTGGCGCGCCGTGGTCGGTACCGTGCTGGGCGTGATCATCAGCCTGGTGCTGCTGGGCGTATTGATGAAGAGCGTGCTGCGCCCGCTGGATGCCCTGGGCGACTCGCTGCACGAGATCAACAGTGGCCAGGGCGACCTGACCAAGCGCCTGCCGGCCGCCGGCAACGACGAAATCTCCCTGGTGGCCCGCGAGTTCAACAGCTTCCTGCAGAACCTGCAGACCCTGATCGGCGACGTGATGGGCAGCTCCCAGCAGGTGCGCGGCAGCACCGACCTCACCTCCAACGAAGCCGGCCAGGCCGCCAACCGTTTGCAGGTACAGCTGATGGAGCTGGACCAGTTGGCCACCGCCATGCAGGAGATGGCCTCCACCGCCGAGGAGGTGGCGCGCAACGCCCAGGCCGCCGCCCAGGCCGCGCTGGCCGCCAACGAGGAGACCGAGAACGGCGTCACCGTGGTCTCCCGCTCCACCGAGGCGATCAAGCAGCTCGCCAACGAGATGGACGACACCGGCCAGGCCATCAACGAGCTGGCCAAGCTCAGCCAGAGCATCGAATCCATCCTCTCGGTGATCACCAGCATCGCCGACCAGACCAACCTGCTCGCCCTCAACGCCGCCATCGAAGCGGCGCGGGCCGGCGAATCCGGCCGTGGTTTCGCGGTGGTGGCCGACGAGGTGCGCTCCCTCGCCTCGCGCACCCAGCAGTCGACCCAGGAAATCCGCCAGATGATCGACCAGCTGCAGACCGGCGTCCGCCAGGCCGAGCAGCGCATGCAGCAAAGCCGCGACACCGCCAGCAAGACCGCCGACGATGCCGGCGCGGCCAACGATATGCTCGGGCGCATCCGCGATGCCATCAACCGCATCAACGACATGAACCTGCAGATCGCCACCGCCGCCGAGCAGCAGAGCGCCACCACCGAAGAGATCAACCGCAACACCACCAACATCCGCGACATCAGCCACGAGGTTGCCGGCGGTGCCGAGCAGCAGGTGCGCCAATGCGCGGTGATGGTGGAACAGGTCGGCCAGCAGGACAGGTTGCTCAGCCGCTTCAAGATCTGACCCGGGCAGGCCGCGCATGAAGCGCGGCCGCTTTGCCGGAGGCATGCCATGCGCGCATTTCTGCTGGTGGCCCTGCTCTGCGCCACGGCCCTGTGCCGTGCCCAGGCACCAACGCCCATCGAGGTCACCATCCTCTGCGACTCGGGCTATCCGCCCTACAGCTACGAGGAGAATGGCGAGGCCAAGGGGCTCTACACCGACATCCTGCGCAGGGTCTTCGCCCTGATGCCGGGCTACCACGTCACCATCCGCCCGGTGCCCTGGCCGCGCGGCCTGGCGGAAGTGGCCAAGGGCAACGCCTTCGCCCTCTACCCGCCCTACTACCGCCCGGACGAACGCCCGTGGATGGAGTACTCGCGGCCGATCATGGAAGAGCGCCTGGCCGTATTCATCCGCCCCGGCCTTGCCGGCACACGGCATTTCGACGACTTCCCCGCCGCCTACGCCGGGCTGCGCATCGGCCTCAACAGCGGCTTCGTCACGGTCAACGACGCGCGCTACCGGGAAATGGTGGAGAACGGCGAGATCGACCAGTCCTACGCCCGCGACAACCGCACCAACCTGCTCAAGCTGCTGCGCCAGCGGATCGACGTCTACATCAACGATCGCCTGTCGATCCTCTGGGAGCTGCGGCAGATGCGCGAAGACGGCAGCATCACCGAAGAAGAGGCCATCAGCCTGGTGGAAGGCCCGGTTCTGGCCAGCGAACGCGGCCACCTCGGCTTCACCCGCCTCAATGCAGCCGCCTATCCGTACAAGGCCGACTTCATGCAGCGCTTCGACGCGGCGCTGACCCAGGTGCAGGCCAACGGCACCCTCGACCGGCTGGCCGAATACTACAGTTCGCCGGAGTTCCTCCCTGCCACGGCCAGCGGTACAGAAAAGGTTACAACCCCCTGACCGGCAGCAATTGCCCAATAAAGTGCACACCCGTACACTGCGCGCCTTTTGTCTGACTGGGCGATATCGATGCTTTTCCTTCTGCGCACGATCCTCATGGGCGTGCACTTCATAATCGCCGGCATCGCTGGCCTGCTGCTCGGCATCTGCCGCCCATTCAACCCGGATAACAGCCGCCTCTGCGCCCGCTTCTACTCCCTGCCGGCGCTGCGCATCCTGCGCCTGGACGTGAAGCCCGACGTGAAGCTGCTGGAGCACGACAAGGCCTGCGTCATCGTCGCCAACCACCAGTCCAACTACGACCTCTACGTACTCGGCCGCGTGGTACCGCCACGCACCGTCAGCATCGGCAAGAAGAGCCTCAAGTGGGTGCCCTTCTTCGGCCAGCTCTACTGGCTCGCCGGCAACGTGCTGATCGACCGCGGCAACGCCCGCAAGGCCCGCGAAGCGATGCTCACCACCACCGAGACGTTACGCAATAAAGACACCTCCATCTGGGTCTTCCCCGAAGGCACCCGCAACCTCGGCGAGGAGCTGCTGCAGTTCAAGCGCGGCGCCTTCCAGATGGCCATCGCCGCCGGCGTGCCGATCATCCCGGTGTGCGTCAGCAACTACGTCAAGCAGATGCGCCTGAACAGCTGGAACAGCGGCAAGGTCATCATCCGCGCCCTGCCCGCCATCCCCACCGCCGGCCTGAGCCTGGACGACCTGCCCATGCTCATCGAGGAATGCCGGCAGAAGATGCTCGACTGCATCAACGCCATGGACCGCGAACTGGCCAAGGCCTGATCGCCCGCCCATGAAAAAAGCCCGGCTCGATGCCGGGCTTTTTCGTTTGGGCGGGCTTGTAGGGTGGGCTTCAGCCCACGCGGCTCGAAGCCTGCCCCTGTGCAATCAGGATGCCCCGCTCCACCAACCAACCCAGCACGAACTCCGCCACCGAACCCGGCGCTCGCAGCCAGGCGCTGTGGGGGTTTTCGTGGGGTGGCCGTGGCGACGGCAGGCGCTGCACCCGGGCCGGTGCCTGGACCAGCGCGGCCAGGCCGAGGGTGGAGGCTTCCGGCGAGAAGTTATCGCCTTCGATATTGACGAAGAGCGAGGTCACGCCCACCCGCGCCGGCTCCGCCAGGGGCAGGCCCACATGCTTGAAATTGCCGCTGAAGGCCACCCGCCCCCACTGGCGGATCAGGCTGCGCGCCTCATAGCCGCCGAAGCCGATGCGCGGCCCCGGCAGGTAGCCGAGCACCGCCGTCATCAGGTTGAAGCTCAGCGCCACCAGCGGCGTCATCAGGCGCTTGCGGCCACGCCAGTGGCGGTAATGGATGTTGCCGCAGGCGACGCCGATCACCGCCACCTCGGCATCCGGGTTGGCCGCGGCGTAAAGCGCGGCGACATGCCCGCCCAAGCTGTGCCCCAGCAACACCTGGCGGCTACCGGGGAAATGCCGCGCGGCCATGGCCAGCAGCTTGGGCACGAAATCCTCCACCAGCTCGCGGTAGCCATAGTCATGCCGACGGTCCGGGCGCGGCTGGCTGGTGCCCTGGCCCGGCCAGTCGGCCACCAGCACATTGCAGCCGGCGGCCACCAATGCCTGGGCCAGCGCCTCGTACTTGCGCGCCGCCACGCCCATGGCGGGCATCACCACCAGGGCCGGCGCACCCGGTTGCCCCGGATGGATCGTCACCGGGCAGTCGAAGGTGCCCGCAGCGAAAGGGAATGCCTCGTTCACGCCTGTTCTCCTTGTTATGAGCGGGAGCCGCCGAATCTAGAGCAAGCGCCGCGCCGGCACCATGACCCGCCGGGTAATTCGGCCGAAGTGCCCGCCTTTGTGGAAGAACTCCCCGCATCCACCGACACTCTCAAGCAGGGGCGGGTTAAGCTCACCGCCGCTCACCATTCGAACAAGGAAAACCAGCGCATGGGTCACGTGGTTGCCGCAGCCGTCTACGCCAAGGGCAAGAAGATCACCGACATCAGCCTCGACGAGGGCAAGGAGTGGGCGAAGAAGCCCGGCCACTTCGTCTGGATCGGCCTGCACGACCCCGGCGCCGAGGAGCTGACCAACCTGCAGCGCCAGTTCGACCTGCATGAACTGGCCCTCGAAGACGCCCTGGTGCGCCACACCCGGCCCAAGCTGGAAACCTTCGGCGACGCGCTGTTCCTGGTGCTCTATTCGCCCATCCGCACCGGCGATGGCCTGACCTTCGTCGAGACCCAGCTGTTCGCCGGCACCGGCTACGTGATCAGCGCCCGCTATGGCGAATCGGCGCCCTACTCCCAGGTTCGCCAGCGCTGCGAAGCGCGCCCGCTGCTGCTGGAGCATGGCGAGGACTTCGTGCTCTACGCGCTGCTGGCCTTCGTCATCGAGAACTACCGCCCGCTGATGGACGGCTACCACCTGGAACTCGAAGCCCTCGAGCAACTGGTGCTCGACCGCCCCCTCAGCCAGGAAGATGTCGAGCACATCCAGGGCGTGCGCCGCGACCTGCTGCGCCTGCGCCGCTACATCGGCCCGCTGGCGGAAATCTGCCAGGAGCTGCAGCGCCTGGAGTTCCCTTTCATCGACAAGAACATGCGGCCCTACTTCCGCGACATCGCCATCCACGTCAACCGCCTGCTGGAAGACCTCACCGGCCTGCGCGAAATGGCCGACCACGCCATCGAGATCGGCCTGCTGCTGGAGTCCTCGCGCCAGAGCGTGGTGCAACGCAAGTTCGCCGCCTGGGCCGCCATCCTCGCCTTCCCCACCGCCGTGGCCGGCATCTACGGGATGAACTTCCAGAACATGCCGGAACTCACCTGGCACTACGGCTACTTCGGCGTGCTCGGCTTCATCGCCGTCGGCTGCACCGGGCTGTTCGCCAGCTTCAAGCGCTCGGGCTGGCTCTAGCCACGAGCCTCGCCGCGCGCCCATGAAAAAGCCCGCCATCAGGCGGGCTTTTTCATGACACGAAGCGGTCAGGCCGCGTTACGGCCCTGGGCGACGAAACGCATCATCCACTCCGCCACCGTCGTGCCCTGGTGCTGCTTGTCCAGGCTGGCGACGCCCTTGCCGTAGATCTCATCGCCGAGGAACTGCTGGCGGATGTCCAGCAGCGCGCGGGAATAGTCGTGGATGAACTCCGGATGGCCCTGGAAGCACAGCACCTGGTCGCCGATGGCGTAGGCGGCGTTCGGGCAGAAGTCGCTGGAGGCGATCAGGGTCGCGTTCTCCGGCAGCTGGGTGACCTGGTCCTGGTGGCTGATCAGCAGGGTCAGCTGGTCCAGCGCCGGGCTCATCCAGGCCGGTTGCTCGGCGATGCGATAGGCGTGGGTACCGACGCCCCAACCCTGGGTCGCACGCTCGGTGCGACCGCCCAGCAGCAGCGCCAGCAACTGGTGGCCGAAGCACACGCCCAGCAGCTTGTCGCCATTCTCGAAGCGCTCCAGCAGGTAGGTGCGCAGGGTCTGGATCCAGGGGTCGTCACCGAAGGAGTCGGCCTTGCTGCCGGTCACCAGGTAGGCATCGAAGCGCTCACCGGGCGGCGGGTAGTTGCCCTCCACCACGTTGTAGACACTGAACTGGGCCTCGATCGGCTGCTTGGCGAACAGCTGCTCGAACATCTTCCCGTAGCCCTGGTACTGGTCGACCAGTTCGGGGCGAAGGAGATCGGTTTCCAGAATGCAGATACGTAACGGCATGGCGGACTTCCTGAAGCAATGAAAGGGGCAGCGCAAAGTGTGCGATTTATTTAACACAGGCGCCCCTATAAGGAAATAGCGCCTACACCGAAGCACCATAGAGGCTGACTAACAGCGGGATAGAGAACAGCACCGGAGGCCCCACATAGGGCGGCCTTTCAGCAGATTCCCTTGCCACTCAGGCACTTGCATCGATCGTCAATAAAATTTTACGAACCCGCCCAGACCTATTGGTTTCGTCGATAGTTGAAATGCCTGATATCCGTTTTTCTATCGAATCGCTTTTCGCGAAGCTGTGCCCACTCCACGGAACAGCCAAGCGGAAACCACCATGAGCAACCTCACCCTCAAATACGCACGCAATGGCGCCCTGGCTTCGCTCGGGCTCTACACCATCGCCATCTCCCTGCTGCTGGTGGTGAGCTTCAGCTATGAAAAGGCCCGCCTGGGTGTCAGCCCGGTGGACGGCTCCATGGGCTTCTACCAGCAGCTCAGCCAGAGCGTGCCGGCGATGCTGATGAGCCAGAAACCGGTCAGTAGACGGCAAAGCGGCTGAGGAGCGAGATCGCCATGAAGGCACAACGCAAACGGCTTCTCCTGCTCGCCGGCCTGGCGCTGATGACCAACGGCTTTTCGCTGATGGGTTACGCCCACGGCTCGGTGGGCGGCGTGGCCAAGAACATCGAGGCCCGCCACGAGATCGACCGCCAGCTCGCCAACGAGGTGGCGCTCAAGGGCGAACTCGGCAGCCCGCCGATCCGCCGGCAGTTCCAGCTGCCCGCCGCCTTCGTCATGGATTCACTGCTCTGCTGCCGCGACCGATTGGCATGAAAGCCGGCCGCCGCGTCGTGCATCGGGTAGACTGCCGGCCCGTTTTCCGCCGCAAGGGTTACCAACCGTGTTCATCAAGGCACTCCGCATCGGCCTGGGCCAACTGATCATCCTCATCGACCTCGTCACCCGCCCGCGCAAGCTGCGCCGCAGCCCCGAGGCGCAAGCCCGGGTCGAGGAGGAAACCGCCGGCCTCGCCCTCTACCAGTTCCACGCCTGCCCCTTCTGCGTGAAGACCCGCCGCACCCTTCACCGCCTCAACCTGCCGGTGCAGCTGCGTGATGCCAAGAACGACGAAAGCCACCGCGCGGCCCTGCTGGCCGGCGGCGGCAAGGTCAAGGTGCCCTGCCTGCGCATCGACGAAAACGGCGAAAGCCGCTGGATGTACGAATCCAACGACATCATCCGTTACCTCGAAAGCCGCTTCGCCCAGGCCTGATCCGCTAGTTACTACCGCCCGCGCCTCCAGCACCGCCCGCCGCTCCACCCGCAGTGCCCGACCCCGTGGTCGAACTGCCCTGGCCGGTGGTCGGCGCGCCGGGCGCGGCGGTGGAGGTGCCGGGCAACGCCGTCGAACGCCCCTGTCCCGTGGTCGGATTGCCCGGCGCGTTGGTCGGCATGCCCTGCCCCGTCGTCGGTGTACCGGGAGCCGCGATGGAGCTGCCCTGGCCAGGGGTCGGCGAGCCCGGCGCGGTGGCTGGATTGCGCGTGGTAGAGGTCGGCGTCCCCACCGAGCGACCGGAGCCCTCGGCGCCTGGCGTAGCCGCCGAAGACGGCACCCCGGAATTGTTCAACGCCGGCTGCTCGCCCTTGCGTTCGGCCTCCATGTTGGCGCCGATCTGGTCGCGCTCCTGCTCCATGGTCAGGTCCTCGTCATCGGCCAGCACCGCCGTGGAAACGGCGCCGACCAGCAGCAGCAACGGAAGATTCAGCCGTCTCATCTCAACCTCCAGCTCATTCGGCATGACCTAGGGTGGACCCTGGCCAACGGCCGGGCGTTCAGCCAAAAGCATGCGCGCATCCTTGATCTGCAAACCTGGCGCGTCGTTGAGCGCGATACTCACCGCACGATGAGTCCATGAGTCGGCGCTAGCCGGATGCCAGTCGATGTACCGTCTCGCACCGCCAGCGTACCCGACCACCCGAGTTCGAGAATCAGGAACAGCGCAGGTCAGAGAACACGAAGCCACGACAAGGAATCTGGTCCACACCCCGGCAATACGCTGTTTGCCGCAGATCCGCCCGCGTTTCCCCTCCAGCTCCGAGGCTGCAAGGCAGGCCCGCCGGCACGTAGCGGAACGCCGGGAGGTAGTGGTACTTGTTTTCAGCGAACCAAGGAGGAAGACTCGATGGCTGAAAACAAATTTCAAGAACGGCCGCTCGACCCCAACGGCAAAGGCCTCGGTCCGGCGCCCAGCGGCTGCCGCATCACCGACGTTGCGAACCTGGGTTGGGACATCCTCGCCGACGATGTCAGCCTGCCGGTCGCTGTACTGCGCCAGAGCCGCCTCGAACACAACCTGGCGTGGATGAGCCGGTTCATCCGCCATTACGGCGTACAGCTGGCACCCCACGGCAAGACCACCATGAGCCCCGCACTGTTCCGCATGCAGCTCGAACAGGGCGCCTGGGGCATCACCCTGGCCACCGCTCCACAGGTGCAGGCCGCCTACAACCACGGCGTGCGGCGCGTGCTGATGGCCAACCAACTGGTAGGCAAGGCGAACATGACGCTGGTCGCGCACCTGCTCCGGGACCCAGGCTTCAGCTTCTGTTGCCTGGTGGATTCCAGCACCAACGTCGAGGCACTGGGGCGCCACTTCTCCGCCACCGGCCAACGCCTGCGGGTGCTGCTGGAGTTCGGCGTTCAAGGCGGTCGCACCGGTATCCGTGACGAGCGACAGGAAGCCGAGGTGCTCGCAGCCATCGGACGCTGGCCCGGCACCCTCAGCCTGGTGGGCTGTGAAGTCTACGAAGGCGTATTGCAGGACGAGCCCAGCGTTCGGAACCTGCTGCGCCATGTACTGGAACGCACGCGGCAGTTGGCCGCCAGGGGCTGCTTCGACGAGCCCGAGGTGATCCTCTCCGGCGCGGGCTCCGCCTGGTACGACGTGGTCGCCGAAACCTTCGGCGGCCAGGACATCGGCCAGCCCCTGCAGGTGATCCTGCGCCCGGGCTGCTACCTGACCCACGACGAAGGCATCTACCGCGAAGCGGCCCAGCGGATCCACGCCAGCAACACCGTGGCCAGGGAAATGGGTAGCAGCCTGCTGCCAGCGCTGCAGCTCTGGGCCCATGTGCAGGCGCGGCCCGAACCGGGCTTGGCGATCATCGGCCTGGGCAAGCGCGATGCCGCGTTCGATGCGGGCATGCCCCTGCCGGCGCTTCACCACCGCCCTGGACGCGAGGCGCCGCCGGTGGTCGCTCCGGCTGCCTGGAAGATCACGCGGATGATGGATCAGCACGCCTTCCTGGAAATGCCCCCCGACGCTGACCTGCAAGTGGGCGACCTGCTTGCGTTCGATATCTCCCACCCCTGCCTGACCTTCGACAAGTGGCGCCAGTTGCTGCTGGTGGATGACCACTACCGGGTCATCGGCGCGGTGGAAACCTTCTTCTAGCTCACCCCGTGGAACGAGCCGCTTCCCGCCTCATCAGGCGGGGCGGCCGGCCTTTGCCCCGAGAAAAGGAGCACACCATGCCCGCCAGTTCCGGCACCTACCTGCTGATCCATGCATTGCTCGCCATCATCGCCCTGGTGCTGCTGATCGCGCGCTATCGGCTCAACCCCTTCATCGTCATCACCCTGGTGTCCATCGGCCTGGCCCTGACCACCGGCATGCCGGCCCAGGACATCATGGGCGCATACGAGGCCGGCGTCGGCAGGACGCTCGGCCATATCGCGCTGGTGGTGGCCCTCGGCACCATGCTCGGCAAGATGATGGCCGAATCGGGCGGCGCGGAACGCATCGCCCAGACCCTGATCACCCGCTTCGGTGAGCGCAACGCGCACTGGGCCATGGCCGCCATCGCCTTCCTCTGCGGGCTGCCATTGTTCTTCGAAGTGGGCTTCGTGCTACTGGTGCCCATCGCCTTCACCGTGGCCCGACAGGTCGGGGTATCGATCCTGATGACCGGGCTGCCCATGGTGGCCGGGCTGTCAGTGGTGCATGGGCTGGTGCCCCCACACCCGGCGGCCATGCTGGCGGTGGGTGAATACTCGGCGCAGGTCGGCAGGACGGTTCTCTACGCCATCGTTGTCGGCATCCCCACGGCGGCGATCGCCGGGCCCCTCTTCACCCG
Source organism: Pseudomonas sp. PDM13 (assembly GCF_025685765.1). Classification (NCBI taxonomy): domain Bacteria; kingdom Pseudomonadati; phylum Pseudomonadota; class Gammaproteobacteria; order Pseudomonadales; family Pseudomonadaceae; genus Pseudomonas; species Pseudomonas sp. PDM13. The sequence continues at coordinate 49,302 of NZ_JAOTQU010000020.1, read as the reverse complement.
GCTCGTGGCCCCGCGCATCCAGTTGCCCGCCCACAACCCCATCGGTGAACAACTGCTCGGCTCCGGCAAGCCCGTGGCCTCGCTGCCGGGCTTCGGCATCACCATCGGCACCATTCTGCTGCCGGTGGCGCTGATGCTGCTTGGCGGCTGGGCCGATCAACTGAGCACCCGGGGCAGCGGGCTTAACCAGTTCCTGTCCTTCGTCGGCAACTCGGTGATCGCCCTGCTGATCGCCACCCTGTTCAGCTTCTGGAGCCTGGGTCTGGCCCGTGGTTTCAACCGCGATTCCATTCTCAAGTTCAGCACCGAGTGCCTGGCCCCCACCGCCGCCATCACCCTGCTGGTGGGTGCCGGCGGCGGCCTCAACCGCATCCTCATCGAAACCGGCATCACCACCGAGATCGTCGCCCTGTCGTCCCGCTTCGAGCTCTCGCCGCTGTTGCTGGGCTGGCTGGTGGCGGCATTGATGCGCATCGCCACCGGCTCGGCCACCGTCGCCATGACCACGGCCGCCGGCATCGTCGCCCCCATTGCGCTGGCCAGCGGCTACCCGCACCCGGAGCTGCTGGTACTGAGCACCGGCGCGGGGTCGCTGATTCTCTCCCACGTCAACGATGGCGGCTTCTGGCTGATAAAGGAGTACTTCAACATGACCGTGGTGCAGACCCTGCAGACCTGGACGGTCCTGGAAACGCTGATATCGGTGGTCGCCCTGGCCCTCACCTGCGGCCTGGCCCTGGTGCTGTGATGGACATCCTCTACACCATCCGCAGCCGCCAGGGCCGGCTCAGTGGCAACGCGGCGCGCATCGCCGAGACCGTGCTGCACGACGTGGCCTTCGCAGCCGCGGCCAGCATCGATCAACTGGCGGCCAAGGCCGGGGTGAGCAAAGCCGCGATGTCGCGCTTCGCCCGGTTGATGGACTGCAACGACCTGCGCGACCTGCGACTCAAGCTGGCCCGGGCCTCCCTGGTCGGCCGTCGCTTCCTCGCCGGGGCTGCCACACCGGCGCTGCCTTTCCACGAACAGATCCTGGCAGACGTGGAAGACAGCCTGCGCCGCCATCTCGACGGGCTCGCCCAGGCGCGCCTGACCGCCGCAGTGGATTTGCTGGCCTCCGCCCACCGCCTCTACGCCTTCGGCATGGGCGGCTGCTCCACGCTGCTATCGACCGAGTTCCAGTTCCGGCTGGTGAGGCTGGGCTATCCGGTGTCCACCTACCACGACCCGGTGATGATGCGCATGGTGGCTTCCACCCTGGCGGAGGACGACCTGCTGATCGTGCTGTCGCTCACCGGCACGCCGCCCGACCTGCCGAGCGTCCTGCGCCTGGCCAGGGACTACGGTGCCCGGATACTCGCCCTCACCCGAGCGGACGGCCCCCTCGCCGCGCTGGCCGACATCGTGCTGCCCGTGCACCTGGACGAAACCGAGTTCATCCACAAACCGACAGCCGCCCGCTACGGGATGCTGCTGATCATCGACCTCCTCGCCACCGAGCTCGCCTTGCGCAACGCCGAAGCCAGCCAGGAACTCCTGCGCCGGGTGAAGCTGGCGCTGGACGGCTATCGCCAGGGCGAGGACCGACTTCCGCTGGGGGACTGACACATGAACCACTACGACACACTGATCCGCGACGCACAGGTCATGGACGGCAGCGGGACGCAAGGCTTCGTCGCCGACGTCGGCCTGCTGGACGGCCGCATCACCCTGATCGGTGAGGCCGGCAATGCCACAGCCGAGCGCACCGTCGATGCCGATGGGCTGATCCTGGCCCCGGGCTTCATCGACGTGCACACCCACGACGACCTGGCGCTGATCCGTAATCCGGCCATGCTGCCCAAGCTGAGCCAAGGCGTGACCACGGTGGTAGTCGGCAACTGCGGCATCAGTGCCGCCCCCGTGCGCCTGACCGGCTCTCCGCCGGACCCGATGAACCTGCTCGGGACGGCCGAAGCCTTCTGCTACCCGCGCTTCTCGGACTATCGCGCGGCGGTGGAGCGGGTCCGTCCGGCGGTCAACGTCGCGGCACTGGTGGGGCACACCGCCTTGCGCAACAACCACCTGGACCGCCTCGACCGCAGCGCCACGGAAGCCGAGATACGCGCAATGCGCAGCGAGCTGGCAGCCAGCCTGGCCGAGGGCGCCATCGGCCTGAGCAGCGGCCTGGCTTATGCCTCGGCCCATGCAGCCGACGCCAACGAGGTGCGCCAACTGGCCGAAGAACTGACCCGCTTTGGCGGGCTCTACACCACCCACCTGCGCGACGAGTTCGACGGCATCCTCGGTGCGCTGGACGAAGCGCTCGCGACAGGCCGCCATATCGACAGGCCGGTGGTGGTGTCCCACCTGAAATGCGCCGGTGTCGGCAACTGGGGTCGAAGCGCCGAGGTGCTCGCCCACCTGGACGCCGCCAGCACCGGGCAACCCCTGGGCTGGGACTGCTACCCCTACGCCGCCAGCTCGTCCACCCTCGACCTCAAGCAGGTCACCGACGCCTACGAAATCCTCATCACCTGGTCGGAGCCGCACCCCCACATGGCCGGGCGCACGCTGGTGCAGATCGCTGCCGACTGGGCGCTTCCCCTGCTGGAAGCCGCGCGCCGCCTGCAGCCCGCCGGCGCGGTGTACCACTGCATGAGCGAAGCGGACGTGCAGCGCATCCTCGCCCACCCGCTGACCATGATCGGCTCGGACGGCCTCCCGGAAGACCCGCAACCCCACCCGCGGCTGTGGGGCACCTTCCCCCGCGTGCTCGGCCACTACGCCCAGGATATCGGCCTGTTCAGCATCGAAGAGGCACTGCGCAAGATGACCTCGCTTCCGGCCAACCGCTTCGGCCTGCAGGAGCGAGGCGTGGTCGCCAGCGGCTACTGGGCCGATCTGGTGCTGTTCGACGCCCTGACCCTTTCCGACGTCGCCAGCTACACCGACCCGCAACGCCCTGCCACCGGCATCCACGCCGTCTGGGTCAACGGCACCCTGGCCTATTGCCCGGGCGAGGCCTTCCCAGACAGGGCGGGCCGCTTCCTGGCCCGCGACATCCCCTCCCCCGTGAACTGAAAGGAGCGCCCCATGAGCGAACTCAAACGCTATACCCGCGCCAGCGGCACCGCCGGCCAGCCCATGCCCTTCGCCCGCGCCGTACAGGCCGATGGCTGGCTCCACGTCTCCGGGCAGACGCCCCTCCGCGACGGTGTGCTGGTGGATGGCGGCATCGTCCCGCAAGCCCGCCAGTGCCTGAACAACCTGCTGGAGATACTCGACGAGGCCGGTTATCGACCCGAGCACGTGGTGCGCTGCGGGGTCTGGCTGGATGACCCGAGGGACTTCGGCGCCTTCAACGCGGTGTTCCTCGAGTTCTTCGGCGACCACCCTCCGGCCAGGGCCTGCGTGGTCTCCAGCATGGTCATCGACTGCCGGGTCGAGGTCGACTGCATCGCCTACCGTGCGCCCGAAGGGAGGTAGCCGCATGCGCATCGCCTGCCTTGGAGAATGCATGGTGGAGCTCGCCGGCAATCCGCTGCGGCGCGGCTTCGGCGGTGACACCCTGAATACCGCGCTCTACCTCGCCCGCCTGCTGGCCGGGACGGCGCACCGGGTCGAATACCTCAGCGCCCTCGGCGACGACACCCTGAGCGAGGAGATGGAGCAACGCTGGATCGAAGAAGGCATCGACACCCGGGAAGTGCTACGGCTGCCGGGTCGTCGCCCCGGCCTCTACCTGGTGGAGGTGGACGCGCTGGGCGAACGGCGCTTCCACTACTGGCGCGAAGACAGTGCCGCACGCCACTGTTTCTCCAGCGGCGCCGCACTGGCGCGCTGGGTCGACCGCTCACGCATCGACATGCTCTATCTTTCCGGCATCAGCCTCGCGTTGTTCCCGCAGTCGCGCCGGGAGGAGCTGCTGGCCACGCTCGCCGCGTTCAAGGCCGAAGGGGGTCGGATCGGCTTCGACAACAACCTGCGGCCAGCACTCTGGAGTGCCGCGCAAGCCCGCCCGGTTCACGATCAGGTACTGGCACTGACCGATACCGCCCTGCTGACGCTGGCTGACGAATGCCTGCTGCACGGCACGCTGGGCGCACAGGCAGTTGCTGATCGGGCATTGGGCCTGGGCTGCATGGAAGTGGTGATCAAGCGCGGAGGCGAGCCCTGCCTGGTGGCCACGGCGGAGCAGCGCATCGAGGTCCCCGCCCAACCGGTGGCCCGGGTGGTGGACAGTTGCGCGGCGGGCGATGCATTCGCCGCCGGCTACCTCGCCGCACGCATCCAGCAGCAGCCACTCCGGTTGGCGGCGGAAAGCGGGCACCGCCTGGCTGCAGCCGTGATCCAGCACCCGGGCGCGATCATCCCCCATAGCGCGATGCCCATCTGAGCTGAAACCGAAAACGACGAAGCCGGCCCGGGGGCCGGCTTTGCGGCACCGCGCCGTTCACCGCCAACCCGTTGCTCCAGGTCACTTTCTCCAGCGGCGGCATCGCCATCCCGACGCCCTCGAAAAGCGCCTTCTATAATCCACTCCAGCCTGCAGGGAGCCATGTGGAGAGCAGGCTGTACGGGAACGCCGAATGATTGCGAAATCACGCTTCTTCAAGCGCGTCAGACAGCTCTGGCACGCCGCCGACCTGGTGTCGGTGGCCCAACGCCGCGAGCGGCGCATGCGTTTGCTGGCGAGCTGCGTGATGCTGGTGCTGGGGGTGATCTGGGCGGTGATCTTTGCCCTGCAGGGGTTCTGGGCCATCGTCGCGATGGATGCGGTGCTCATCGTCTCCGGCCTCACCGTGCTGATGCTCACCGTGCGCAACAAGGCCCGCAGCGCCAACCTCATCCTGTTCAGCGTGCTGATCGTGATCATCGCCGGCACCGCCATCGTGCTCGACGTGCCCAATGCCGCCGCGCCCCGTGCCACCCACCTGTACCTGTTACCCCTCACCCTCGCCGCGCTGATGGCGTTCCGCGACGAGGGCCCGTGGCTGCGCTACGGCATCGCCCTGCTGTGCCTGCTCACCTTCACCTGCCTCGCCTCCAGCAACTGGGCGCCCATCCTCGGCTACAGCCTGCCGGACGAGGTGCGCACACCAGGTTCCTGGGGCCAGGCCGGGGCGGCGATGGCGATGTTCTTCGCCCTGCTCCACGTGCTGCAGACCGACGCCGCCGAGCGCTCGGTGCTGGAGCGCGAGCTGCAGGCCGCGCTGCGTGAACAGCAGTTCGAACTCCACTACCAGCCTCAGCTAAACGTTGCCGGCCGGGTGATCGGCGCCGAGGTGCTGATCCGCTGGCGCCATCCGCAGCGGGGCCTGCTGCCCCCCGGCGAGTTCATCGACCACGCCGAGCGCAGCGGGCTGATCATCCCCATCGGCAAGTGGGTGCTGGAACAGGCCTGCGCGCAACTGCGCACCTGGGCGGACGACCCGACCCGCTGCGACCTGTGCCTGGCCGTCAACATCAGCCAGAAGCAGTTCCGCCAGGCCAGCTTCGTGCCCGAAGTCCTGGAGATGCTGCGGCGCTACGGCATGGACGCGCGGCGCCTGGAACTGGAGTTGACCGAGACCGTGCTGGTGCAGGACCTGGAAGACCTGACGCAGAAGATGTCGGTCCTGGTGCAGCACGGCGTGTCCTTCTCCCTGGACGACTTCGGCACCGGCTTCTCTTCCCTCAGCCACCTCAAGCGGCTGCCCCTGGGCAAGCTGAAGATCGACCGCTCGTTCATCTGCGACCTGCTCACCGACGCCAGCAGCGAAGCCATCGTGCGCAGCGTCATTGCCCTGGGCCAGAGCATGGGACTGACGGTGATCGCCGAAGGGGTGGAGACCGAAGCCCAGAAGGACTTCCTCCTGCGCCACGGCTGCGCGCAGTTCCAGGGCTACCTGCTGAGCAAGCCGCTGCCACTGGACGCCTTCCTGGCCTTCACCCAGGCCATCACCGAACGGGAAAACCGCGCGGGCAGCGGCATGTCGTAGGCGCAGCTGGCAAGACGGTTCCGACCCCGGTAAAAAGTGACCTCGAGCCACGCCACCGGAGCCCCCCATGCCGCTCACGCCCTTGCTGCGCTGCCACGACCTGGACGCCACCCGCCGTCACTACCGCGATGCCCTGGGCTTCACCACCCTCGACTCGGCGCACGCGAGCCTCACCGTGCAGCTGCAGGATTGCCGCCTGATCTTCACCGAGCAGGACCTGTGGGCCGCTCCCGTTGCCTGCTCCGGCACTCTCTACCTCGCCGTCGCCGATGTCGCCCGCTACTACGAACAGGTAAAGGGCAAGGCCGAGATCGCCTGGCCCCTGCAGGAGATGGACTACGGCTCGAGGGAGTTCGGCATCCGCGACTGCAACGGCTACACCCTGGCCTTCACCCAGGTCGCGCCCGCCACCGGGGAATGATTGAGCGGCGCCGCAGTCTATCCCTCAAGCGCGGCAAGCCAGACGGCAGCCACGCCGACAACCGCCCCGCCTTGCCCCCAGGGGCGGCCTCGAACGCACAGCGATGGCGAGGTCGATCATGCGCTGGATATCAGGAATGCTCTGCGTCGCCGCCCTGCTGATCGGCGGCCCAACCTTCGCCGGGGAAACCCGGCAAAAAGCCCAGGCGGCGGAAACCAAGGCCGAGGTGCTGGAAGAAAAAGCCGCCAACCAGGCGCCGCTCCCCGCTGGCACCCCGCCCATCACCCGTAGCGAAGCCAAGGCCGTGGACCCGGCCGGCGAAGCACCGCTGGACGACCCCATCACCTGCCTCGCCCGCTCCATCTACTGGGAAGCCAAGGGCGCCCCGGCGCAGGACATGGAGTCGGTGGCCAACGTGGTGATGAACCGCCTCGGCAACGAGCAGTTCCCCAAGACCGTTTGCGCGGTGGTCAAGCAAGGCTCGGAAAGCAAAAGCTGCCAGTTCTCCTGGTGGTGCGACGGCCGCCCCGATGAAGCCGTGGAAGAAGAACGCTTCACCCTCGCCCGCGAAATCGCCCGCAAGGCCCTCAACGGGCAATTGCAGGACCGCACCCACGGCGCCCTGTATTTCCACGATCGCAACGTCTCGCCGTCCTGGGCGAAGAAGTTCACCCGCACGGCACAGACCAAGCGCCTGCTGTTCTACAAGCCGCGCCTCGAACAACCCCTGGCCGGCGCGGAAGACACCCGCCCCTAGGGGCCGTCAGGTGGTTTCCCGGCGCGCCGGCTCGGTGGCGTGTACGAACACCGTGTAGGTGTCCGCCGGGTGCGCCACGCCGGCCAGGTCCAGCGCGTGGGCGATGTTGCCGCGGTGGTAGGTGGCATGGTTCAGCACGTGGAAGAACATCTCCTCGCGGGTCAGCCGGCCCATGCGGCCATCGGTGAAGCGGAAGGTGATTGCCTCGGCGGCGGCGGCAGGCTCCAGCGCCGCCACCTGCTCGGCGTACCACTGGCCGGAAGCGAGCAGCCGGCGCCGCAACACCTCATAGCCCGGCACCGCCTCGGTGTTGGTGGCCGGGTGCGGTTCCGCCGTGCCCATGAGCCGCGCGCGGAACAGGTCCTCGACTATCACCATGTGGTTGAGCTGTTGCAGGGTGAAGGCCAGCGATTCGGGGAAGCGCTCGGCGTCGATGAGGCCGATGGCCTCCAGCGCACGGCGGTCCGCCCAGCACTTGTACTGAAAGGCCTTGGTCAACATCGGGGGTCCTCGGGGTCGGGTGGCTCGGAAACGGGGGTCGTCACATCGGCGATGGAGCTTCGCCTTCGGCGAGCAGCCAGCGGGTGAAGGTCGCGAGCGCAGGTGGCGATTCGGCGGCGGGCCGGGTCACCAGTACATAGCGCTCGCTGAGTTGCGGCAGCGTCGGCCAGGGCGCGCTCAGCCGGCCTTCGCCCAGGTCGTCCTCGACGTAGCGGCGCGGCACCAGCGCCATGCCGAAGCCCGCCTTGGCAGCCTCGATGAGCAAGGCATAGCGATCATAGACCGGGCCCGTGGTGGCGCTGGGCAGGGCCATGCCGGCCAGCTCCGCGTAGCGCGACCAGCCATAGGGGCTCTCGTGCTTGTGCAGCAGCGGCATGCGCGCGTGCACCTCGTCCGCCAGGCGCGGGTGGCAGACCGCGACCATCGGCGCCTCGAACAGCGGCTGCACCTGCATGGAACGCCAGATGGGGTGGTCGTAGTTGATCGCCGCGTGCAAGTCGCTGTCCTCCAGGGTGAAGGGCTGCGTGCGCTCGCGCAGGTTGATCTCGATATCAGGGTGGCGTTGGCGGAAGCGTGCGAGCCGGGGAATCAGCCAGCGGCTGGCCAGGGTGGGGATGACGCCGATCTCCAGGGCGGTACCAGCGGATGTCTCGCTCATCACCTGGCGGGTGTGGCGCTCCATGTCCGCCAGCAGTGTGCGCATCTGCGCCGCGTAGCGGGTACCGGCACTCGAAAGCTCGACCCGGTTGCCCACGCGAAGGAACAGGCGCACCCCGAGGAACTGTTCCAGCTTGGCGATCTGCCGGCTGATGGCGCCTTCGCTCAGCGAGAGTTCCTGCGCGGCCCTGGCGAAGCTCTGGTGGCGCGCGGCAGCCTCCAGGGCGAGCAAGGCGGAGGTGCTGGGCAGGCGTCTGGTCATCGGTGGCCATCCGTGGATCGATGGGGCGACAGGATGACGCATGCGCAAGCTGCCTTGCAAAAAATTCGGTAAGCGTCGGCAGGGGCGCGCCCTAGCATGGAGCCGTGATTCCGCAGGAGTCGGAACGCTATCCGTGATGAGTGGGAGTACTGCCGTGAAGACGATTGACCGGGCCCTGCTGGGGCTGGGCGTGCTGATTCCGTTCTGGCTGTTCGCCGGTGTCGCGCTGACCGCGCTCGCCTACCCCGGCTACAGCCACCTCGACCAGGCGATGAGCCAGCTGGGGGCCGCAGGCGCGCCTAGCCGGGGCTTCTCCGCCTGGGTGAACAACGCGCCCCTGGGGCTGCTGTTCCTGCTCTTCGCGGTGGGTGTGGCGAGGCGCTTCCGGGCCTCGCGCCTGGCCCTGCTGAGCGCTGCACTGATCGCCCTGCACGGCCTGGCCAGTTTCGCCACCGGCTACTTCGCCTGCGACCAGGGCTGCGCACCGGCACAACCGTCGCTCTCGCAACAGGTGCACAACCTGGCGGGGCTGGTGATGTTCCTCTCGCTGACCCTGGCCAGCGCACTGTGGGTGTTTCTCGGCCGGCGCCTGCTCGGCGCCCCTGGCTTCGGGCTGTTCTCGGCGCTCTGCGTGGTGCTGGCCCTGGCCACCGTGGCGCTGATGGGCAAGGCCTTCGCCGATGGCCACCTCTTCGGCCTCTACCAACGGCTCAACTACGGGGTCTCGGTGATCTGGATCGCGGCCCTGGCGCTGCTCGCCCTGCAGCGCGATCCACAACGCTAGTTCGCGGATCCCCCCTCACCACGAACGGGCTTGCCGACACAGAAGCCCTTCCCTCCTCGAAATGCCTCGCCTATCATCCGCCGAGGCCGTTGCTGCCTGCCGCTCGCACCCTTCGGGGACGGTGAAAGCATCGCTCCACCCCCTCCCATTCAGCACCCTCTTGAATGTCGAAGATCGGCAATGCGAGCACCCTCAGGCTTCGACCTCTGGAGGCATCATGCACACCCTCGAACAGGCCAAGCTCATGGCCAAGCGGCTGCGGGCCCAGCTCGCGGCGAGCAACCACGACATCAGCCACTCCGCCGCCCTCGAACTGGTCGCCCAGCAACTCGGCTACCGCGACTGGAACACCGCCTCGGCCATGCTCCCGGGCGAGCCGCAGGGCATCGTCTTCGAACGCAGCATCCCCATCCTGCGGATGTTCGATGAGGCCAAGGCGCGGGAGTTCTACTGCGACTTCCTCGGCTTCACCATCGAGTTCGAACACCGCTTCGAAGCGGACCTGCCGCTGTACCTCGGCCTCGACCGCGTCGGGCTCAAGCTGCACCTGTCCGAGCACCACGGCGACGCCAGCCCCGGCGCCACGCTCTTCGTGCCCATGCGCAACATCACCGCCCTGCGCGATGAGCTGCTCGGCAAGCGCTACAACTACGGCCGCCCGGACATCGTCCAGCAGGACTGGGGCCAGGAGCTGCAGGTGTACGACCCCTTCGGCAACCGCATCAGGTTCTGTCAGTACTGAGTGAAAGGATGGCTGGCTGGGGGGATGCGTCCGCCCAGCCCGCTAGCTAGTCAGCGCCCGTGGATAGGGATGGCGCCTCATCGCGATACGCCGAAGGACTGAGCCCCGTCCAGCGCTTGAAGGCCCGACGGAAGCCGCGGATGTCGCTGTAGCCCAGCTCTTCGGCGATACGCTCGATGGGCATCTCCGGGTTGCTCAGCAGGCTCATGGCCCGCGCGCGGCGCACCTGCTCCTGCAGGGCGTCGAAGGTCATGTCGTGCTCGGTCAGGCGGCGGCGCAGGGTGCGGCTGCTCATGTTCAGCTCGCTGGCCACCTTGTCGATATGGCAGCCCTGGGCCAGGTCGCGGGCGATTGCGCGCTCCACCGTCTGCAGCAGGCCCATCTTCTGTTGCACCTGGGCACACTCCAGCTCCAGCAGGTTGAGCGCCTGGCGCAGGGCGACGGGCTGGTGGCTGGGCAGCTGCATGTCCAGCCAGCGGCTGTCGATCACCATGCGGTTGTGCAGGCAGCCGAAGTGCAGGTTGGGGCCCAGCAGGCGCTGGTATTCGGCCTCGTAGGCCGGCGCGGCGTGGGTGAACTCGAAGCGCAGGGGCTGGAACTCGCTGCCGATCAGCGCGTTGTTGTAGACCACCAGGCTGGCGAAGAACTCCTCCACCGCGAACAGCTGCACATCGGCGTAGGGCAGCCGGCATTCCACTTCGACGAAGCTTTCGCCCGCGCCCTCGCGCAGGGTGTAGACGGCCATGCCGCCGGAGGTGTGCTGGAAGCGCTGGCCGATCTCGAAGGCGTCGCGCAGGGTCTTGCACAGGGACAGCACATGGCCCAGCAGGCCGAGGGTGCCGAGCACGTTGCGGTGCCCGACCCAGAGGCCGAGGCCGCGCTCGGGCAAGGCGGCCAGCGCGCGCTGGATCATGGTCACGGCCTGGCGGTAGGAGATGCGCTGGGCAGGGTCCTGCAGCTCTTCGAGGGTGAAGCCGAGCCCGCGGCACAGGCGTTCGCCGCTGACGCCCTTGTCGTGCGCCACCTCCGCAAGGGTCTGCAGGAGGAAGGGCGAAACCAGGGCGAGGTCGAACTGGGCATCGGTGGTGGTAATGGACATGACGAGCGGTTCCCCAGCCACGCGCCCGGAATTCTTGTTCTGGGGTGGGGCGTGGCGGCGCCATCATATCGCGTTAGCGGGTGTCCCAGATGAGGGTGTAACTGAATATTGCGGCCTGGCCCCGAAAGGCCCCCTGGTTGTCCGGCAATGCCCTGCATCCCTTGGCCTTGAGCGCTTATTTCTATGCAGCGGCCCGGGCCACGCCCCGGAGCCGTCCGCCAACAATAAGAAATGAGCTCACTATGAAACCGACCCGTGTCCCCCGGCTGTCCGTGCTGGCAGCCTCCCTCGCCATTGCGACCTCCCTCTCCTCACCGGCCCAGGCCACCGAAAACGGTGTCGACAACATCGGCCCCGGCACCGACGGCTTCTTCGTCCTGCCACTGGACGTGAACAACCTGCCGGACCACATGTTCGCCTTCAACCTCTACTACAACCACTACGAGTCGAAGAAGCTGGACATCAGCTCCCTCGGCGGCAAGGTGCCGGACGTGAAGATCACCTCCGACGCGCTCATCCCGCGCCTGGACTACCTCAGCCCGCTGCGGCTGTTCGGCGGCCGCGTCGGCGGCTACGTCGCACAACCCTACATGCGCCAGCAGGTGGCCATGTTCGGCATGCAGGGCGAACGCGAAAGCCAGGGCGACACCACCGTCGCACCCGTCATCCTCTGGGACATGGGCAAGGACCTGACCCTGGGCGCCGCCCTGGAGATCACAATCCCCACCGGCAGCTACGACGCCGCGCGCCCGGCCAACACCAGCAACAATTTCTACACCTACAAGCCGATGCTTTCGGCGACCTGGCTGCCCGACGACCGCACCGAGCTGTCGATCAAGGCCACCTACAGCTTCAACGAGGAAAACCACGACACCGACTACCGCTCCGGGCAGCTGTTCCACTTCGACTACTCCGCCAGCTACCGGGTGACCGACAACCTGCGCCTGGGCCTGAACGGCTACTACGTGAAGCAGACCACCGACGACAAGCAGTTCGGCAGGACGGTGTCCTTCATGGGCGAGGACGTGGACGACGGCGTGCGCGGCCAGGTCTTCGCCATCGGCCCGGCCGTGCACCTCACCTTCCTCAAGTACGCCAGCGTGGAGATGCGCTGGGCCAAGGAATTCGCCGTGGAGAACCGCCCGGAAGGCGAGATGTTCTGGGCCAAGCTGAACCTGCCCTTCACCCTCTGACAGGCAGACACGAAAACCCCGGGCAAATGCCCGGGGTTTTCGTTTTGCAGTGCGGGGCGATCCAGCCCATTGCGGCACCATCCCGTAGGTTGGGCTGAGGTACGAAGCCCAACACAGCGCGGCCGAGACATCGCACCGTTGGGCCTCGCTATGCTCGGCGCCAACCTACGGCGTTGCCCCATCCACTCAGCTGTACACCGGCCAGGTGTCGACGATGCGCCCATCGCGCACCGCCAGCAGGTCGCCGAACTGCAGCAGGATGGATTCCGACTGGGTCGGCCGCAGGAACACCTGGTCATCCACGCCCAGGCCGACGGCGTGGGAACCGTTGACCATCTCCTGGTTGGAACTGCGCCCGTAGAGGCCGTTGAACTGCAGCCCCCTGGGTGACTCCGGCTCGGCCATCCAGTTGCCGCCATAGATGAAGAAGGTCTCGCGCTGGTTCGGGTCCCACCAGGAGAACAGCGCCGACTTGCCGTCCAGCGCCGGGATCCGTACCGCGCCGGTGCTCTTCAGTACCGGCGTGGCGATATAGGCCGCCGGCTGGTGCTCCTCCAGGGACGGCAGGTCGTAATGGGTGGGCTTGAGCAACGCCGAGCCCACCGACACCTCGCTGCTGGTGCGCTCGCGCTCGTGCATGCGGTAGCTCGGGCTGCCGGCGGTGTTCAGCGTCAGGCCCGGGCGCCACAGCGCGGCGTGCTGGGTGCGGGTGTAGTCGACGAAGCCGTCGTAGAGGGTCATCACCTTGGCGAACAGTTCCTCGGGCGAGCCAAGGATGCCTGGCACGCCCATGCCGACGAAGGGGTCGTAGCCCATGAAGCCGGCGAACTCCAGGTGCTGCGGGTTGGCGCCGATCAGGCCGAGCATCCGCCCCAGGGTCGCCTGGTCCTGCACACCGCCGCGGTGCAGCCCCACATCCAGCTCGATGTTGATACGCATGCGCGTGTTCAGGCCCTTGGCCAGTGCCAGGTACTGCTCCAGCCGCTCGGGGGTGTCGAGCAGCCATTGCAGCTGGGTCGTCGGGTCGAAAGTACCGCGGTGGCTTTCGTAGAACAGCTGCGCCGAGCGCACCGGCATCGGCTTGCCGAGCAGCAGGTCGGAGTCGGGGAAGCGCTCGGCGTCGTGATTGAGGAAGGGCTGGTGGAACGACATCATCCGCCGGGTGCCCGCGCGCTTGGCGATGTAGTCGAGCAGTTGCGGCGACGGCAGCGATTTCTCCACCAGGCGCAACGCCTTGCCGGCACGGCGCACCGACTGCATCACCACGTCGATGTTGTGGTCCAGCCGGTCCAAGTCGATCAGCATCACCGGGTGCATCGGCCCCCGCTCCTTGAGCTCGCGGTTCAGCCGTGCGAAGTAATCGCTGTAGGGGGCGCCCTTGTCGGCCGGGCGCATCCAGGCACCGACACCGGCGAGCAGCACGCCGGCACCGGCGGTACCGACGAGGAATTTGCGACGGTTCATGGTTTCTCCTTGTTATCAGGCCACGCCGAGGATCGAGGACAGGTGCGCATTGAGGAACTTGCCACTCGGGTCCAGCGCCTGGCGCACCTCGGTGAACTCCTTCCAGCGCGGGTAGAGCGGCTGCAGGGTGCGCGCATTCAGCGTGTGCAGCTTGCCCCAATGCGGCCGGCCCGCGTACTTCCAGAAGATCGGTTCGACGGCGGCGAAGAAGTTGTGGTGATCCATGCCGTAGTGCTGGTGCACGGAGATCGAACAGCTGTCGCGCCCCTCGAACATGCTCAGGGGGATGTCGTCGGCCTTCACGTAGCGGTACTCGATGGGGAACCAGGTGCGCAGGTCCTTCTCGCGGATCAGCGCAAGGATCTCCCGCAGGCAGGCCGGGCCGTGCTCGGCGGGCACCGAATACTCCATCTCGTTGAAGCGCACATTGCGCACGTTGGCGTAGATCTCGTAGGAGTCGCCGACCCGGTCATCGAAGCTGGCGATATGGCGCAGGCTGTTGAGCAGCGCACGGCGCGCGGCGGGGAAGTCGCTGCCGTATTTGTCGAGGTTCTCGATGATCTTCACGAACTCGTTGCCCCCCTCCTCCGCCGGGTCCAGCGGCGGTGTCGCCGGGTCGGTGGTCTCGTTGAGGGCGATGGACAGCGCGTAGTCGGAATGGGTGATCACCAGCATTTCCCAGTGCTGGTTGTCGCGGGTGAGGTTGTCCACGTCCTCCAGCAGCTCCTCGGTGCTGGCGATCCACTGCTTCTCGCGCAGGCGGTAGGCCTCACGGTTCTGCATGCGCACCCGGGTGGCGATGCCGAAGGCGCCGAGGGACACCCGTGCGGCATTGAACACCTCGGGGTGGCGCTGGGCGTCGCAATCCAGCACCTCGCCGCTGGCGGTCACCAGCTGCAGGCCGGTGACATGGGCGGAATAGGAGCCGAAGCCGACGCCGGTGCCGTGGGTCGAGGTGGCGATCGCCCCGGCCAGGGTCTGGTAGTCGATGTCGGCCATGTTGTGCAGGGCCTGGCCCACATCCTTGAGCGCCGGGCCCATCAGCGACATCGGCGTGCCGGCGGCGAACTCCGCCTGCAGGGTGGCCGGGTCGTGGCTGAGCAGGCCATTGAAATAGGCGAGCGACACCAGGGTGCCGTCGGTGGGCACCAGGGCGCTGAAGGAGTGGGCCGAGCCCACGGGGCGGACCTTGCCTTCGGCCTGGCGGATGGCCTGCACCAGTTCGTCCAGGTTCTGCGGAGCGAGGCGCGCCTGGGGCAGGCAGCTCTGCCCGCCGGACCAGTTGCGCCAGGGAATCAGGCGGGGGGCGCGGACCAGTTCCGCCATCGCCGGGGTGCAGGCCAGGGCCGTGAAGGCGCCAGCGACGCCGGCCCGCTGCAGCAGCTGGCGTCGGGTGAGATTCATAACCATGGAGGACGCCTTATTCGAGGTGCTGACCGGACATGAAGGAAATCAGCGCCAGGAACTGTTCTTCCGAGCACTGCATGCACATGCCCATCGGCGGCATGCCCTTGAAGCCATTGATGCTGTGGTCCAGCAGGCTGTCCGTGCCCTGGGCTACACGAGGTGCCCAGGCTGCGGTGTCGCCACTCTGCGGGGCACCGGAGGCGGGGTTGGCGTGGCACAGCTTGCAGCTGGTGTCGTAGACCTTGGCCAGGGCCGGGTCGGTGGGGGCCAGGGTGGCGGCGTTCTGCGGCGCGGCCGGCTTGGCCTCCTCGCCACAGCCGCCAAGCAGCCCGGCCAGGGCCAGCAGGGCGGCGGGAATCAGCAGTGTTCTGGGTTTCGGCATCGCACTCCCCTCTTCTACCGTGCCAGGCAGCCGGCACGGGCTCTTGTTGTGGTGGGTAGAGGGCCACGTTAAGCCAGCTGTTCGACAAGGGCTGAGGGCATTGGCGGACAGCCAGGGGGGCTTAAGGGGACAGCGCGGTGATTTCCGGCCAGGGACGGTGCCTGGATGGCGACTCAGCCAATGGCCTTGGCCATCTCGCTGGTGGCCGCCCAACCCAACGCCTCGTACACCGGGCGGCCGACCTGGGTCGCATGCAGCACCGCAAAGCCCAGGCCGCGACGGGTGAATTCGGCCTCCGCCAGCTGCATCAGCGCCGACGCCAGGCCCCGGCGCCGGTAGTCGGGCTCGACGAACACGTTCAGCACATAGCCGCGCTGGTCCTGCTCAGGATGGGCGGGGTGCGGCGGCCATTCGATGCTCATCAGGCCGATGGCCGCCGCGACGCGCGCCTCGTCCATCAGCGCGAAGCCGTAGTAGCGGCCGTCGGCCAGGCGCTCCCGCAGCCAGGGGCGGAAGTGCTCGGTCATCACCCGCAGCCCCGCCGGGTCGCCTCCCGCCTCGAGGAACATTGCCTCGCGGTGCACGCAAATCCGCTCCAGGTCGTCCGGCACCAGCCGCCGCACCTGCAAGCCAGGAAATTCGATACCGCCGGGAATCCCGTCCATCGCACCACCCTCTTCATCGATGACCGATGCTAGGGCGCAAGGCGCGGCGGCCGATAGGCACAGATCGCTGGGAAAAACGGCATACAGCGTCGGGCTCCCTGTAGGGGCGACTTCAGTCACCCTGGACTATCCGGCCATTCGCAACCGGGTGCCTGCGGAAGGTCTTTCGCGGCTGAAGCCGCTCCCACAAGGGGTGCCTCCACTGCCGCCTCGTGGGAGCGAATTCATTGGCGATTGGCCTCGCTACCCGCCCCGTGGGTGGCGAGAACTTCTCCTGCAGTGGCATGCTCACCGTCGCCCCACACGCGAATGAGCGACGCATGCGCCTCCACATCCTTTCGGATCTGCACAACGAATTTCACCCCTATGTGCCCACGGTCAACGACGCCGATCTGGTGATTCTGGCGGGTGATATCGATGTGCGTGCCCGCGGCGTCGCCTGGGCAGCCGGGGCCTTCGATTGCCCGGTGCTCTACGTTCCGGGGAATCACGAGTACTACAAGGGGCACCTCACCGGGACGCTGGAAAAGATGCGCGAGGCGCAGACCGACCACGTGCGCGTGCTCGATAGAGATGAGTTCAGGCTCGAGGATGTGAGGTTCCTGGGGGCAACCATGTGGACGGACTACAGCTCGATGGGTGACGCCACACTCGCGGCCCTGTCCGCGCAGATGACCCTGAACGATTTCCGCAAAATCCGGACCGGGAGCTATCGTCGGCTGCGACCCGCCGATGTGATCGAGGAGTCGGCCAGGACCCGGCAATGGCTGGTCGACAAACTGGCTGAACCCTGGGATGGCAAGACCGTGGTCATCACCCACCACGCGCCCTCCCTGCGCTCCATGGAAGGACACCCGCATTCGGGGGATCGCCTCGATGCAGCCTATGCGAATGCCTGGGATGACCTGATGGGGGAACGGATAGACCTGTGGGTCCACGGCCATGTGCATACCCGGCAGGACTATGAGCTGTCGGGCACGCGGGTGCTGAGCAACCCGCGCGGCTACCCGGAGCAGCAGACCGGCTTCGATCCGGATCTGATCATCGAGATCTGACACCGGCCCCGCCGCCAGGCAAGGCCGCCGTCCTCACTTGCACAACTTCAGGTTCACCGCCCCCACGAAGTGGTTGCCGTGGCCCATGGCGCAGGCGACGCGCTGGTTGCGATTGCGCTCCCAGGCTTCGGCCGGGTACTGCTTGTTCCAGGCGCTGTAGAGCTGGCGGTCCTGCTTGGAAAGGCGCAGGCCGTAGCGTTCGCTCATGTAGAAGTAGGTGCGCGCGATCATGCCGCGCACCTGCTGGCGCGGCATGGCCTTGCGCGCCTTGAAGTCCACCACCATCGGGCAGGCGCCGTACTGGCTGGGCTTTTGCGGCAGCCAGCCGAAGCCGTAGTTGCTGCGGTCGCCGTTCACCTCGCCGATGCTCGGCACCAGATTGTGCAGGTCGGCCTCGGCGCGGCGGAACGCGGCGTCGTGCCTGGCGCAGTTCTCGCGCCCGCCCTTCTGCCAGCACTGGCGCTGATGGCCGATGACCCAGGCCGGGACGATGTGCTCCCACTCGATGCGCTTGGCCCGCTGGGCATTGGTGCGGGGCACGTAGCCGCAGCTCTTCAGGTCGACCTTGTTGCCGCTGTAGCGGCAGCCGCAATAGAACTCGACGGGGTGGGGGGCGTAGAGCTTCCAGGCGACTTTCTTGGCTTCCTGGAAGGTGCGGGGGGCGGAGGCGTGGGCGGTGCCGGCCAATAGAAGGCTCAGCAGCAGGACGAGACGGATCATTACTTCTGGGGTTCCCGGTACGGCTGTTTTCAAGGCCTTCACTGACAACGTTTATTCATCGGAGTTTGGTTGCAAACGAAGCGGCGAAGCTGATAGATGTATAAATATACAGTATTTCAGAGAAGCGTCCTATGAACCTTTCAGCCCCAACCGCCTTGCCAAAACCACTGTCACAAATCCCTGGGATCATCGTCTCCCAGGTCGCCGGTCTCGGCTTTCCACCCCGCTCGCCGAAGCGGCCGGCCCCCCGCCCCCTGCGCCAGTCGGCTGGAAGCCGCAACAAGGCGCAAGGCCTGCATTGAGGAGGAGAACAGGGATGGTCGACGTACTGCAGCTGAAATACACGGTCAATCGCATGGCCGTGGACGAGGTGAGCGAGGCGGTCGCGGAACTGCGCCTGGAAGGGCTGGTGACCGACGGCAAGACGCCGTTCACACGGGTGCACTTCAACACCTGCCTGGCGGAGATCGAGGCGCTGTTCCAGCGTGCCGGTTACCACAAGCAGCTCGATGTGGTGGGTTACCAGGGGCTGGCCTATGCCCTCTTCGACCCGGCCCGCTGGGAACCGGTGGAGGTGCTGCGCTGGCTCAAGGAGTACGTCGACAACGCCCAGGCCAGCCACACGCTGGCCCGCAGCGCCGACGACTTCAGCGCCGCTGCGCGTAGGCCGTGAACAGGCCGCTGCCGACGATCACCAGGATGCCGGCGATACCGATGGCATCCGGCGCGTGGCCGAAGAGCACGAAGCCGAGCAACCCGGCGAAGACGATCTGCCCATAGCTGAACGGCGCCAGCAGCGCCGGTGAGGCATGGCGGAAGGCCTGGGTGAGCAGCACGTGCCCGCCCATCCCGCAGGCACCCAGCGCCAGCAGCAGCAGGCCGTGGGCCAGCGTGGTCGGTGCTTCCCAGAAGAACGGCACCAGGGTGCTCATGATCAGGGTGTTGGTGATGCCGGTGATGAAGTTGCTGGTACCCGGGCTGTCGGTCTGGCTCAAGCGTCGGGTGAACAGCTGGTAGAAGCCGAAGCACAGCGCCGAGGCCAGCGGCAGGAGAATCGCCGGGGTGAACAGCGAGCTGCCCGGCCGCACGATCAGCATGACCCCGCCCAGGCCCAGCAGCACCGCCACCCATTGCCCACGGGTGACGCGCTCGCCGAGGAAAGGCACCGACAACGCAGTCACCACCAGCGGTGCGAGGAAGTTCACCGCGGTGGCCTCCGCCAGGGGGATGTAGCGCAGGCCGGTGGTGAAGAACAGGCTGGTGCCGATCAGGCACAGCGCCCGGCCCAGCTGCAGCAGCGGGCGCTGGGTACGCAGCACGCGCAGGCCCTCGCGGGGCAGCAGGAAGCCCGCCATCAGCAGCGTGTGCACCAGGTAGCGCACCCACACCACCATGACGATCGGGTAGAACGCCGACAGGTACTTGGAGATCGCGTCATGGCTGGAGAACAGGAAAATCGCCAGGCACACCAGCAGGATGCCCTTCAGGGGCTCCTCTCGTCGCAGCGATGGGGGGTTGGTGCTCATGGGGATTCCGGGGTGGTCCGCGCCCGATTTGGTAGCAGACTAATGATTAGGCGGCTCAAAAATATCGGCTTCGTGACTCAGGCTCAAGTGACAGTAGCCGGTTAGCAGGTATTCTTGCCCACTTCCCTCCTCCCGGCCGGCGCGAGACCGATGAAACCCGAAGACCTGCTGCTCCTGGTGACCCGTGAAATGCCCTACGGCAAGTACAAGGGCCGCCTGCTCGCCGACCTGCCCGGCCATTACCTCAACTGGTTCGCCCGTGAAGGCTTCCCGAAAGGTGAGATCGGCAGACTGCTCGCCCTCATGCAGGAGATCGACCACAACGGCCTGAAGCCGCTGCTCGACCCCTTGCGCCGCCCCGGTGCAGCCCGTCGGCCCGCCGATTGATTCCACAGGTGCAACCAGAAAGCGTCTAGGCTTGTGACTGGCCGGTTACCCTGCCACCGGCCACCGGGTTGCACCTTATAAGGAAGCGCTACAGGCCACGGGCACCAAGGCGGTGCGGCTTTTACTGCGCGGCCCGGCCAATGGTCGGATTGACTGGAAAAACTTAGGTTGCACCTGGTTGCACCTCGCTTCATGCGCAGCTACTCTTGGCGCCGCAAAAGCCGTCGCGACCACGGCAAGAATGAGGATAAGAAATGGCAACCACCACCACCCTGGGCGTGAAGCTCGACGAAGCCACCCGTGAGCGCCTGAAAGAGGCCGCCCGCCAGATCGACCGCACGCCCCACTGGCTGATCAAGCAGGCCATCTACAGCTACCTGGAGACCCTGGAAAGCGGCAAGACCCTTCCCGAGCTCCAAGGCATCGCCGCGCGCCTGGCCGAGGGTGACCTGGAGGCCGTGGAAGCCCTGATCGACCCGATCCACCAGCCGTTCCTCGATTTCGCCGAAAGCATCCTGCCGCAGTCCGTGCTGCGTGCCGCCATCACCGGGGCCTATCGCCGCCCCGAGGAAGAAGTGGTGCCGATGCTGCTGGAGCAGGCCCGCCTGCCCGCCGACATGGCCGACGCCACCTACAAGCTCGCCTACGGCATCGCCGAGAAGCTGCGCAACCAGAAGAGCGCCAGCGGCCGCGCCGGCATCGTCCAGGGCCTGCTGCAGGAGTTCTCCCTCTCCTCCCAGGAAGGCGTGGCGCTGATGTGCCTGGCCGAAGCCCTGCTGCGCATCCCCGACAAGGGCACCCGCGACGCCCTGATCCGCGACAAGATCAGCAACGGCAACTGGCAGCAGCACCTGGGCCAGAGCCCCTCGATGTTCGTCAACGCGGCCTCCTGGGGCCTGCTGATCACCGGCAAGCTGGTGTCGACCCACAACGAGGCCGGCCTCTCCAGCTCGCTGAACCGCATCATCGGCAAGTCCGGCGAGCCGCTGATCCGCAAGGGCGTGGACATGGCCATGCGCCTGATGGGCGAGCAGTTCGTCACCGGCGAAACCATCGCCGAAGCCCTGGCCAATGCCAGCAGCTTCGAGACCAAGGGCTTCCGCTACTCCTACGACATGCTCGGTGAAGCCGCGCTGACCGAGGAAGACGCCCAGCGCTACCTGGCCTCCTACGAGCAGGCCATCCACTCCATCGGCAAGGCGTCCCACGGCCGCGGCATCTATGAAGGCCCGGGCATCTCCATCAAGCTCTCCGCCCTGCACCCGCGCTACAGCCGCGCCCAGTACGAGCGGATGATGGACGAGCTGTACCCGCGCCTGCTGTCGCTGACCCTGCTGGCCAAGCAGTACGACATCGGCCTGAACATCGACGCCGAAGAAGCGGACCGCCTGGAAATCTCCCTCGACATGCTCGAGCGCCTCTGCTTCGAGCCGCAGCTCAAGGGCTGGAACGGCGTCGGCTTCGTCATCCAGGCCTACCAGAAGCGCTGCCCGTACGTGATCGACTACGTCATCGACCTGGCACGCCGCAGCCGCCATCGCCTGATGATCCGCCTGGTGAAAGGCGCCTACTGGGACAGCGAGATCAAGCGCGCCCAGGTCGACGGCCTGGAAGGCTTCCCGGTCTACACCCGCAAGGTCTACACCGACGTTTCCTACATCGCCTGCGCACGCAAGCTGCTGGCGGTGCCGGATGCCATCTACCCGCAATTCGCCACCCACAACGCCCACACCCTCTCGGCCATCTACCACATCGCCGGGCAGAACTATTACCCCGGCCAGTACGAGTTCCAGTGCCTGCACGGCATGGGTGAACCGCTGTACGAGCAAGTGGTGGGCAAGGTCGCCGAAGGCAAGCTGAACCGCCCGTGCCGCATCTACGCACCGGTGGGCACCCACGAGACGCTGCTGGCCTACCTGGTCCGCCGCCTCCTGGAAAACGGCGCCAACACCAGCTTCGTCAACCGCATCGCCGACCAGACCATCTCCATCAAGCAACTGGTGGAAGACCCGGTCGTCAGCATCGAAGCCATCGCCGCCGCCGAAGGCGCACTGGGCAAGCCGCACCCGCGCATTCCCCAGCCCCGTGACCTGTACGGCGCCGCCCGCGCCAACTCCAGCGGCATCGACATGTCCAACGAGCACCGCCTGGGCTCGCTGTCCAGCGCCCTGCTCAGCAGCGGCCACGCCGACTGGCGTGCCCAGCCGATGCTCGGCTGCAACGCCAGCACCGGCGAAAGCCTGCCGGTGGCCAACCCGGCGGACCGTCGCGACATCGTCGGCCACGTGCAGAACGCCAGCCTGGAAGACGTCGGCAACGCCGTGCTCGCCTCGCTCAGCGCCGCGCCGATCTGGCAAGCCACCCCGCCGGTGGAGCGCGCCGCCGCCCTGGACCGCGCCGCCGACCTGATGGAAGCCGAGATCCAGCCGCTGATGGGCCTGCTGGCCCGCGAAGCCGGCAAGACCTTCGCCAACGCCATCGCCGAAGTGCGCGAAGCCGTGGACTTCCTCCGCTACTACGCCGCCCAGGCGCGCCACGACTTCGCCAACGACAGCCACCGCCCCCTGGGCCCGGTGGTGTGTATCAGCCCGTGGAACTTCCCCCTGGCGATCTTCAGCGGCCAGGTGGCCGCCGCCCTGGCCGCCGGCAACACCGTGCTGGCCAAGCCCGCCGAGCAAACCCCGCTGATCGCTGCCCAGGCCGTGCGCATCCTGCTGCAAGCCGGCATCCCGGAAGGCGCCGTGCAGCTGCTGCCGGGTGAAGGCCACACCGTCGGTGCCGCACTGGTAGCCGACGAGCGCGTCAAGGGCGTGATGTTCACCGGCTCCACCGAAGTCGCCGGCATCCTCGCCCGCAACGTCGCCGGCCGCCTGGACTCCCAGGGCCGCCCGATCCCGCTGATCGCCGAAACCGGTGGCCAGAACGCGATGATCGTCGACTCCTCCGCGCTGGTTGAGCAGGTGGTCACCGATGTGGTCGCCTCCGCCTTCGACAGCGCCGGCCAGCGTTGCTCGGCCCTGCGCGTGCTGTGCATCCAGGAAGACGTCGCCGACCGCGCGCTGGAAATGCTCAAGGGCGCCATGGCCGAATGCCGCCTGGGCAACCCGGACAACTTCGCCATCGACATCGGCCCGGTGATCGACGCCGAAGCCAAGGCCGGCATCGACAAGCACATCGACGCCATGCGCAAGAAGGGCCGCCACGTGTTCCAGGTCGCCCGCACCGAAGGCGATGTGATGAGCCGCGGCACCTACGTGATGCCGACCCTGATCGAACTGGAAAGCCTGGACGAGCTGGAGCGCGAAGTCTTCGGCCCGGTACTCCACGTGCTGCGCTACAAGCGCCAGGACCTGGACCAGCTGCTGGACCAGATCAACGCCACCGGCTACGGCCTGACCCTGGGCGTGCACACCCGCATCGACGAGACCATCGCCAAGGTGGTGGACAAGGCCCACGCCGGCAACCTCTACGTCAACCGCAACATGGTCGGCGCCGTGGTCGGCGTGCAGCCCTTCGGCGGTGAAGGCCTCTCCGGCACCGGCCCGAAAGCCGGCGGCCCGCTGTACATGTACCGCCTGCTGGCCACCCGCCCGGTGGACGCGGTGAGCCGCACCTTCAAGCGCATGGACGAACAGGCCGCCGACACCCACCTGCGCACCAGTCTGCAGCAACGCCAGGGCAACCCCCTCGCAGCGCTGAAGGAGTGGGCGGGCAAGGAAGGCAAGGCCGAGCTGGCCAGCCTCTGCGACGGCTTCGCCGAACTCTCCCAGAGCGGCCTGACCCGCACCCTCCCCGGCCCGACCGGCGAGCGCAACACCTACATGCTGCTGCCCCGCGCCAACGTGCTGGGTCTGGCCGACGACGAAGGCGACCTGCTGGTACAGCTGGCCGCCGCCCTCGCGGTCGGCAGCGCGGTGATCTGGCAGGAAGGCGACCTCACCAAGGCCCTGCGCGGCAAGCTGCCCAAGGCGGTACAGGCGCGCATCCAGCTGGTCGCCGACTGGAAAGCCGAAGGCGTGGAATTCGACGCCGTGCTGCACCACGGTGACTCGGACCAGCTGCGCGGCATCTGCCAACAAGTGGCTGCGCGCAAGGGCCCGATCATCGGCGTCCAGGGCCTGTCCCAGGGCGAGACCGCGGTACCGCTGGAGCGCCTGCTGATCGAGCGCGCCCTGAGTGTCAACACCGCAGCGGCCGGCGGCAACGCCAGCCTGATGACCATCGGCTGATGGCGGGCGGGCCCGGCGAACACCTGGCCCGCCACCCGTTCCAACCAGGGGCTTCTGCCCCTGGGGCCCGCCTCCTCAAGAGGGATGTGGGCACCCAAGGTTCCCGGTGATCCGCCTGGCGCCTTTTCCAACAGGCGGCTCGTCCCGCCATCCAAGGCCTTCGGGCAAAGGAGCAGCGCCACAAGCGCCGCTCCTTTTTCATTTCTGGTGTTTGGAAATCTGAGAGGAAGGCTTTCGCGGATTGCACCCGCCCTACGGCCGCCCCTTTCCACGCCCTGCCGCCGACAGCTTTGCAGGGTGGATGGCGCTCTTTTCATCCACCAGGCGGCGCTACCTGTGACACCGAGCCATAGCAGCCCTGCGGTCTGCTTGGCGACTGAAGTCGCCCCTACATGGGTGGTGCCCAATGCGTCTGAGCCGAGCGGGAATTCGCGGTGTTGGGCCTCGCTACGCTCGGCACCAACCTACGGGGATGCGGCGGGCACGGAGGCAATCCAGTCGAGGATAAATCCGCGCCCACCGGGCCCCATCCGGGATCAATGCCGGGCGGACAGCCGCTCCAGCGCTTGCGCCGCACCCATCTGCCGGGCGGCGGACAGGGCGGTGGCGCCGCCGGCGTCGGTGGCGTCGATGCGGGCGCCATGGGCCAGCAGGCTGTCGATGATCTCGCCCCGGTTGAACATGGCCGCCATCATCAATGCGGTCTTGCCGTCGGGCGTCGCGCCTTCCACATCGGCGCCGTGGGCGAGCAGCAGCTCGACCATGGCCAGGTCGCCCTTGAAGGCGGCACCGGCGAGCGGGGTCTGGCCGTTGTTGTTGCGCAGGTCCGGGTCGGCGCCGCGCTCCAGCAGGGCACTTACGACACCGGCATGGCCGTGGTAGCTGGCCAACATCAGCAGGCTGTCGCCCTTGTGGTTGCGCAGGTCCGCCGGCAGCCCCTGGTCGAGCAGTGCCACCAGGTTGTGTGCATCTCCGGCGCGGGCCAGGTCGAACACCTTGTTGGCGAATTCCAGGGTGGCGTCATCCAGTGCGGCCGCTTTGTCTTGCTCGCTCATCAGGCTCTCCTTGAAGTGGCAGCCAGGCTGCGGAAATCAGTGGGGCCGATGATAGGGAAGCAGCCGGGGCGCGGCTCTTAGGGATTCTCTATAGGGTTGAAAGCCGCCGTGGATGGGGCGGGTACGCCTGCGCCATTGCAGCGCCGCGGTGAAGCTAGAGGGTGTCGCTGGAGTAGCTCGCCTCCAGCACCAGGGCGCCTTGCAGCACCTCGGCCAGGCATTGGCCACAGGTGCCGTCGCAATAGTGCTCCAGCGCCGCCTGGCTGGCCCAGCGGCCCTGCAGCAACCACAGGTCGGGGTCGCCCGGGGCGCGCAGCACCTCGTGGCTGATGCAACCCTCGATGCGCCGCGCCGGTTCGACCAAGGCGAGCAGGCGCTCGCCCAGCTCGGCCGAACGCCCATTGCGGGCGCGGATCGAGGCGAGGCTGGTAAAGGATGGGGATGGGGTCATGGACTGTTCTCCTCTTGCACGTGGCCCAGGACACAGGCCTCGATCAAAGGCGTGGCGAGAAAAAGGGACGTCAGCACCAGCAACCACAGGATCACCGGAAGTGCTGCACGATCGGCCTTGCGCGGGTTGCTTCGCTGTTGCTCTCGCATCGCCTTCGACCTCGGCATGCGGCGCCCGTAGTCAGCGCCGATACAGCGAAAGACTACGGGCGGGAAGGCTTTCCCGGTTAGACGATTCCTGCGTGATGCTTGCCTGATCCTGCGAATCTCACGCGGTCAGCATCTGGATGAAGGAGCGCGACAACGGCGAACGCTCGTCGCTGCGGCGCACCAGCCATACCGCCGTGGTCGCCACGGGGTCGAGCAGGCGGCGGTAGACCACGCCATCGAACTGCATGCGCGTGAAGGACGCCGGCAGCACCGAGACGCCGAGCCCCGCCGCCACCAGCCCGATGATGGTCAGCGCGCTGTGGGATTCCTGGGTGATGCGCGGGCTGAAGCCCATCTCGTGGGTCAGGGCGATCAACTGGTCGTACAGCCCGGTACCGGCGGTGCGCGGGAAGTACACGAAAGGCTCGGCGGCCAGGGCCTGCAGGTACAGCCCGGCGTCCAGGGCCGGGTCCGTCGCCAGGGGATGGTCGGCGTGCAGCACCGCCACCAGCGGCTCGCGGAACAGCTCCACCGCCACCAGGGATTCCGGCAGTGGCAAGGGCCGGATCAGCCCCACCTGCAAGCGGCCGTTGAGCAGTGCCTCGACCACGTCGCGGCTGACCATCTCGTGCACTTCCAGCTGCACATCGGGGTAGGTGCGGCGGAAGCGGAAGATGGCCTGGGGAATGATCGAGGTGAAGGGCGCCGAGGAGGTGAAGCCGACCTTCAACTCACCCAGCTCGCCGCGCTGGGCCCGGCGCGCCACCTCGGTGGCCTGCCCCACCTGGGCCAGCACCTGGCGCGCCTCGACGAGGAACAGCCGCCCCGCCTCGGTCAGCGCCACGCGGCGGTTGGTGCGTTCGAACAGGCGCGCGCCCAGCTCTTCCTCCAGCGCCTGGATCTGCTGGCTCAAGGGTGGCTGGGAGATGCCCAGCAGCTCGGCGGCGCGGCCGAAATGCAGCTCTTCGGCGACGGCGATGAAGTAACGGAGATGACGGAGTTCCATGGCGGGAATGATATGTCCTGCCTATCAAAGATGCCGAACAATATATTGGAAAGTATCACTCCCCGCCGATAGGCTTTGCCCAACTCCCCCACGAAGCAGCCACTCCACCCCCGATCAGCGGGTGCGACGGCGCACGCCTGCACGACAGGCGCCGGGGCCCTGATGAAGCCTTGCCGAGGTCCATGATGAATCCGTCCGCCCAGGACAGCGCCCTGCCCAGCCATATCGAAAAAGGCACTCCTGCCTTCCTGCGTACCAGCCTCGCCCTGTTCTGCGGCGGCTTCGCCACCTTCGCCCTGCTCTACTGCGTGCAGCCGATGATGCCGGTGCTGGCCCAGGCCTTCGCCATCAGCGCGGCGCAGAGCAGCATGATCCTCTCCGTCTCCACCCTGGCCCTGGCCTGCGGCCTGCTGGTGACCGGCTCGCTCTCCGACGCCCTCGGGCGCAAGCGGGTGATGGGGGTCTCGCTGCTCTGCGCCGGGCTCTTCACCCTGGCCAGCGCGGCCATGGGCAGCTGGGAGATGGTGCTGGCCATGCGCGTGCTGGTGGGCCTGTCGCTGAGCGGGCTGACCGCCGTGGCCATGACCTACCTGAGCGAGGAGATCGACCCGCGCCACACCGGCCTCGCCGTCGGCCTGTACATCGGTGGCAATGCCATCGGTGGCATGAGCGGGCGGCTGGTGGCCGGGGTGATGGTCGACTACGTCTCCTGGCACTGGGCCCTCGCCGCCATCGGCGCCCTGGCGCTGGTGGCAGGCCTGGTGTTCTGGCGCGTGCTGCCCGAGTCGCGGCACTTCCAGGCGCGCCCCATCACCGCGAAGAACCTCTTCGGCGGCTTCGCCCTGCATTTTCGCGACGCGCGCCTGCCGCTGCTGTTCCTCGAAGCCTTCCTGCTCATGGGCAGCCTGGTGACCGTCTTCAACTACATCGGCTTCCACCTGCTGGATGCGCCCTACCACCTCAGCCAGGCGGCGGTGGGCATGCTCTCCATCGTCTACCTCTCGGGCACCTACAGCTCGGCCATGGTCGGCTCCCTGGCGGACCGCGTCGGTCGGCAGAAGGTGCTCTGGGTGGTGATCCTGCTGATGCTGGCCGGCTTCGGCCTGACCCTGCTCACGCCGCTGCCGCTGATCCTGCTGGGCATGCTGCTGTTCACCTTCGGCTTCTTCGGTGCCCACTCGGTGGCCAGCAGCTGGGTCGGGCGCCGCGCCTTGCAGGCCAAGGGACAGGCGGCCTCGCTGTACCAGACGTTCTATTACGCGGGCTCGGGGATCGCTGGCACGGTCGGCGGGCTGTTCTGGAATCGCGCCGGCTGGAACGGCATCGGCCTGTTCGTCGGCCTGATGCTCAGCCTGGCGCTGCTGATCGCCCTGCACCTGGCCCGCAGGCCCCAGGGCGCGCCCTGCGCCAGCAAGCCATGACCTGACTCGCCTGCCGCAAGGCTGGACCCACGCTCACGAAGGGACGCACGCACAGCCGTCCTCCTCGCAAACGCAGGGCCTATCGCGTGGGCCTCCTCAACCCAGTTGCATGCCCAACGACCTCAACCGCGCATCGGGGTCCTGGCTGACCGCCAGCCCCGTGCCCTCGGTCATGGCCCGCAACGCGGCGGCGGGGTCTTCGGTCTTGCCGGCAAGGGCCTTGTAGTCATCCGGCAAGGCGGCATTGAAGGCGGCCATCTGCCGCCCGATCTCCTCGTCACTGGCACCGGCTGCCACGGCCGCCTGGTACAGGGCGACGCGTTGGCGCGAAACCTCGTCGATGCGCGCCTCGGCGTCAGCCTGGGTCTCGGCGGTCAGGGGCTGGCCGGCGGAGAGGACGCGCCAGGGCGGGCCTGATGAGTCGACGGCAGTGCCATCGCGGGTGGCGGCCTGGGTTTCCGGCTCGCTAGCGGCGGCAGACGATTGCAGGCTGGCGGGGCTGTAGGTCGCCTCGGGCGCCACCCCGCTCAACGGATCGTCGGCGAGGGCTGGGTAACCTCCATCGACCTGGCTGAGGAGGCTCTTGGCCTCCGCGGAAATGGACACCCTGTCCTGGTAACGGGAAGCGTTCTCCTCCTGGACCTGGACGGACTTGTCGAGGGCGGAGATCGAGGGGTCTTTCATAGCGTTGGACTGCCTGATGTAGGAATACCAGTCGTTCACTCCTGCGTTGATCTTCATGGGGTTTCCTTTTGGCCTTGCCCGGCGGACCGCTGCCGGGGTTGGAGGGCTGGGGCTTGCAACTGCACCAAGCCGGCGTGTGCTGCCATACGGAATTTCAAGCACAGGGCCTGGGGAGCAATGGCCGTGCCAGCCCTGGCCCACCACACCGGCACTCGGCGACAAAAACCTTTGCCTTCAACCGCTTGCAAACCCACGCCGGGCGCGGCTTGCAGCCCACAACGAGCCTCCGGCGAGGCCAGGGCTTGCCGGAGGCGGCAGGCCCCTGCCGCCCGCTTGCCGTAATGGCAATCGGCCCGACTCCTGCTTTACTAGGCGGACTTCAGCGAAGACCAACAGCGACCAGGGAGCGGCGGATGGAAGACCAGTACAAGGCGGAACAGGACCGGATCACCTGGCGCCGCAAGGCCCTCGGCCTCGACACCGACAACGAGTCGCCGCGCCGCCCCTGGGCCGTCGCCCTCTCCGGCGGCGGCATCCGCAGCGCCACCTTCTGCTTCGGCGTGCTCCAGGCCCTGGCCCGCGCACCCGTCGACCCCGGCGCCAACCGCCAGCCGAAGAACAGCGAAGACGATCCCCGCGCCCGCCTGCTGCCCCGCTTCGACTACCTCTCCACCGTCAGCGGCGGCGGCTACATGGGCTCGTTCTTCTCCAGCCTGTTCCAGCCCGAGCGCCTGCGCCCGGTCAACGGCGACGAGCAGGAAAAGGCCCGCCAGGCCGCCCTCGACGCCTACCGGGTGATGCGCTATCAGCCGCCGGGGCGCATCCACTCCTCCGACAACTACCAGGCCGCCCCGGTGGGTGACGGCCCCACCGCCTGGCTGCGGGAGAACGGCCGCTACCTGACGCCCACCGGCGCCGGCGACCTGATCTACGCCCTGGCGATGACCTGGCGCAACTGGCTCTCGGTGCAGTACGTGATCGGCATGCCGATGCTGCTGGTGCTGGCCCTGATCGCCCTCACCCAGGGCGCCGTCTGCCATTTCTGGCCGGGCAGCCCCTTCTGCGGCAGCCTGCTACTGGTGCCCGGCGTGGTGACGCTGCTCAGCGTGGCGCCGCTGATGCTCGCCTACTGGCTGATCTACTCGCGCAAGAGCCAGGACGAACCGCCGGCCCTGGCCAACTGGGCGACCCTCTGCGCCGTGGTGATCATCATCGCCATGGCCATCCCCGCCATTTACCTGCAATCCCACACGCCCGACACCACCAACCCGGTGGAAATCCTGCTGTGGCTGGTGATCGTCGTCACCGTGTTGGGGCTGCTCTGGTGCGCCGCGCTGGTGTTCACCCAGGAACGCAAACCGAGCCGAGACGACGCCGGCCTCGACGCCAACAACGTGCGCAATTACCGCCTGCGGGTGACCCGCGCCCTGAGCCAGTCCATCACCTTCACCGCTGCCCTGCTGGCCCTGGCGCTGCTCCACCAGTTGGCCCAGGAGCTCTATGTGGTGCTCGCCCAGGGCTACTGGCAGGCCTCCGCCCCCGCCGCGCTACTGCCGGCGCTGGCCTGGATCGCCCGCCACCTGGCCCGCTCCTCCGACGATAAGCCGCTGCCCAGCTGGCTGAGCAAGCTGCCGCTGGATGTAATCGCCCTGGTCGCCGGCACCGTCATGCTGGTGTGCATCGCCCTGGTCTGGGGCCTGCTGGTGCAATGGGTGGCCTGGAACGGCCAGGTGCCCGGCCCGGACGCCATGCCGCCCTTCGCCCTGCAGCGCCTCATCGGCCTGGCGGTGGTCGCCGCCCTGCTGGCCTGGGTCTCCGGCCAGTTCATCGGTTTCATCAACCTCTCCACCCTGCAAGCCTTCTACGCCGCACGCCTGACCCGCGCCTACCTCGGCGCCTCCAACGGCCAGCGCTTCGACGTGCCCAGCCGGCAGAGCCGCAAGCGCATGAGCGTGGCGCAGACCCTGTCCCGCGACGACATCGCCCTGGACGCCTACTACCGCACCCGCACCGCCGGCCCGCTGCACCTGATCAACGTCACCATGAACCTCACCGTGGACCCCTCCGAGCAGCTGGTGCAGCGCGACCGCAAGGGCAAGCCGCTGTGCGTGGCGCCCTACTGGTACGCCCCGGGCAACCCGGACGCCGAAGCGGTGAGCTTCATCCTCGACGGCGAACGCAAGGTGCGCATCCCGCCCAGCGGCAAGGGCGAGATCAACCAGCCGCTGTCCCTCGGCCAGTGGGTGGCCACCTCCGGCGCCGCCTTCAGCACCGGCCTGGGCCGTGCCACCAGCCTCGGTACTTCCCTGGCCCTGGGCCTGGCCAACGTGCGCCTGGGCACCTGGTGGCAGAGCAACTTCCCGCCGCGCCAGGCCGGCCCGTCGAAGAACTCCGAGCGCCTGTCGCGCTGGCTGCCGGCGCAGACCTACCTGTTCTACGAACTCACCGCGCACTTCCACGGCCATCGCCGCGACAAGCTCTACCTCACCGACGGCGGCCACTTCGAGAACACCGCCACCTATGAGCTGGTACGCCCGCAGCGGGACATCGAGCTGATCGTCATGTGCGACTGCGGCTGCGACCCGGACTACCGCTTCGACGACCTGGCCAACCTCATCCGCCTGTCGCGCATCGACCATGCCCTGGAGATCGAGGAAGACAGCGACGTGCTCGACCACCCGCTGCTATCCCAGGTGTTCTCCAGCCTCGATGGCTTCCGCCAGCCACCGGCCGCCGGCGACCGTCGCTGCGCCATGCTGCTCAACGTCTTCAGCAGCGGCGGGCGCGACGATGCCGAGGCGCCGCGCACCCTCACCAGCCGCATCCTCCTGCTCAAGCCGCGGCTGATCGAGTCGCTGCCGGTGGACGTGTTCAACTACGCCCGCGCCAACCCGGTGTTCCCCAACCAGAGCACCGCCGACCAGTTCTTCGACGAGGCCCAGTTCGAGAGCTACCGTCAGCTCGGCCTGTGCATCGGCCAGCAGCTGTTCGGCGACGGCCTCAACCACAACGCCATCGCCAATGCCCTGTGGAGCTACCTGGCCAAGCCACCGCGCGGCGTGCGCCTGGCCTCGCCCACCATCGACTGAGCCGCCCGGCCCGGCTCCCCACGGAGCCGGGCCGGGATGTGCGCCAGCCGACGAACTGCCGTAATAGCGCTTTGACAGCGCCTGCTTTTCCCGGAAAATCCGCACCTCGCTCACAGGGAAGAAGCAGTCTTGAACGATATCCACGAGGCCGCCCGGCACATCAGGGACGCCATCCGCACCGCCACCACCGGCCTTATCGGCCGCAACCAGCTCGCCGAACTCATCGTCCTCGCCGCCGTGGCCCAGGAGCACCTGCTGGTGGTCGGCCCGCCCGGTACCGCCAAGAGCGCCGTGGTGCGCCGCGTCGCCCAGGCCATGGGCGGGCGCTATTTCGAATACCTGCTGGGGCGCTTCACCGAACCGTCGGAACTGTTCGGCCCGGTGGACCTGCGCAAGCTGCGCGAAGGCACCGTGGAAACCGACGTCAGCGGCATGCTGCCGGAAGCCGACATCGCCTTCCTCGACGAGGTATTCCTCGGCTCCACCGCCATCCTCAACACCCTGCTCGGCGTGCTCAACGAACGGCGCTTCCGCCGTGGCCACACCCAGCTCGACTGCCCGCTGCGGGTTTGCGTCGGCGCCGCCAACGGCCTGCCCGAGGACGAGGCCCTGGCCGCCTTCGGCGACCGCTTCCTGCTGCACCTGTTCGTCGAAGCGGTGCCGGACCACCAGCTCGAAGCCATGCTCGCCGGCGGCTGGCAGGCCGAGCAGACGCCCATCGTCGGGCAGCACAACCTGGGCTACCTCGATACCCTCGGCCGCGCCATGAAGACGGTGAACCTGGACGCCGCGCGCCCGGCCCTGGCCGATGCCATCCGCCGCCTGCGCCAAGCCGGCGTGCAGCTCTCGGACCGCCGTATCGTCAAGTCCCAGCGCCTGATCGCCGCCGCCGCGCTGCTCGGCGGGCGCCTGCACGCCACCGAGGCCGACCTCTGGCCGCTGCTCTACGTGCTGCCGACCCAGGAAGCCCAACAGCACGGCCGCGAGGTGCTGCGCGAGCTGTTCGCCCATGCCAGCAACGACAACCTGTTCAATGCCGTGGAAGAAGCCACCCTGCAGCCGCTGTCGCGGGTCAGCCGCCTGGCCGAAGAAGCCCGCGCCTGCCTGGACGACGCCCAGGGCGCGAGCGTGGAAGCGGTGCTGCGGGAGATCGACGCCAACTTCCTCGCCGACGCCCTGCCGCCGATGCTGGCCGAGCTGCGTGAGCGCCTGGTCGCCCGCCTCGCCACACCCGCATGAGCCCCCTGAAGCAGGCCTGGCGCTGGCAACCCCGCGCCCAGGCCCTGGAACCCCGTGCCGCCGTGGCCTGGGGCGAAGCCGCCCGGCGCCTGCATGCGCGCCTGTCCGCCCTGCCCGGAGAACAGCTGGCGAGCCTGCACGCCACCGCCAGCGATGACCTGCTGGTGGTGATCGGCGAGCCCGCGGCCCTGCCCTGGGTGGACGGCATCGACTATGCCGCCCCCTGCGAGCTGGCCCCCGAACTCTGGTTGCCGACCCGGCTGAGCCCCGATGCGCCGCTGGACCTGCTCGCCCGCGCCCTCGCCAAGCGCCACGGCCGCGTTCCCCTGCTGCTCTGGCCCACGCCGGCCAGGGCGGTGCCGCTGGACCGCCAGCTGCCGCTCTCCGAGGGCCACCTGGCGCGCATCCTCGACCACTGGCAGGAACGCTGACCATGCAATTGCCCGACGCCCTGAAGCCCTGGCACCCCCTGCTGGAAGGCGTGGCTCCGGAACTCGCCGAACAGCTCGCTGCGATGCTCGGTCGCCTGCAAGCCCTGGTCGGCCCCTTCCGCGAGCGCACACCCAACGGCCCGCCCGAACCCGATGGCCTGGGTGACCTGCAACGACGCGGGCCCTATGAGCGGCTGCTCTCCAGCGAGTGGCTGCTGGCCGACGAGATTCCCGATGAGTTCCTCCGCCGCGCCGCCGGCGGCGAGCACCTGTTCCTCGCCCCCCAGCAGCGCGCACGGCACAGCAGCCGGCTGATCGTCGCCCTGTTCGACGCCGGCCCCCGGCAACTGGGCGCACCGCGCCTGGCCCACCTGGCGATGCTGATCCTCCTCGCCCGCCGCGCGCGGGAAGCCGACGGCGAACTGCGCTGGGGCATCCTCCAACGCCCGGCCTGGCACGACGGCCTGCAGGGCCCCGCCGACCTCACCCGGGTGCTCGAGGCCCGCAGCTGGACGGCTGCCGAACCCGCCCACTGGCAAACCTGGCAAGCCATGGCCGACGCGCTGCCAGCGCAGCCGGACGAGCGCTGGCTGATCGGCGGCACGGCCGAAGACGCGGGCATCAGCCACGGGCTGCAGATCACCACCCACCTCGATGGCAAGGCGCTGGAGATCACCCTGCAACAGGCCCGCAGCCGTCGCAGCCTCGACCTGCCGCTGCCACCCCCGACCATCGGCAAGCGCCTGCTGAGCGGGCAGTTCGGCC
This sequence comes from Pseudomonas sp. PDM13, assembly GCF_025685765.1. Taxonomy (NCBI): domain Bacteria; kingdom Pseudomonadati; phylum Pseudomonadota; class Gammaproteobacteria; order Pseudomonadales; family Pseudomonadaceae; genus Pseudomonas; species Pseudomonas sp. PDM13. The sequence continues at coordinate 14,798 of NZ_JAOTQU010000020.1, read as the reverse complement.
TGATGACCCAGCCCGGGCCACAGGCACTCGCCCAACCTGGGGTGCTGCACACCCAGCGTGTGGCGCTGACCCTGCCGCCGGTGATCGCCCGTTCCGGGCAGATGGTGGCACTGACGCTGCTCGACCAGAAGGGCGCGCTGGTCTTCAAGCTGCCACCGCTCCACGGCAAGAAGACCATCGTCACCAAGGTGCGCCAGCAGAACTGGCCCGCCGGCAACCAGCCGCTGGCCATGGCGTTCCAGGGCAAGAGCCTCGGCGCCATCGTGGACACCGGCGCCTACCTGCGTTTCTGGCAGTTGCAGGGCTTCGGCGCCATCAAGCGCCCGCCGCTGGAAGAGCTCAAGGCCCCACCGGGCACCGCCAACCTGTTGCCGCTGGCCCTGGTCAACAGCAATCACAACGGCCAGCGTCTGTACCTGCTGGATGCCGCCGGGCACCTGCTGTACTGGAACCGCGACAAGCAGGCCGCCAGCCACGAACCGCCACCCCTGCATCGGCTGGACTCCGATGTGCTGGCCATGGCCAGCTTCGAGGACGGCCGGCTCTACTACCTGTACAAGCGCGACCAGAGCGTCGTCCTGCAGGAAATGCTGTCGAGCCACCGGACCAATGTTCGCCTGCGCGTCGGTGAGGCCGGCGGCACCTGCAAGGCCTTCATCGCCCGCGTTGCCAATTCGTACTCCCTGCCCGCCTGTGCCCTGCTGATGGATGCCACTCCCCATGAACAATGGCGGCTCTGCCGCCCCAAGGGGCTTCAGGGCGAAGGCGCGGAGGACTGGACACTCGATGTGCCCGGCGGCTGGAGCGCCCAGGGCCTGGTGGCCGATCGCGAAACCCAGGCCCTGTCGCTGGTGCTGATGACCAGCGACCGCAAGGGCCTGAGCCTGTACGACGGCAGCACCCATCACAGATTCTTCGATTCCCCCGATCCCATCGCCCGCCTCAGCGTCTGCCCCGCCAGCGGCCTGCTGGCCATCCTCACCCATGCCCGCGAGCTGGTGGTGTATTGCAGCCAGCGCCGGGTGATACGCCTGCGCGCCCAATGCACCCTGGCCGATGACCCAGGAGCCCAGCCATGAACGCGGCGGATGCGCAGGTTCGCCAGCCGCTGCTCAAGGGCCGCCACAAGGTGGCCGGGCTCTGGCTGCCGGCCGACTGGCTGGGCGCCGAGGAACGCACGGCGTTGCTGCTGCACCACTGGCACGCCGACGCCAGCGCCTGGCGCTTCGCCGAAGGTGACCTGCTGCGTTTCGCCAGCGCCCGGCCCATGGACTGCGACGGCCTGGTCGGCTGGCCGCTGCTGGCGCTGAAGAGTGGAGGCCTGTGCTCCGCGGAGCTGTCCGCCGAAGAGCGCGCAACGCTGCCGGCCGCCGATCTCTGGCTGGTGCGTGGCGGCCGGGTGCAGGCACTGCGCCTGGCCGATGCCCGGCGCCTGGCCCTGGAGGAACACATCGCCCTCGACGGCTACCCGCTGCTGGACACCTACGACTGCCGTGCCATCCTGCCGCCGCCGATGCTGGAGGTGCTGCCGCCGATCAAGGACATCCACGCCATCCTCGATGGCAAGGTCAAGCCGCCGAGCCCGGAGCGCGACGCCTTCCTCGAGTCGCTGCTGCAGCAACAGGCCGCCGCCGGCAAAGGCACTGCCAGCCGACCTACCCCGCGCAAGACCCCCTCGCGCGCTGTCTCCGGCAAGTCGGGGATCAGCGCCAGCTGGGCGTTCTGGCTGTCGCTGTTCGCCATCATGATGGTGGGCAACTTCATCCGCGATGCGATGAGGCAACCGACGAACCTCCCGCCGCCCACCCTCAGCGCGACACCGGTGGTGGAAGCGCCGAGCGACGGTTCGGACACCGTCCTGATCGTCATCCTGATCACCCTTGCGGTGCTTATCGCGATGCTGTTCTTCGCCGCGCTGCGACGCTTCTTCAAGGGCGACCCGCAAGGCTGGACCGCACAGCCCTCGGCGCCTGCTCAAGCGTCGGCCAAGGCCCCTGCCGCCCCGCCCATCAAGTCCCGCGCCACCCAGGCGCCACGCGGGCCGAGCGCCTGGCGGCGCTTCCTCACCTCCCTGGCCATCACCTCGAAGTTCAGCGAGCTGCTCAACCGCCGCCAGAGTGCCTACATGCGGCGCATGCTGAAGATGTTCGAGGAAGGCGACATCGCCGAAGCCCTGCGCCACGCGCTGCCCCTGGGCGGCGAACAGGGCAACCTGGGCCAGGCCTTCGGCACGCCGACACGGCGCGACGATCTCGACCTCGGCAAGCGCACGGGCCCGGGCACCGCCATCTCCCTGGGCGAGGACCTCGAAGCGCACCTGCGCACGCTCTATCGCCAGCACTTCGAGAAGCTCGACCGCGAGGGGCGCATCGACGAGGCGGTGTTCATCCTCGCCGAGCTGCTCAAGGCTCGCCAGGAAGCCCTGGACTACCTGGAGCGCCACCTGCGCTTCCGCCAGGCCGCCGACCTGGCACTGGCCTGGGACATGCCGGCCGACAGCATCGTGCGCCTGCACTGCCTGGCCGGCGACTGGCGCACCGCGCTGCAGGTGGCGCGCCGCGACAACGCCTTCGCCAATGCCGTGGAGATGCTCGGGAAGAAGTGGCCCCAGGCCGCGCAGCGCCTGCGCCAGGACTGGGCCGAGATGCTGGTGGCCCGGGGCGACTGGCTGGAAGCCGTGGACGTCATCTGGCCGCTGCCGGACAAGCAGGCGCTGGCCGCCCAGTGGCTGCTGTGTGCCGAGGAAGCCGGCGGCGGCCTCAGTGCCGAAGCCCTGGTGAAGCGCGCCGTGCTGCTGCCCGACACCCTGGATGCCTACGCGGCACGCCTGAAGTCGCTGCGTGACGACCCGACGCTGGCCAGCGAGCGCCTGGCCCTGGCCCAGGCGCTTAACCGGGTCGGTACCGTGCCCCGCGCCCGCAGCAACGAACAGCTGCAACGGCTGGCGCGGCTGGTACTGCCGCCCCTGCTGGAAGACCACGCCCGGAGCCGGATCAACCTGTCCCGGCGCGACCTGCAGAGCCTGCTCAACCTCAGCCAGGACAAGCTGCTGCAAGCCGACCTGCCGCCCAAGGGGCTGCCGGAACAGGACGCCTCGCCATTGCTGCAACAGAACCCGCCGCTGCAGTGGCAGGCTCCGCCGGCCGGCCAGCGGGCCATCCTCGACGCCGCGCCCCTGGCCGAGGGGCGCACCCTGGTGGCCCTAGGTGAAGCCGGCCTGGCGGTGCTGGACGACCTGGGCCGAACGCTGTTCCGCTTCGCCGAGCCCGGCCACCGCATCGTTCTCGCCCGCAACCGCCGCGCGGCCCTGGCGCTGGCCCGGCGCGACCAGGTCTGGCGCATCACCAAGCTCGACCTGGTCAGCCGCAAGGCCACCGACCTCGGCGTGCTGGCGATGGACTTCCACGCCCATGAATTCGACGGCACCTCCTGGACCATCGGCAACAGCCGCAGCGTGCGCGTGGTGGATGTCGACCGGGCCTTCGCCGTGGTCTGGCACGTCAGCGACCTGCCGGGGCACTTGCTCGCCTTCCAGGGTTGCGCCGGCTTCGAGCAATGGCTGGTGGAAGATGGCCGCGGCGGCACCGAGCTCTGGCGCTACGCCCTGCCGACGCGGCGCCTGACCCATCGCTACGAGGTGCTGCCGTCCCGCCATGAAGGGGGGTTCTACGTCCCCAACCCGGACGGCGGGTTGCTGGAAGTCTGGTTCCGCGGCAACGAGGCGGGCGAGCAAAGCCTGCTGATACACACCCACGGCGGCAGCCGCGAGATCGCCCTGCCGGACGTCACCGCGGACCAGGTCGACAAGACGAACCTCAAGCTGGCCGACGGCTGGCTGCTCCTCGGCACAGCGACGGATACGGAAATGACGCACTGGCGACTGGTCAACCCGCGCACCCTGAAGACCTGCGCCGAGCTGGAGTGGCCGTCCGATACGCCCCTGCAGAGCCGCTCCCTGGAGCACGACTGGCGGCTGTTCGACTGCACCGGGCGCCTGCTGCGCCTGGACACCCTGACCAGCGAACTCCGTGAACTGCGCAGCTGAACAGCGGCACAGCGACCCTCGCCGCGCCCTGCTTCAGAAACGCTCCAGCTTCGGCAGCCACACGCGGATCAGCGAGAACAGGCGCTCCAGGTCGATGGGCTTGGCCAGGTAGTCGCTGGCACCGGCGCGCATGCATTGCTCCTGGTCATCCTTCATCGCCTTGGCGGTGACGGCGATGATCGGCAACTTGGCCCAGCGCGGCTCCTCGCGGATGCGCCGGGTGGCTTCGAAACCGTCCATCACCGGCATCATCACGTCCATCAGCACCAGGTCGATGTCGGGGTTTTCGTCCAGCTTCTCGATGGCCTCCTGGCCGTTGCGCGCGGTCACCACCTGGGCGCCCTTCTCGTCCAGCGCGCTGATCAGGGCGAAGATGTTGCGCACGTCGTCGTCCACCACCAGCACCTTGCGCTTCTCGAACACCTTGTCGCGGTTGCGCGCGGTCTGCAGCATGCGCTGGCGGTCGCTGGAGAGGGTCGACTCGACCTTGTGCAGGAACAGCGTGACCTCGTCCAGCAGCCGCTCGGGGGAGCGCGCCCCCTTGATGATGATCGAGCGCGAGTGCTTGAGCAGGTCCTCCTCCTCGTCGCGGGTGAGGTTGCGCGAGGTGTAGACGATCACCGGCGGGAAGGCGCCGAGGTCTTCGGCGGCCATGCGCTTGAGCAGCTCGTTGCCATGCATGTCGGGCAGCTTGAGGTCGATGATCATGCAGTCGAACTGGGTTTCGCGCAGTTGCTCCAGGGCCTCCTGGCCGCGCTCGGCGGTGACCACCTGGATGTCCTCGTCGCCCACCAGGCGGGCGATGCTGTCGCGCTGGGAGGCATCCCCTTCGACCACCAGCACGCGCTTGACCTTCTGCGTGAGCTTGGCCTCCAGGCGCGAGAAGACCTCCACCAGCAGCTCGCGGGTGGTGGGCTTCTGCGCGTAGCCGATGGCGCCCAGGTGCAGCGCCGGCTCGGTGCGGTCGTCGGTGGAAACGATATGCACCGGGATGTGCCGGGTACGCGAGCTCTCCTTGAGCCGCTGCAGCACCGAGAGGCCGGAGTCGTCTGGCAGGCGCATGTCGAGGAGCACCGCATCCGGCCCATGCTCGCCGGCCAGGCGCAGGCCCTCGCTGGCGCTGTGGGCCACCAGGCAGCGGTAGCCGAGTTCGTGGGCCAGGTCGTAGAGGATCTGCGCGAACTTGGGCTCGTCCTCGATCACCAGCACGCAGCGCCCGCCCCGGTGGGGCAGCTCGCGGTCGTCGGGGAAGCTCGGCGCCTCCGGCCTCTCGTCACCCAGGCGCGGCGGCTCGGGCAGGGGTTCGGGCTGGGCGGGAATTGGCGCGGTTTCCTTGGCCAGGTAGTTTTCCGGCAGCCAGAGGGTGAACAGGCTGCCCTGCCCCGGCTCGCTGCTGACTTCGATGGTGCCGCCGAGCATCTCCGCCAGGTTGCGCGAGATGGACAGGCCCAGCCCGGTGCCGCCGAAGCGCCGGTTGGTGGTGCCGTCGGCCTGGCGGAAGGCCTCGAAGATAAAGCCCCGCTGCTCCTCGCTGATGCCAATGCCGGTGTCGGCGACATCGAAAGCGATGCCATTGTCGGCGGGCCGCACGCGCAGGCGCACGCTGCCCTCCTGGGTGAACTTGAAGGCGTTGGAGAGCAGGTTCTTGAGGATCTGCTCCACCCGCTGGCTGTCACTGAAGAACTGCCTGGGCGCGGCGGCTTCCACCTGCACTTCGAAGACCAGCGACTTCTCCGCCGCCTGGGGCCGGAAGAGGTTCTCCAGGTTCTCCACCAGGCGTGCCAGCTCGGTCTGCTCGGGGCGGATCTCCAGGCGCCCGGCCTCGACCTTGGCGATGTCGAGGATGTCGTTGATCAGGCGCAGCAGGTCGTTGCCGGAGTTGTAGATCAGTTCGGCGTATTTCACCTGCTGCTCGTCGAGGTTGCCCTTGCGGTTCTCCGACAGCAGCTTGGAGAGGATCAACGAGCTGTTCAGCGGTGTGCGTAGCTCGTGGGACATGTTGGCGAGGAATTCGGACTTGTAGCGGCTGGCCCGCTCCAGCTCGTCGGCACGCCGCTCCAGCTCCTTGCGGGCCTGGTCGAGGGCGTGGTTGCGCTCGTCCAGGGTGTCGCGCTGCTCCTGCAGGCGCAGGGTCTTCTCGTTGAGCTGCTCGTTGGTCTGCTCCAGTTCCGCCTGCTGGGTCTCCAGGCTGGCCTGGGATTCGCGGATCACCCGCGACTGGTCTTCCAGCTCTTCGTTGGCGGTGCGCAGCTCCTCCTGCTGCACCTGCAGTTCCTCGTTGAGCTGCTGGGTCTCGGTGAGGATGTCGTGCAGGCGCTGGCGGTAGCGTGCCGCCTCGATGGAGGCGCCGAGGCTGCCGCCGATAGCCTCCAGGAAGGCCTGGTCACGCTCATCCAGCGCCCGCAGGAAGCCCAGCTCGACGATGCCATTGACGCTACCTTCGGTGGCGATGGGCGCGAGCATCACCGCAACCGGGTCGTCGCTGCCCAACCCGGAATTGACCTTGAGGTAGCTCGGCGCCAGGCCCTCCAGCACCCGGGGGCGACGCTCGACCGCCACCTGCCCGACCATCCCCGCACCATCGGCGAAGGCCTGGTCGCGGGCCTGCTCCTCGGGGGAAAAACCGTAGTCCGCCACGCGGCGCAGCTCGCCATTCTCCTGGCGCACATAGAGCGCCCCCACCACCATGCCCAGGTACTGGGCGAGGAAATCCAGCACCGCGCGGCCGATGCTGGTGGAGGACTGCTGGCCGATGATGCGCTCGGCAAGGCGCGACTGCCCCTCGCGCAGCCAGGCCTGCTGCTGCAACTGCTGGTTGTCGGCGATCTGCCGTTCCAGCGTCGCGCCGTAGGTGCTGGAGAGGCCCAGCAGCTCGCGCCGGCCGAAGTACGCCAGCAAGCCGCTGAACCCCAGGCTGAACAGCAGGTAGGCGACGATAGTGAGCACCGCCGTGTTGCTGGCCCGCTCGTTGCGATCATGGCGCAGCTGCTGCTCCACGGCGATGAACTCGGCGAAGGTCTGGCGGATGCCATCCACCAGTTGCTTGCCGCGTTTCTCGCGCACGGCGGCGGTAACGTCCTGGCCGGCGCGACGCTGCTCGATCATCTGGTTGGCGAAGCGGGACCATTGCTCCTGCATCGACTCGATACGGCGGATCTTCTCCACCTGGATGGGGTTGTCCTTGACCAGCTCGGTCAGCTCCTCCATGCGCGAATCCAGGCGCGGCCCGGCGTCCTCGAAGGGGTCGAGGAACACGTCCTCCCCGGCGATCAGGTAGCCGCGCAGGCTGGATTCTCGGTCCAGCGTGTAGCGGAAGCCCTCGTTGGCCTTGCCCATGACGATATCGGTGTGCTCGACCCAGCTGAGCACGTAGAGCAGGTAGCCGATCAGGGCGATGAACAGCGTGGCGCCGAGCACGCCGACACCAATCGGCAAGGCCACGTTGCGGGCGAGAATACGGCGGAAACTGCGTTCGTCGATGCTGGCGGTGGCGTTCATCGGCCTTCCCTGAATTGAATGCGCGAAACCCGGAAACGGGTGGCCAACGCGTCGCCGATTCCCTGACGACCGCTGGCCCGTGATGCGCAGCGCTGCGGCTGCCTGAGGAAAATGTAGCTAGTTGTGCCCGTTTCGCCCGGGAAGATCGCCCGGCGAACCCATCCGACCGGTCAAAATCGGGCCTTGCTCACTTTCGCCATCAGGAATGAGAACCGCTCATCAACTGCCGGCTTTGCGGCCTGAGCGGGTATTGGCAGAATGACGCGCGCATTGCATGGCGCTATGCCACCACCAAGGACGGAATCCTGATGCAGGACAGCACCCCTAACGAGCCAGGGCAAGGGCTCGACGCGGGCCTCGCGTGCCTGGTCATGCTCGCGCGTTTCCATAACGTCGCCGCTTCCCCCGAACAACTCGCCCACGAATTCGCCGAAGATGGCCGCCCATTCGGCAAGGCCGAGCTGCTGCTCGCCGCCAAGAAGCTCGGCCTCAAGGCACGCCCCGCGCGCAGCACCATCGCCCGCCTGGAGCGCACGCCGCTGCCGGCGATCGCCTGTGACCGCGAGGGCGGCTTCTTCATCATCGCGCGGCTGGACGACGGCAAGGCGCTGATCCACGACCCGCGCGCCCAGCGCCCGGAAGTGCTGGAGTTCGAAGCCCTGGCCGAGCGCTGGGGCGGTGAGCTGATCCTGATCCGCTCCGAGGCCTCCCTGGCCGGCGAGCTGGCAAAGTTCGACTTCACCTGGTTCATCCCCGCCATCGTCAAATACCGCAAGCTGCTGGGCGAAGTGCTGCTGGTGTCCTTCGTGCTGCAGATCTTCGCGCTGCTGACGCCGCTGTTCTTCCAGGTGGTGATGGACAAGGTGCTGGTGCACCGCGGCCTGTCGACCCTGGATGTGATCGCCATCGGCCTGCTCGGCATCATGCTGTTCGAGACGGCGCTGTCGGGCCTGCGCAGCTACGTGTTCGCCCACACCGCCAGCCGCATAGACGTGGAGCTGGGCTCTCGGCTGTTCCGCCACCTGGTGACCCTGCCGCTGGCCTACTTCCAGGCGCGCCGGGTGGGCGATTCGGTGGCGCGGGTGCGCGAGCTGGAGAACATCCGCAGCTTCCTCACCGGCAACGCCATCACCCTGGTGCTGGACGTGCTGTTCTCGGTGGTGTTCATCGCCGTGATGTTCTTCTACAGCGGCTGGCTGACGCTGGTGGTGCTGCTGTCGCTGCCGCTGTACTTCCTCATTTCGCTGATCATCACCCCGGTGCTGCGCGCCCGCATCAACGAGAGCTTCGCCCGGGGCGCGGAGAACCAGGCCTTCCTGGTGGAGACGGTCAACGGCATCGACACCCTCAAAGCGATGGCGGTGGAGCCGCAGATCAACCGCAAGTGGGACAACCAGCTGGCCGGCTACGTGGCGGCAAGCTTCAAGACCCAGACCCTGTCGACCATCGCCAACGAGGGCGTGGGGCTGGTGGGCAAGCTGGTGACGGTGGCGACCCTGTGGCTGGGCGCGCGGCTGGTGATCGACGGCGACCTCAGCGTCGGCCAGCTGATCGCCTTCAACATGCTCGCCGGGCGGGTGTCGCAGCCGATCATGCGCCTGGCCCAGCTGTGGACCAACTTCCAGCAGACCGGCGTCTCGGTGCAGCGCCTGGGGGACATCCTCAACACCCGCACCGAGCTGTCCCAGGCAGCACGCAGTGCGCTGCCGCCGATCCGTGGCAACGTCGAATTCGACCAGGTGCACTTCCGCTACCGCCCGGACGGCTCCGAGGTGCTGCGCGGGGTGAGCCTGAGCATCCAGGCCGGCGAGGTGATCGGCGTGGTCGGGCGCTCCGGCTCCGGCAAAAGCACCCTCACCCGCCTGCTGCAGCGCCTCTACACGCCCGAGCGCGGGCGGGTGCTGGTGGACGGCATGGACCTGGCCCTGGCGGACGTCTCCTCGCTGCGCCGGCAGATAGGTGTGGTGCTGCAGGACAACATGCTGTTCGCCCGCAGCATCCGCGAGAACATCGCCCTCACCGACCCCGGCGCGCCCATCGAGGTGGTGATGCAGGCGGCCAAGCTGGCCGGCGCCCACGAGTTCATCCTCGAACTGCCCGAGGGCTACGACACGGTGGTGGGCGAGCACGGTGCCTCGCTCTCCGGCGGCCAACGCCAGCGCGTGGCCATCGCCCGGGCGCTGATCGGCAACCCGCGCATCCTCATCTTCGACGAGGCCACCAGCGCGCTGGACTACGAGTCCGAACGCATCATCCAGCAGAACATGAAGGACATCTGCCGAGGCCGCACGGTGATCATCATCGCCCACCGCCTCTCCGCCGTACGCGATGCCAACCGCATCGTGGTGATGGACCGCGGGCAGATCGTCGAGCAAGGCACCCATGCCGAACTGCTGACCCACCAAGCCGGCCACTACTCGCGTCTGCACCGCCTGCAACAGGGCTGAGACGCATGCCAACCCGGACCGAACCGAATCACGCCCTCCCCCGCCGGGAGAGGGCCGGGGCGAGCCTCGCCCCCCATGCACGGATGCCCAGGCCATGAGCGCAAAACGCGAACTGATCAACCGCTACCGCAGTGCCTGGCGTCACGCCTGGCGCCACCGCAAGGCCATGGACGCGCCGCAGCGCCTGAGCCACGAGGTGCAATTCCTCCCCGCCGCCCTGGCCCTGCAGGAGCAGCCGCCGCACCCGGCGCCGCGCTACATCCAGTGGGCGATCATCGCCTTCGCCGTGCTGGCGCTGATCTGGGCCTGTGTCGGCGAGATCGACGTGGTGGCCACCGCCACCGGCAAGATCGTGCCCAGCGGCAAGACCAAGATCATCCAGCCCAGCGAGGTGGCGGTGGTCAAGGCGATCCACGTCTACGACGGGCAGAAGGTCAAGGCCGGCGACCTGCTGGTGGACCTCGATGCGCAGATCACCGGTGCCGACGTCGACCGCCTGAAGAGCGACCTGCTCGCCGCCCAGGTGGACAGCGCCCGCGCCCGCGCCCTGCTCGACGCCATCCAGGACGGCGGCGAACCCACCTCCCTCGCCGCGCTCATCCCCGAGGCCAGCCCCGAGCAGCAACTGGCCGCCCAGCGCTGGCTGCAGGGCCAGTACCTGGAACTGCGCAGCACCCTCGACCAGGCCGACTCGGAGATCGACCAACGCGTCGCCGAAATCCAGGCGGCCAAGGCCTGGGTGGCCAAGCTGGAGGAATCCCTGCCCATCACCCGCCAGCTCTCCGCCGACTACAAGCGCCTGCTGGACAAGGCCTACGTGGCCAAGCACGCCTACCTGGAGAAGGAGCAGGCACGCCTCGACCAGGAGCGTGAACTGGCCATCCAGCAGGCCCGCGTCATCGAACTCACCGCCGCCCGCAGCGCCGCCGAACGCCAGCGCAATACCGTACTGGCCCAGACCCGCCGCGCCATGCTCGACCTGCAGCATGAATCCGAACAACGCGCCGCCTCCCTCGCCCAGGAACTGAAGAAGGCCGAACAGCGCGACCGCCTGATGCGCCTCACCGCCCCGGTGGACGGCACCGTGCAGCAACTGGCCATCCACACCAACGGCGGCGTGGTCACCGAAGCCCAGCCACTGATGGTCATCGTCCCCAGCGACCAGCCGGTGGAAGTGGAAGCCATGCTGGAGAACAAGGACATCGGCTTCGTCCACCCCGGCCAGGAGGTGGAGATCAAGGTAGAGACCTTCACCTTCACCAAATACGGCGTGGTGCACGGCACCGTGCAAAGCATCTCCAACGACGCCATCGACGACGAAAAACGCGGCCTGGTCTACAGCACCCGCATCCTGCTCAAGGAAAACAGCATCCAGGTCGGCGACAACCGCATCGAACTCTCCCCCGGCATGGCCGTGCGGGCGGAAGTGAAGACGGACAAGAGAAAGGTGATCGATTATTTCCTGAGTCCGTTGAAGGAATATCAGGATGAGAGTTTGGGGGAGCGGTGAACTCTCTCACCAGCAATAGTTCGGAGCACACTTATGTTGAGAAAAATCATTCACCTATCAATAAAAACAGCCACAAGCAAATACTGCTTACTTGCCATACCATTTTTTGCGCTCTGCTTATGGCTCCCCACTTATCAAGAAACGCTGCATGCAGCAATACAATCAAAGCAATACTGGACACTCTGGTACCCAAACATAAAAAGGGTCTTTGAAGTACCCTTTAAAGACCCTCAAAGAATATCCAGCACTGTGGCCATGACAGACCTAGCCATAACAGCATGGTTACTACTAATAACTCTCTACCTGCCAAGCTACATAAGAGAAAACAAGATCCTCGAGAACATCCAAAATCACAACACCACAGAAACGATCAAGATAATCATATCCACTCTATTCGGCGCCCTCGTCGCCGGGACATGCGCATTTTGGTACAACGGAAAATATCTCTCACCATGGGGTAGCCTTTTATATACCCATGACTTCTTATTCATACTCCTCATAACAACGCTTGGCTGGACAACAGCAGTCTGCCAATTTGCTGCTACCGCCTTCATCTTGAAGCAATTTTACGGAACAAAATAAATGGACATAATACCCAAACCTGAAGACCTCTACAGCAACATACCCACCCTAATAGAAAAACTAGGGAAAGAGATTAGCGACCATTTAAACGAAGACACAATAAGCAAACTAACAACACAAATAAGAGAAAAATTCAAAGACTTTGCTGACGCAACTGATTTCTCTCCAAAGTACATAGAGCGCATCACTGATGCAGAAATAAAAGAAAGCCTTAGAAAAGGGCTAAACAAGCTATCCAGTGAAATCAAAGAGTCCGTCTTAAGTGCAAGCGCAGAAATAGATGACTTGACAAAGGCGAGAAAAATAGTTGGAGAGCTACTACGACGAGGCGGTTCCGTGACTGGTGCCATCATGCCCTTGATTGAAGGCTATGAAGCCTATCAGAAAGGCGACAGCACCAAAATGGGAAAGGTAGTTGTGGGCGCGGCCTTGGGGGCAGCAGGGGCAACCTTTGGAGCATATATTGGCACTGCTATCGCCGCAGCGGCGGGCGGAGCAGCCTCTGCTATTAGCGCTCCTGCCATAGGTGCATTCATGGGAGGGGTTATTTTTGGGACAATCTTCAACGACCTCTTGGCAGAATGGTTCCCAGAGTTCTACTTCGAACTAGGAGAGGTCATTTTTGACGTAGTAGAGCTCACTAAAGAGACTCAACAATTAGCAGTCGATTACTGGTCCGACATTCTGGTCTCTTGGGATCCATTAGGAATAATGCCCGAGGTCAATAACGACTTTAACTCTGCCAACTCCTTCGTCGAACGCCGCGACCCTCTCAGCCTTGACCTTGACGGCGACGGCATCGAGACCGTCGGCGCCAGCGCTGGCATCACCTTCGACTTCGATGGCGACGGCCTGAAAACCGGCACCGGCTGGGTCAAGGGCGACGACGGCTTCCTCGTGCTGGACCGCAATGGCAACGGCCAGATCGACAATGGCGGCGAACTGTTCGGCGTCGACACCGTCAAAGCCAACGGCCAGAAGGCCAGCAATGGCTTCGATGCGCTCAAGGACTTCGACAGCAATGGCGATGGCGTCTTCGATGCCCAGGACACCCAGTTCGCCAATGTGAAGATCTGGCAGGACGCCAACCAGGACGGCATTGCCCAGGCAGGTGAACTCAAGACCCTGGCCGAGCACAATATCGTCGCCATCAACCTGGATTCGACGGCGAGCAACCACAACTCCAACGGCAACCTGATCAGCGCCGTCGGCAGCTTCGTCCGTGGCGATGGCAGTGAAGGCACCGTCAACGCCAACCAGAGCCTGGCCGCCAACCTGGACCTGGCCAGCAACCCCTTCTATCGCGAGTTCACCGACCCCATCGCCCTGGACGACACGGCCAAGGCGCTGCCGGACATGAAAGGCTCTGGCGCGGTGCGTGACCTGCGCGAAGCCTCGATGCTCAATGCCGAACTCAAGACCCTGCTGGCCACCTACTCCCAGGCACAGACCCGCGAAGAGCAGATGGGCCTGCTGGATCAACTGATCGCCGAATGGGCCAAGAGCGCCGATTACCAGACCTTCGATGAACGCATCGACGCGCTGGATAACGGCACCACCGATGTGCGCTTCCAGTACTCCTGGGAGGCCAACTCTGCTCAACCGACCGAAGCACAGCAGAGCACCCAAAAGCTTCTTGAGCGTGTGAAAGCCCTCGAAGTGTTCAATGCGCAGAACATCCTCAAGTTCGGCAAGGTGGGTTCAGACGCAAACAGCCTGACGCTGTCGTTTGGTATCGGCGCCAATACCGGCAACAACACCTACTCCACCAGCCAAGGTGTGGTTGTAATCGATGAGAGTAGCCTTGGCTTCAATGCTGCCCAGATTGGCCTGCTGGACCAAGCGTACGAGAAGCTCAAACAGTCCATTCTTGATGGTCTTGCGTTGCAGACAACACTGAAACCCTACGTGGATCTGATCGACGTAAATCTCACAACCTCCGGGTTAAAACTGGATTACACCAAAACCTTCGAGCTATTAAACACCACCGCTGCAAGCAACCCGCTCAAAGCTACCAGTGATGCATTGGACTTCACTCGCATCTGGAAAGATAAGCCGGCAACTTACAGTGTGATAAGCAATCTACTTCCAAACTTGATAGAGCAACTTTCCACCACCAATTTGCAACATCTCAAAAGCCTCTACACCAACACAGGATTACATCTGCAATTTGGCGACGCATCCAGTAACTCACTTGCGGGAACAAGTAGCAGTGATTTGATATTTGCCGGTAACGGTGATGACACAGTTGTTGGCAATGGCGGCAACGATACCCTGATCGGTGGTGCCGGTAACGACTCACTGACCGCCTACAAGGAAAACGACCTCCTTATCGGCGGTAAGGGCAACGATACGCTCGATGGTCATGAAGGTAGCGACACCTATGTCTTCGACCTTGGCGATGGCCAGGACGTGATCGTCGACACCTCGGTGGGCTGGGGCCTGCCCAGCGTCGATGTCATCCGCTTTGGCGAGGGCATCAATCGCTCCGACCTGAGCCTGAGCCGATCCGGTGGAAACCTCACCGTTCACTACAGTGCCAACGATCAGGTAACGATAACCAACCAATACACTGGATACGGAAATCGCATCGAATTCATCGAGTTCGCTAATGGCGCCCGCATGGACATCAAGGCGCTCGAAATGGAGTTGGGCGTGCAAGGCACAGACGGTGATGACGCCTTCGGCCCTCTTGGCAACGACCCTGTTCACTTCA